>NZ_JBYEXN010000010.1:0-168231 GCF_057621855.1 Parazoarcus sp. PS-13 R2A
CATACGCACCATTGGTTACATAGGACTGGCTGCCATCGACGCTGGCATAGAAGCCTTCCTTGATGTCTGGCTTCGATCCTTCGTCCAGAGTCTGCAAAGCCATGGGCTCATATCCGCGCATTGTTGGCGAGTGGCTCAACGCAATTTCATCCTTCTCGCTCTGGGGAAGGCTGAAGAAACGACGTGCACATTCAATTTGTGCTTGAAGCATACCTTCGGGGATGCCGTGGTTCTTGATATAGAAGAAACCTATGTCTCGACAGGCCTTGTGAATTTCCCACGCAACAGCACGCTTGGCTTCAGCATTATTGGAAAAGGTGTCGGCCAGGTCGATAACGGGAACAAACTTGGCTGCAGCGGGGGGGCTATAGATGATCATTTCAAACACCGGTCAAAGGAATTTCACACTTGCCCGAACCTCGCCTTGGCAAGCAGGGATGGGCCCTTGTTGCATAACATGATGTAAATATAGGCGTGGGAGGCCGGATTGAGGAGCGTCCGGCGGGAACATCATGTTCCAGATTTGGAACGGAAGGCGGTTCCGTGTGTGATCCTGTTCATCGCTGGCGCGGTGTCGTTTTATGGCAGAGTTCCCTTTGCCGCCGTAGTTCTAGCTTGTCGCTGTAACCGCCGTTCTCGCGCCCGTCCGCCTCCCCCGAACGCCCGCAACCTTGCCTGATCTTCGTTCCAACAAGATCAACGGTTAGAGCGGCGTATGTCGTGCACGCGCCTTCTCCCGGCAGTCTAGTGGGCATGGGCCACACCCATCAGCGATGCCACTGCAGCAAGCATCTGCTCACGCCTGAAGTTCAAGCGTTCATTGATGCTTGTGCACCAAAAACCAGCAAACTCGCTTGCTCCCGCACCACAACAGGGAAGGGTGAAAGAAATGGCACGCCAGTGGTGCGTTCCATATTTTCACCGGAGGTTTGAGGCTATTTATCTATCCACTTCGAGGAGGTGAGAAATACAGTCCTTCCAGGGCGCGCTCCAAATCAACTCTCTACCAAAGCTTGGACTCTGCGAGGAGTTCAATCAAGAATCACCCACCCTGGAGGTCAAATGAAGTTCAATTCGCTAGTAGGAACTGTTGGAATGGCGGTTGCCATGTCGGCCACGTCAGCAATGTCTGCCGACTGGAGCACAAGTAATTTTGAGTATCGCCGAGGCAGCAGCTATAACGACAACGGATCTACAGGCGGCCCGAAGTTTTCAAAAGATATATTGCAATTCGAGAACGTAAGTGGATTTGACTGGGGTCGCTCCTACTACTTTCTTTCGATGGCAAAATCAGACAACAAAGACGCCGGGTATAGTGAGTTGTATAGCGAGGGGAGTGTATACCTTAGTCTTTCCAAGGCCTTGAAAAGGGATTTTTCATTTGGCTTCATCAAGGATGCCAATCTTAACGTGGGCTACAACTTCGGTAGCAAAAACAGCGCTTTTGGTTCGAATCCGAAAGTGCTTACGTATGGACTCGGAGTTGAACTCGACGTGCCGAAGTTCTCCTACTTCAACGTCGACATTGCTGCCTTTAGAGATGTCGGAACATACAGCGGCTTCGGCGGAGGCAAGTTGTGCGGCAGGAACTCAACCACATATCAGATCACGCCGTATTGGAGCGCCCCCATTCGCATGGGGAATTTTCGATTCGTTTTTGATGGCTACATGGATATCATTGGGGCTCATGGAAGCTGTAGCCAGCAAGTTCTGACGCAGATTCAGCTGAAATTGGACGTTGGAAACTTCTGGGGAAAGCCCGACAGTGTATACATGGGAGTCGAATATCAATACTGGAAGAATAAATTTGGTAATAGCGCCAATACCGAAAGAGTTCCTCAGTTTGTGATTAACTGGACACTGTAACCAGAGATCACTTATGGGGTTCCAATTGGATTTATAGATTGACGGCGAGGTTCCAAGCATCTCACGATGCTTGATATCTGCTACAGGAATTTGGATTCATGGTGAGTCTTCGCTGCAGGTTCAGTGCGACTTGAGGAACGCCTGCCAATTGGTCTTGCCGTTGAACAAGAACCGATAGCTTTCCCTGCATCTCGGCCCAACTGCTACAGGCATTGGGAATGCTCTCGATAATAGGCTTGCCTACTAAACGCTCGGCCAGCAGTGCTGCCCGCCCCTCCAATCTTTCGTTCAATTCACGCTCCTTTAAGCCCCCAGGGGAAAAAGCGGCGCTGAAGAAAGGCCACGAGCCCGTACAGCGTCAACGATGTCAGGACCAGAATCGCCAGCGCTGCAAACGCAACAGGAACCTTGAACGAAGAAGTCGAAAACAGAATTAGATAACCGAGCCCCAGTTCGGCCGCAACGAACTCCGCGACAACTGCACCAATAATGCTCAAGGTGATTCCGACCTTCAATGCACTGAACAAATAGGGCATGGCATATGGGATGCGAATCTGCAAATACTCACGACGCACGGGTGCCCGAAGAGATCGTGAAAGCTCCACCAGCTCCGATGGTGCCGACGCAAGACCAGTTGCAGCAGAGATCACCAACGGGAAAAAAGTAATGAGCATCGTGATCACCACTTTTGGCAAGTGCCCGGTTCCAAGGGTCACCACGATGATCGGGGCTACCGCGATGATCGGTGTTGACTGAACGACGACCAGCCAGGGAAGAATCAAGCGAGACAGAAACTCGGAGTTGACGATCCCGATGGCCAGCGGCAAGGCGACCAAGATGGCGCAGCCGTAGCCAGCCAAGGCCACGGACAAGGTGGCGAATGCGTGGTCGAACCACCGTTGAGCGCCCACTTCTATCAGCGCACCAGCAATTGAGCTTGGTGCGGGCAGCACAAATTGGGGAATCTGCAGGCCCCGGCAGGCCAGTTCCCACAGCAGCAGCACCGCAAAGAACGCGATCATGGAGATATGGGTATTCACAACCGCCAGCAGCGGATTAACCTTGCGCTCGGATTCGCTCATGATTTGTTCCGACTGAAAAGCTTCAGTCGCATCTCGTTGGCCATCTGGTGGAACGTCGGGTCGGTCAGCGTCTCGAGGGCTCGCGGACGCTCGAACGGCACATCAATGATTTCCGTAACGCGGCCTGGGCGGGCACCCATCACCACGATCCGATCAGACAGGAGCAACGCTTCTTGAATGGAATGCGTCACGAACACCACGGTTTTTGGTCGCTCGGTCCATATGCGAAGGAGTTCTAGGCTCATTTCGTCACGGGTTAAAGAGTCAAGCGCCGAGAACGGCTCATCCATTAGCAAGATGTCCGGATCGTGCAGGAGCGAGCGCGCGATGGCGACGCGTTGTTGCATGCCGCCGGAGAGTTCGCCCGGACTGCGCTGCGCAAAGTCGGATAGGCCTATCATCGCTAGCAGTTCGTGCGCACGCTGTGTGTCCCGCGCGTCAACGCGTCCATACTTGTGCTTCATGGGAAACGTGATGTTGTCCAGCACGTTGGCCCAAGGAAGCAGTGTCGGCCGCTGAAACACGATGCCGATTTCATCGCGTGGTTCGACCACGGGTATGCCATAGATCTTCACTGCGCCTTGGCTCGGCGCGAGCAATCCCGCGATCAAGCGCAGGATCGTCGATTTGCCGCAGCCCGACGGCCCGATCAACGAGACGAACTCATGTCGGCGCAGCTTCAACTCGACGCCCTGAAGCGCGGCGACCTTCGATCCGTCCCTGCCAACGAACGTCTGGCCCACATTTTCCAAGCTGATGACGTCGTTCATCGCCCCGGCTTCGTGAGGAATGATCGATTGACCAGCGACTCGGGGTTCACCTTGTCCATGGGGTAGTTCATCGATTTGGCAACCCAGCTCCAAGTCGCGGCCAGCAGTTGGGGGTTGAAGGCACCGAATCCGTCCCGCTTGGCGATCGGGTTGTCGATGAGGGGGATAGAGGCGCGGAACATAGCGGCTGCCACCACAGCATCGGTTTCAGGGACGGCAGCCTTCAAGTCGGCCGCGGCCTGCTCCGGGTTGGCCACCGAGAACCGGATGGCCTTTTCCGTTGCCCTGAGAAAGCGCGCCAGCACCTGTGGACGCTCCTTGATGAGCTTGTCGGAGGCATAGAGGCTCATTCCGTAGCCATCCAAGCCGTACTTGGACCATGGAATAACCGTGAGCTTCTTGTTGCTCTGCTTGAGTGCGTCCTCGAACTGAGGCACCACCGTTGTCCAGTTGATACTTGCATCGACGCGGCCTTGGGCGAGCAATGGCGCCTGTGCACTCGGATCGACTTTCACGGTTTTGACCTTGGATGGGTCGATGCCGTTCGTCTGAAGGATGACGGGCCACAATACGTTGGAAGACGAGAAGGTGGGCATCGCGACTGTCTTCCCAACCAAATCCTTCAACTCGTTGATACCGCTGCCGCTCAGCGTAAAGACCGAGTCGGGCTGCATGGAGTAGATCGACATCACAGCCTTCACCGGAATTTGCGATTCAGCGGCGGCCATCATCAAAGAAGCGAGACCACCGTTGCTAACGTCGGCAGCACCGGTAGCAACCTTAGTGATGGCATCCGACGATCCGCGGCCGGGAATGATGGAAACCTCCAGGCCCTCAGCCGCATAGAACCCTTGCTTGAGCGCGACGTAAGCGAAGGCCTTGTCCCCATTGGGTAGCCAATCGAGCTGGAAAGTCAGCTTGTCGGCTGCGCTTACCCCCACCGACAGCAGGGTGCACGATAGGGTGGAAATAACTGCTTTAATTTTCATCGAAGTTCCTTGTTAAGCCGTCGCCGGTCTTGTTGTCGAAAACCCTGCCAGCATCTTGGCGAGTTGTTTGGTGAGTTCCCCAGGTTGGGCAAGTTGCGGAACGTGGCCGCAATCCAGGCTGATGCAGTGGGCACCCGGAACAAGTTCTTGCATGCGTCGCTGCAAAACCAACGGCACCGAGAGATCTTGGCGCGCCTCTACGTAGATGCGTGGCACCCTGCCGGCGCGTGCAGTTGTCCATTCGATGATGATCGCGCGACCGGCTTCATCCTGTGGGCGGAGCTTTGCCGCAGCTTGTCGCGCAGCCACCTCGTCGCAATCTTGAAGAAAAACCGCCAGGGCAGCATCCTCGGGGACGATGCTGAATCGGCGATCTGGTGTCCAGACCAGCCGAGCGCCGATCCCCGTAAGATCGACTCCGGGCATTTCAGAAGCCACCTGCCGAATAAGTTCCGCGTAACTCATACCGGAAGGCAGCATCATCCCCGCCAAATAGACCAAGCAGACAATCCTCTCAGGCATGCGTTCTGCAACGGCAGTGGCAATCAACCCGCCACCGCTGTGACCCACCAGGACGACAGGCTCACCGATGTCGTTCAGCACCGCACAAACGTGGTCCACGTATGCCGCCAGACTCGCGGGTCCCGGATTACCCCAACCATTTCCGGGTAGATCAATGCCATGCGGTTTCCAGCCCTGAGCTCGGAGGTAGGGTGTCCACGCATCGAACGCCCAGCTTCCCTGCCAGGCGCCATGAATCAGAACGATGTGGTGATTCATTTCTTAACCGTATGTGCGCTTATAGCAATCCATCAGATGCTGCTCGACCGTTATCGGCGCGTGCTTGGGCTCCTCGCCTTCCTTCAAACATGTCGGGATGCATTCGACGACCGTGTCGTAGTTACCCGTGAAGAAGAACGGAACTGAGTGCCGCTCGTGGCCAGAGCGGTTGATCACACGGTGGAGCGTCGACTTGTACCGACCATTGGTCCAGCGTTCGATCAAGTCACCGATGTTGACGACGTAGGTGCCCGCAATCGGAGGTGCATCCGACCACTTGCCGGTGTTCGCCGGCTGAACCTGAAGTCCACCTGAATCGTCCTGCAGAAGGAATGTCAGTGCGCCAAAATCCGTGTGCGCACCACAACCCTTCTCATCCGGCTGCGCGATGACAGGCTGCGGAGGGTAATGAAGAAGGCGAAGATTGGCCGTAGCGTCATCGAGAAAGTCGTCGAAGTGGTTTTCAGGCAAATCGAGGGACAACGCAAGGCCTCGCATCATGATGCCGCCAAGCTCGTAGAGTGCGCCGAAGTAGGCTGTGGTGACCCGGCGAAAGTCGGGCAAATCTTCTGGCCACTGGTTCGGACCATGATTGAATTTCCCGGCTTTGACGGAAGGATGATCTTCGGGTAGATCGATACCCAGATAGAAGCTTTCTTTCAGATCGGGGGGCGCTCCTGCCTCGAGCGTTTGCGCCCGCAGGGGCTCATAGCCTCGATTGCATTTGGATTTCGATTTGGAGACCGCCAGCTTCTTTTCTTCGGGTTGATCGAAGAAGGAGGCGGTTTCTGCCAACACCTGCTCGATCAGCACGGGGGCGATCCCATGGTTCTTGATGTAGAAGAAGCCACTGTTCTCGCACGCCTTGCGGAGTTCCCGAGCAACAGCCTGACGCTGGGATAGCTCGCCAGATCGGAGCCCGGAAATGTCGATGAGTGGAACGGTGGTGTGGTCGATCGGTTGGGTCACGGGAGTTCCAGTGAAAGTGAGTAGAGGAGAAGTGCTGGCATCGTAGAAAGGATTGCCTGATGCCGATAGCGTCAAATTTCGTGCATGGCGTTGCGGAAAACTCAGCATCCCTAAGTAGGTATGCCGCATGCACCATCCAGATGCGGACGCAAGCGCAGTTCAGCCCCCAACAGACAATGCATGCGCCGAAATGGGGAAATCTGCTTCAGAGACCGCACCATCCCAAGGCGTCGTCAGTGGAACGAACCGTACGACCCAAACAGCACGGGAAACTAGCGTTCTTCCTCGGCCTCACGCCTGGCGAGCTCCTCGGATAAAACCCGCAGCAACGCATCCACGGCAGGTGGTAGCCATCGCCCGAGCCTTGCGTACACGCCCAACTCCGAGACAATGGGCTTCGGGCCTGAAAGGGGCAAGTGCACCATCGAGCCCTCACGCATCTCTTTCTCAATGCCGATCCTCGTCTGAAAAGCGAGGCCCACTCCTCGAATGGCCATTGTGCGGGCCAGTTCGATGGATGCACTTTCCATCACAACGGTCAGGGGACGCTTGTAATTCAAAAGGATCTGTCGTATCTGTTCGTGTATCGACAGGCCTGGTCCGGGCAGGATCAAGGGGTAGCGTGCACAGTCAGCAAAGGAAACGCTCTTGCGCTTTGCCAGTGGATGGTTCGTTCTCATGATCACACCGAGATAAAAGCGCCCTACGGCATGCTGGTGCAAGAGTTCGGACCGCTGCACGTTGTAGCCGATGGCCAGGTCTACTTCACCGCTCGCCGCAGCTTGAGCGACCTGGCTAGAGCCGCCGGTTGAAATGGCGATCTTCACTAGAGGGTGCCGGGTAGCCATCGTTTCCAGCACGTTGGGCAACACGTCTGCGTTGACACCTTCAACAGCTGCGATGCTGAGTTCGCCTCGCCGGATGCCGCGCAAGGCGTCCAACTCGCTGATAAAACGGTTCTGGTCCTGCAGGACGGTGGTGACGTGGCGGGCAAACAGTTCTCCAACCGCAGTAAGTCGCATCCCCCCCACTACACGGTCAAACAATGGTGAACCGATTTCCTCTTCGAGTTGCAGTAGCTGGCGGTTAACGGCAGATGCCGAGACGTGAAGGTGTCGTGCGGCCTCTCGTATCGAGTGGCAACGGCGAATCATGTCGAAATACTTGAGTGTTCTTGCGTGGATGTGCATGGTGCTTTCTCTCGCTCTGGTGTGCCGATCTTGATGACAGGCAACGCGAGAAGCGTGCCCGCTGCCGAAACCGCAACGGGATGTCAAGAATTTGCTTGTATCGACGGAGCTTGAAAATTCCTAGCATGACGGCTAGTTCAACACCAATAGCGCCGTCACATGAATCAAGTCCTTTACGCTGGCGGGTCACTGCCACTGTGTCGCAATCGTCTCGTCAGGGCCTCCACACTGGCAATCTGCATCATGGTCGGCGTGTGCGTCGCTCCATCCGCTCTTGCCCAGTCCTCCATATCGTTTAATGGACTACTCGACCTGAGCTTGGGCAGCATCAAGTCTCCCGGCGACGAGCGCTCGCAAACGAACGTTTCCAGTGGCAGCATGACAACCAGTTGGTTCGGGCTCAGGGGAGCCGAAGACCTTGGCGGCGGTCTATCGGTGATCTTCCAGCTTGAGAGCTTTATCCGTGCTGACACGGGCGAGCAAGGCCGCTTTGCCGGCGACGCCTTCTGGAGCAGGAACAGCTTCGTCGGGTTCTCAAGCACGGACTGGGGGCGCTTAACCTTTGGGCACCATGGCACACCGCTATTCGTCAACTCACTGCGCTTCAATGCTGTAGAGGGGTCGTTCGGCTATTCGCCCACCATCCGTCACTACTTCACCAGCGGCACCGTGACAGGTGACTCGGTTTGGAGTGATTCGGTGGTTTACACGAGCCCCACGGTTTCGGGGTTCACAGTTGGCGCATCCACCGCGATGTCGGAAGGAGACGGCGGCGGCAACGTTGGAGCGAACGCGACCTTCTTCAAGTCCGGCCTCGGTTTAGGGGTCGCGTGGCAGAAGGTCAAGAAAGGGATTGCAGTCCAGGACTCCGAAACCTGGCAGCTCAGTGGCTCCTATGACACTGGGGCTTTCAAGCTCTTTGCCCAAACTGGGCGAGTAAAGAACACTTCGACAGCAAACCACTTCGACATCCACGGACTAGGGGTATCGGTGCCCTTTGGGGCAGGCCGATTTTTCTTTCAGAACAGCGTTCTCCTCAACGCCAACGGTGCCGATCGTCGAACGCTGACGGCTGGATACGCACATTTCCTTTCAAAGCGGACCGACGTCTATATCGTGGGCATGAGGGATCGCCTCCAAAACGTATCAGCAGGTCGGTCATTCTCAGTTGGCATGCGCCACCGATTCTGATTCGAGGCACCCATCACAAAATTGCGCATCCGCATCGACAACCTGGACGAGCTGGCCAGCAACGGATGTCGAGCCGGCAACGCCACATGCGCATCGCGCCAGACAGGGATGGCGAAGATGCCATCGCCTATCCAAAAGTGCCGTGGCGCGTGCCTTCAAAGCTGCTATCGTGGCACGGTTGCCAGCGTTGCAAGACACGGTACCCATGCGGCGTTATGAGCGAGCGTCGCCCGGCGAACTGAGCCCTCCAGAGTCTCGCCACCTGCGGCGAGTGTCCACGGTGTTTCGACACCTGTCGGAACACATGGTGCTCTGAACGCGTGCGCTTGCCGAGGAACCCGACTGCCAGCGCGCACCGGCGGGCAGACGTCAAACCAACCCTATCCGGCGCGCGACAGCAGCGACTGCTCCATGTGCAGTTTCTCCGCTCCACGGGCGAAGTGCAGTTCTTCGGCCACGGCCAAGAATCAGCGAAGGTGACGCTGCTTCATAACCGTCTCTCATTTCACGGCGAAGGCATTGATGCCGGTGAGCATGACCGATAGCATCCAAAGGCGCTCCGCCCGCTCGGGATCAACGGCGTTGGCCGGACACCGACGAAAAGGACACGGGAAGCACGGGCTGGGGATGCTGGGTTGCCTTGTCGGCGCCGAGCGCCAGCGCCACAACGCGGTAGACGGTGCCGACCAGTTTCTGGGTCAGCGGTGTTCCGGGCATGCCGGGAACACCGAACGGCATGATGTTCTTTATGATGGTCGGCCCGCAGCACGTAGGAACCGACCGGATGGCTTGCCGAGCGTGTCCGTATAGAGGCGCGGCTGCTTGCCGTCGATGTCGCGAATGCCATAGCCGAAGCCCAGCTCCGCCGCGATCAATGTCTCTCCCGATCGGGCCATGCGCTCGGGATCACGCCACAAGCGTTCGATCACCAGGCCCGAGAACTCCGGTGTCTCGAAGTTCGGCAGGTCATCGAGTACGTGCTGCGGAATATATTCGCGCGGCACTGCCTTCAGCTCGTCGGTCAAGATGAGCCCCGGCCAGATCGAAACCGAGGCGACATCGTGCTCGCGCAACTCAACGGCCATATCGAAGCTCATCTTGTCCGTGCCGGCCTTGGCGGCACCATAGGCTGGCCCGTAGTGGTAGGACACCGCGCCATAGAAGGAGATGTGTGCCATCAGGCTGGCACCGGTCTCGATCATCAACGGCGCGGCGTAGTACGCCGCCACGTAGCTGGAGCGCAGGCCAACGTCGATCATGTCCACCAGATCAAGCGGCTTCTCCCAGAAGCCACCAGGAGCGGTAAGTTCCCGAGCATGTACCTGAGTCGCGTTGTTGACCAGAATATCCAGATGGCCACTCTCGGCACGCACGCGCTCGAACAGCGCGCGCACTTGCGCATCATCGGAATGGTCGCAGGCGACGGGCACGCCCCGACCACCGGCCTGCTCGATTTCCCGAACCGCATTGGCCAAGCCCTCGGTGCTGCGCCCGGTCACGTACACGGTGAAGCCGCGGCTACCCAATGCGCGGGCTATGCCGCGACCCAATCCACGGGTTGCTCCCGTCACGACGGCGATGTGCTTGCTGTTCATTGGATCATCCTAGGTCTGTTGGTTTAAGTGGCCTGATTTCGCTTGCGCAGACGCTACCGTGAGTGCAAGCGACGCATTCGAAAATGCTAGTAGCGGTGCCGATGAATCGCCCCGAGGCGATTCAAATTCGACCTAGAACGTTGTGCTTGAACCACCACGGAACGCACTATATAGCGCATCCGCAGTCATTCAATTGATTGATGGCCCTCGCTGCTTTCCAATCTCCCAAGACACGCCGCTGCCGCGCACCGCCGCGGCGATCTGCTGCCCCAGCCGCTGTTCGATCACCGGCCGCCACGGCACCAGACTGAATCCCATGCCGTCATCAAGCATTGCGTAGCGTCCGCTGGCAAGCATGACGGAGCGCCGGTAGATGCCGGCCACGCGCTGCCCGTCGGCCACGGGGCGATGCTCCAGGCCGGTATCAGCGGCAATGTCCTTCGCGGCCTGCGCCAGTTCCCGGTTGCGCAGCGTGCCCAGCAGGTTGCGCGCCAGGATCACGCGCTGACCGCGCCGCTCCGCCAGTCCCTGTTCGGCCAGGAAGTCGGCGCGCTGCTGCATGGCCTGCTTCGCATCGCCGCCAAAGCCCAGGTCGCCCAGCCCTCGGCCGCCGCCGATCAATTGCTGGTCAAGCCAGGTCGCGCCGATGACGCGGGCCTGCCGCTCGATGGGCAAGTGCGATTTCAGTTCCACGGCAACGCCGCCCAGCCGTTGCGCGTCGTACTGGCGGCCACGCTCGGCCAGGTCGTCCGGCACCTTCCATAGCCCTTCGGCCACGCGCTCCACGATGCCGGCTCGGCGCAAGGCTTCCAGCCGCCGGACATGGGCGGCGACAACCTCCTGCGGGTGACGGCCGGGCTTGGTTCGGCCCTGCTCGATTGCCAAGTGATGATCAGTGCGGTACAGACCATCGCTCGCCAGCGCGGCAATGTTCTTGTCGGCAGCGCGCATGTCGGCTGAACCCTTCACTTCCACCACCGCGCCCGTGGGGTAGTTCGCCAGCTCGTCGCGGGCGTTCAGCGCAACGTAGTGGGCCTTGCCGTCGGTGCCGTCGATCACCAGATAGCCCCGGTCGTGCAGCTCGTCAGCCAGTCCCTTCGCAGCCACGCGGCCGATGATGCTGCGGCCACTTCCATTGTCATTCTGGCCCGGCTCGAACACCGCCAGTTCGCGCGGCTGGCCGCTCATGGCCCGCTGCATCGTTCGGATGATGTCGCCGCGCTCGCCCAAGGCGCGCAACGTCTTCTCCGCGTCCGTATGGACGGCCCAGGTGACGGGCTGCACCTCGTCGGCCAGGCCCAGGCGCTGCAAGCGTTGCAGGCGGCCGATCAGCAGCAGGCGTTGGCGCTGCAAGCGGGGTTCGTTGAGCCGTTCGACATGCACCCGGCCATCCTCGCCGGCCTCGCGTTGCAAGGTGCGATCCAGACTCGTCCACCGCTCCTGTTCCACCTCGCGCCCCAAGGTCTGCTGGATCTCCAGTTCGGTGCGCGGCCCCAGCCACTCGGTCGCCAGTTCGGCGGCCCGATGGCGGAAGCCGTGGGCGATGTAGTCGCCCGCGATGATGAGGTCTTTGCCGGTGTCATCGCGCCCGCGCACGATCAGGTGGGTATGCGGGTTGTCGGTGTTCCAGTGATCGACTGCCACCCAATCCAGCCGCGTGCCCAGGTCGGCTTCCATGCGGTTCACCAGATGCCGGGTGTAGGTGCGCAGGTCGTCCAGCTCGGCCCCGTCCTCGGGCGAGACGATGAAGCGGAAATGGTGTCGGTCGTCGGCACAGCGTTCCTTGAAGGCGTCCAGGTCGGCTTCGTCCGCCTGTGGCCCGTAGGCACGGCCCGGTTCGCCATCGCGGCCTGCTGCGCCGTCGCGCTCGACGTAGCGCAGGTGCTTGGCGAGCGATTGCGGGCTGGCCCGCTGGTGATTGACCAGCAGCGTCTTGATGGTCACGCGCCGCGACATGGGCGTTAGCTTCGCCCCGGCGAAGCGCGCCGCCGTATGGCCGCGTCCCAGGCGCGAGCCGGGCCGCTGGCCGGTGCCTGCCGCCCCAGGACGGCGCACCGCCGACTTGCCGCTGCTGGCTTTGCCGGCCTGCTTGAGCACCTTGGAAACGAAGCTCTGCCCCTGGCCTTTGCCCCGGTTCTTCGGGGCGCTGGGGCGCACGCGGAAATCGTCATCGCGGCGGTCAGTCATGGCTGTGCTCCCTGCAAGCTCTGGCGTGTCCTGTCGTGCGAAGCACGCGGACATGCCTGCATTGGCGCGACCCTCGCGCCGAACGCGGCACGGCGGCGAAGCCGCTCCGTGCTGCGTTCCCCCCATGTGCAGACTGGCTTTCGACGCGGCCCGGTGCCGCGTCCTTTTGTCTTGCCTTCCGCCTTTGCCCCTCGCTGGCGCTCCGGGCAGCGGCGGCCCGGCGGCGCTGCTGCGCGAGCAGCCAGCGCGCCGGCGAACGCGGCGACGGCCAAAGGCCGGGCGCATTCGAGGCAAGACTCCTGCACGTGGGAAGGCTGCGCGAAGTGCGGCGCGGATGCGCTCGCACTGCACGCGCGACGACACGCGGAACGCCACCGGATCGGCACGCCCGATAGCACGATGATGCGCAGCGAATCGGCGGCGATCATGGGCGCTTCTCCAGCCAGACCGGGTGCGCGACGCCGATCACGGCGGACGCGCGCACCGGCCCGAAGTACCGGCCATCGAACGATGCCGGGTTGGTCACGCTCAACAGGAACAGCTCGCCCGGTTCGAGGCGGCGGCACTGCTGCCAGGATGGCAGCGGCCGGCCCCAGCGGTCGGCGCGCAGCACGGCGGCCGACGGCACGCCGTCGATGCGGACGATGCCGCCAGCGATGCACACCTCCTGCGGCGCGGTCGCGCCCACGCGCTTGAGCAGCGGCACACGCGCCGGCAGGTAGCCGCGCTGCGCGGCCAGCGCGGCAGCGTCTGGCGGCAGCGTGGTCAGGACGATGCTGTCCACGGACAACGGACGTGGCGGCGAGCCGGGCCGATGGTGCAGCGGATCGACGCGATACCAGCCCACGGGAACGCTGTCGGACGGGTTGTAGATCAGGCGCGGGAATGGATGCACGAAGGACGCCCAGGCCAGCGCAGCAAGGCCGCAGGCGGCGAGGCCCGCGAGTACGATGCGAGCGCGCAAGCGTGAGCGGGTGTGCGAGCGAGGACGCGGCGCAGTGCCGCCAGTGGAAACGGCGGTCATGGCAGCGCCCTCCCGGTCAGCCAGGCGGCGTGCCGCTCGGCGGTGTAGTCGGGCAGCGGCAGGCGCGCCGCGAGCCGGTTGGCGAGCGTGCGCCAGTACGCGGGCGAGACGGCGATGGGTGCGATGCCCAGCGCCTCGATGGCGTCGATGCGCTCCAGCACGGCGCGCACTTGCCCGTCGCCCTCGGCGTGCAGCAGCAGGCGCGCGCCGGGCTGCACGCCGGGGATGCGCTGCGCGCCGTCCAGCGGCGTGCAAGCCTGCATCACCATGAGCTGCCAGCGGATCGTGCCGTAGTCGTTGGCCTGCCAGCGCACGCGGCAGAACACCGCGCCCGGCAGGAACACCGCGCTGCGCCGCCAGCGGTCGAGCTGGTGCGTGCGCGCGGGTTCACCGAAGCGCAGGTAGAGCTTGAAACGGGCCTCGATGTAGGCCAGCGCCACGCGCGTCAGCGGCGCGCTGGCGGGCTGGCCGACAGGCGCAGCCAGTGCAGCCGTGGCCGCGCCAGCGGCAGGCGCGGCAGCAGGTGCAGTGGATGCGGTCATGGTGTGTTCTCCCTGCGGTTCTCGGGAAACTCCCGCTCCAGCAGGCCGCGCAGCAGGTCGGCCACGGTCACGCCTTGCGTGAAGGCCGACACCTTGATGCGCGCCCGCATGGCGGGTGTGATGTCGAGCGTGAGGCGGGCCGTGTAGAGGTCGCCCTTGCCCAGCGCATCGGCGTCGCCTTGCCGAATCCACGCTTCAGCGTGCGGATTCGCGGGCGGACGCGCGCCGATGCCGACGCGCTTTGCTGCGCGCTTGCTGTTCGGTGGTGGCTTCGCGGTCATGTCGTCCACCGCAGCAGTTCGTCCACCAGGGCGGTGATTTCTCGCGCGGCGGCGCTGTCCGGTGCCGTCTCGCGTGCAAGCCGGCCAGCGGCCACGCTGTCGGCGAACACGATGCGCTGATGCACTTCGGCGCGCAGCGCAGGAAGCGGCTGGTCGGCGAGCGCCTGGCGCGCTTCGCGCCCGATCACGGTGGTACTGACGCGCCGATTGATGACGAAGGCCGCGCGCAGCGCAGGCCGAAAGACTTGCGCCTCGCGGATCAGCGCGACCATCTCGGCGCTGGCCCACAGGTCGTAGGGGCTGGGCTGCACCGGGATCAGCACGCGCTCGGCCGCCAGCAGCGCGGAGCGCGCCAGGGCGGCGATGCGCGGCGGCCCGTCGATGACGACGTGATCGGCCCGCCTGGCAAGCTCTGGCGCTTCCTGATGCAGCGTTTCGCGTGCGAGGCCCACGGCGCTGAAAAGCCGTGGCAAGCCTTGCTGGCTTCGGCGTTGCGTCCAGTCCAGCGATGACCCTTGCGGGTCAGCGTCCAGCAGCACGACGTGCTGGCCGCGCATCGCCAGCTCGCCAGCGATGTGGGTGGCGAGCGTGGTCTTGCCCACGCCGCCTTTCTGGTTGAGCAGCGCGACGATCATGACGCTGCCCTCCATGCTGGAAAGCCATGCCTTGATCGGTCTGCAAAACCTGTCGGCTGGTGGCAGGTTTTGCCTGCTGTTGGTGGCCGCGTGGCGGTTGTCCACCGCAGCGGCGTTTCCCTACTACAAGTTAGAGAATTTAAGTTAGGGAAGTTAGAGGGCGCGCAAACCCAGTGCTGGCGCGGGTTTGCGGCCGATTGGCACGCCTGATAGCACGATAGTCCCACGCCTGATAGCACGATACCCCGCACGCCTGATAGCACGACACTATTCACAGGCTCTCCCGGAGTTATCCCCGTGCCGTATGCGGCACGGGCCGGAAGGTCAGCAGCTCGGCGCCGCTGTCCGGCATCCGCTCGATGCCCAGGACGTAGCCGGGCAGCGACTGCCGCGCGACGAGCGCGCGCAAGTCGCAGGCGAAGTCGTAGGGCTTGGCGGTGCTGCCGGATTTCTGGTGCAGGTAGCGGAAGTCGAATTGCCAGCCGTATGCCTGCTTGCCGCCGTGCTTGCGCACCAGGCGGTACAGCCACCGCTCGATGCCGCCGGTCAGCCGGAAATACGCCGGGTCGATGGTCAGCACCAGGGCCGCATTCAGCACGCCCGTATAGAACCAGTCCGGCAAGATCAGCTCGATGCCCAACGGCGTGCCGCTGGCATCGGCCAGTTCCTTCCATTCGTTGATCCACGAGAAGCGGTGCAAACGCCGCCCGGTTGTCTCGCGGATGGACGTGGCCACCGTGGTCGATTGCAGGCGATCCAAGGCCGCTTTGAGGCGCTGGTAGTCGCGCAGCGACTTGCCGCGCCCGACGAAGCGCAGGATCTCGTAGGGCGTCGCGCGGATCAGCCGTGATGGCCGCAGGCCCGCATCCTTCGCCTCCACGATCTGCGAGGCCGCCCAAATCAGCACGTCGGCATCCCAAATCGTGGCGATGCCATGCTCCTGCGTGCCTTCCACGCGGATCGTGACGTTGCCCGCCCGGAAGTCGATGGGCTTGACCCGCTTGGACTTGGCGAGCGAGAAGAACGAATAGGCCATCAAGTCCTGGCTGTCGCGCGGTGCCATGTCGCCCGGCAAGGCGCGGAACAGGTCGAGCTGTTCGCGTTCTTGCGGGGGCCGCTGCCGGAATGGCAGCGCGGAGATGGACATGGCTGTGGCCTGGCGCGCGCCAGCGATCAGCGCGCACGGCTGTCCGCCGAGTGGTGCTCGGCGTACTCGGGATCGGAAGTCGTCTCGAAGCTGCGGTCGGCCGCCCAGGCGTCGAGGTCGGCCACGGCGTACATGACGCGCCGGCCGAACTTGCGAAAGCGCGGGCCGCCGCCGATCACGCGCTGCTTTTCCAGCGTGCGCGGCGACAAGCGCAGGTACTCGGCGGCTTCGTCGTTGGTGAGGTAACGCTGCGGCTGCGCGGCAGCGGTCGAGACAGTGGCGGCAGGCCGCAAGGGAGCTGGTCGCATGGGATGAACCTCCATCAAGCCCGGCCACACCACGCAGCCGGATGAAGGCACTTTCAAGAAAGCGAGGCTTCTTGCTAAGGGACGAATTGCAGGGGCTGCGAAACGTCCCCCCTACTGCAACGGCAGTGGCGGAAGCTGTGCCAGGCGGCGATAGCCGCCGCGCATCAGCGCATCGCCACGGCGCACCAGCCGACGCACGCGGGCGCGCAAGGCGCCGTCCTTGTGCCAGTCGCCCGCGACGGTATCGGCGCCGAACAGCCCTTCGGCCACTTCGCGCAAGGACGCGCCCGCCAGGGTCGCGTCGAGCGCCTGCAAGGTGTGCAGCTCCAGCAGTGCGGCAGGCGTGGGCCGCGAACGGGCCGCCGCCGCAGGCGCGGCAACCGTGGCGGCAGCCAGGGCGTCGAGTTCCGCCGCGAGCGTGCGATAGCGCGTGCAGGGCGTGGCGCAGGCACGAGTGGCGTAGAGGTAGGCCACACCGTCCTCCAGGCCCGGCGCGAGCGCGAGCCGCAGGCAGCAGCCGGGCCAATGCGCCACCAGCACCAGGCGCTTGCCATCGTGGATCAGTTGCTTGCGGCCAGGAACGCGCCAGAACTCGAAGGCATGGGCTTCGGGTGGCGGGTCGGCGTCGGGATAGAGCTGCACCACGGCATCGTGGTCAGGGAACCAGGCCGGATGCGCTTCGCGCGCATCCAGGGCTGGGTTTTCCAACAGGCGCAGGCTCCAAGCCTGCGCCGCGTCCGGTCGGCGGCGACGGCGCAGCCAGTCGCGGCGGTAGTCGGGATTCCTGCGCAGGTATTCCCAGGCCAGCGCGGGGCCATCGAGGTGCAGGACGTAGAGATAGGCGGCTGTCGGATACCAGTGGTCGGCGCTGCGATCAGTCATGGCGAAAGCTCCCTGTGCTTGGGATGCGTCGCCACGATTTCCGCGATGCGGGAGCTATCGAAATGCCATCAGGTCATCATCAAAAACGGTTAAGCTGTAACTGTCGGTGTCAAGACCGTTTGGCTCCGGCGTGTTGGGGAAATCGTCTGAATGCGACGGCTGCGCCACCCGGAAATGGTGCGCGGCACCGGATACCGTGCCGCAGCCCGCGCCAAAGATCAGGACTGTTTGCATCAGACTGGCATCGCTTCGGTGCATCAATGCCGATTCAGACCTACCCGGTCTTGACCAAGACTGAAATAGTCACAGTGCGCCCCGGCTGGCCGGGCCGCGCTGGCGTTCATCAGTCCGTGATCGCGTCGTTCTCCTGCGCCAGCCGGACGTACTCCGACAGCGGGCGCACCGCCTGGAAATACCGATCCCGCTGCAACGGCAGCTTGCGCGGCCCGACGATGCCGGCCAGGTCGGACAGCCTGACCGTCCCCAGCGAGGGCATGCCGATGCCGAGGTCGATCAGGCCATAGGCCGTATCGCCATCGGCGGGGTCGAGCGACACCAGCAGCCAGGTCACATGCGCGTCAGGGGTGAACAGGCGCACCACCGGCAGCGGGTCGAGGCGCTGACCAGCGGCGAGCGCCGCGCCGTGGGCCAGCAGCCGGGCGCGTTCATCAGCGGTGACAAGCGGCAAGGTCATGGGCAGAACCCCCACGGAACCGTGCATGCGTGTGGAAGCACGGATGCACAAGCCATCGCATCCGTAGAAGAACGGAAGCGCGGAAGCGCAATTGCAGGAAGCCGGAAAGACACGGATGCGATTCCCCGGTTCTGTGGAAATCCGTAAATGCGGATTTCCGTAAAAGCACGGAACAGCGATTTTTTGGCAATGAGTTAAAGATAACGTGGTTTTAATTGTCCTGCGATTTGACGCTTCTGTCCATGCAGAAGCGCTCCGTCCAACCTGGCCGCCCGGCCGGTGCCACCACCTTCGATGCCGAACTGGCGCAAGCCTTCGGCGCGGCGGTGCGCGCGCTACGGACGGAACGAGGGATCGCGCAGGAATCGCTGGCACACCTGGCCGGCATCGAGCGTTCGCACATGGGCAAGGTCGAGCGCGGCGAACACATGCCCACGCTGGCGCTTATCTTCAAGATCGCCAGCGCGCTCGAATGCAGCACGGCGGTGCTGATGAGCGAGGCTGAAAGCCAGCTCGCAGCAGCAGCGGCCCAGCCGTAGGCGCCGGCCCGGCCGATCCGGCGCAGGCCGGTTCGGCGGCGCTCAAGGGGTGCCAAGCGCAGCGCGGCGGGGATAGCCCGCAGG
This sequence comes from Parazoarcus sp. PS-13 R2A, assembly GCF_057621855.1. Taxonomy (NCBI): domain Bacteria; kingdom Pseudomonadati; phylum Pseudomonadota; class Betaproteobacteria; order Rhodocyclales; family Zoogloeaceae; genus Parazoarcus; species Parazoarcus sp. PS-13 R2A. The sequence goes on from NZ_JBYEXN010000010.1 coordinate 18,756, forward strand.
GCTTTCCCCTGGAGGCAAGCAAAGCGCGCAGCGCCGCAGGCGCGAAGGCGTGAGGGATTGAAGCCGAATGGCCGTGACGACAACGACGGCACGGGGCGCAGCCCGAAAGCCCGGCGGCGCATCGCGCCGACACGCCATGCCCTGACCGACGGCACCAACGCAGCTTCCGCGTATGGAAACGCAACCTGCTATGGATTGCTGCTTGCCGCTGCCAGGTTTGGGGCGAAGAAACAGCGCAGCGCCCCGCCGTGTGGCGGGGCGCTGCGGGCGGCGGTCACGCCGCCTGGGGCTTGCTGCGCGACCAGATCAGGTCGTGCGTGCCGTCCTCGCTTTCGATCAGGCGGGCATAGACCGTGGCTGGGAACGATGGATCGTCGAGGGTCACGGAGATGTACTCCCGCCCGGCCTCGCTGGTCTTCTTCCACGCCGCGCCGATGTCGTGGCTGGCCGCCTGCAAGCGGAAGTCAGGGGCTTTCTCGTTGTCCCCCTTGTCGTTGGGAACCAGCTTGGCCTTGACGTTGAGCGTCAGGGTGCGAAGCGTGCCGGTGAAGCCGTCTTTTTCTGCGGTGAAGGTGCCGATGTTGGCCATGATGTTTTCCTTTCGGTTGAACAAGGTTCGCGCCCATCGCGTCCTTGTTGTGATCCGGCCGGCGGGGGACGGGCTGGCTGCACCGCTTGCGGTCGAAACGCAGTGGAGAGCCGGGAGGCGAAAAGAATTTGCTGCGCGAGGAAGCCGCGCAGCGGCGGGGAAATTGTTTTCGAAGGACGGTTGCAGCCATGAAGCCCGAGGCGCAGCCGCGCCACCGCCAGGATTCACAACGAGACAAGGACGCCTTGGGCCGAACCGCTCCGAAAGGAGATGGGGCCGGCTCGGCATCCCCGCATGAAGGCTGCACCGGCTCGCCCGCTGACGCGGGCCAGGTCAACCCCCCGACGACACGCGAGAACGCCCCTGCCGCACCTTGCGGTGCCGGTCTTGAGGCGTGGCGTGGAAGCTCCATAGCGATGCCGGAAAGGCATACCGTGAACTGGCGTGAACCGTCCTTCGTGACGTGATGGGTACGAACCGCCAGCGTTGAGGACGGCCTGCATTTGCACAACCTGCCGCAGCAAGCGCCAGCGTGTTCGCCAGTGCCGCGCCCATCGCGGTGGGGCGCTGGCCGGGCCGATCCGGCGTAGGCCGGTTCGGCGGTATCAAGGGGTGCCAAGCATCGCGCGGCGGGGATAGCCCGCAGGGCTTTCCCCTGGAGGCAAGCGCAGCGCGCAGCGCCGCAGGCGCGAAGACGTGAGGGATTGAAGCCGAATGGCCGTGACAGCGAAGTCGGCACGGGGCGAAGCCCGCAAAGCCCGGCGGCGCATCGCGCCGACACGCCCAGGCCGTTCTATGCTCTCAGGAAGAAAACCAAGACCAGTCCATGACCCTCCAGCTCCGACACGAAACCCCGGACGACGTTGCCGCCATCGAGGCAGTCACGGTGGCCGCCTTCGCCGATGCACCACATACCAGCCACACCGAGCAATTCATCGTGCGGGCCTTGCGAGCCGCCGGCGAACTGACGCTTTCCATCGTGGCCGAAGAACATGGCCAGGTCGTCGGCCACGTCGCGCTGTCGCCGGTGACGATCACCGATGACCACGGGCGAGAGGCCCAAGGCTGGTACGGCCTGGGGCCAATCTCCGTCCTGCCGCCAAGGCAGGGAAACGGCATCGGTTCGCGCCTGATGGAACAGGCGCTGTCCGAACTGCGAGCCATGCAGGCCGCAGGCTGCGTGCTGCTGGGAGATCCCGCGTATTACGCGCGCTTTGGTTTTGAGGCCCATGCGGGTCTGCAACTGCCGGGCGTACCGCCCGGCTACTTCATGGCGCTGGCTCTGCACGGGCCAGTGCCGGAAGGCGTCGCGCACTACAGCGATGCCTTCAACGCCGCCGCCTGAGCGAGCGCGAAGGCGGCGGCGTTCTGATTCGGCTGTTGGCCTTGAACACCGGGCGCGGCCACCGCCGCGCCCGGATTTGCATTTCACCGCGCCCAGGACGGAACGGCCTGGGCGCGGTGCTGTTCGGGTTATTTCTTCGTCTCGATGAGCCACCATACGGCACGCGGCAAGGCGCGGCCCGTGATGGGGTGAATGTCGGTCAGGTCGGCACGGGCTAACCAGCCCGAGGGCGGGCGGTAGCCGCGCACGTCGCCGTCGCTGTGCCAGCGGCGGGCGCGTACCGCGCCGGGGGCGTAGATCGCCGCCATGCGTAGGCGGCTGGTGGTGGTGTGGGTCATGGGGCGTTCTCCTTCAAGCGAAGCGCCCCGGTTCAAGGCCGGGGCGCTTGCCATCGGCGCAGGTCAAGCGGCCAGCGCCACGGCGGGTTCATCCGCCAGTGCCTCGGCATCCTCCGGGGCGTCATCCTGCGCCTGCGGTTCTGCCTGCGTGGCTTCCTGCGTGCCTTCGGTGGCGAAGATGGCGGGCATCCATCCGGTTCCATCCGCCAGCCGCTCGGCTTCGCTGGCAATGTCGGCCTTCTTCAACTTCGCCAGCCGGGTGACGTGCGACGGTGCGAACTGCTCAACGGCTTCCAGAATCGCGGCCTTCGGCACATGCCGGAAATAACCTTCATTGGATGGCTTCCACCACGCGGCCATGTCCAGCCCCACGGCCTGCGCCAGTTCTTCGCCCGGCTGCTGCCGCGTGGTGCGGGGTGTCACCACGTCCACCGTGACGGCCACGCATACCGCCAGCAGCCGCACCAGTTCGTCTCGCGACTTCGCCAGCAGCGCGGCGAACAGTTCGGCGCTGTCCTCGGGCAAGGCTTCGCCCGCCACCTGTTGCAGTTCGCGCAGCGCCACGGCGGCGGGCGATTCCGGCCAGTCCGGGGCCATGCCTTCCAGCCGGTCTTGCACTTTCAGGCTCACGCCCAGCGGCAGATCGTGGCCGTAGTGGCTTTCCTGCAAAACGGTCTGCACCATGCCATGCACCAGCGCGGCCAGCGCCACTTGCGGATGCCGTGCCACTTCGATTTGCAGCGCGGCGGTGCGATGGGCGCTCAACCGTTGCGCCAGCCGGTCGGACATGGCGGCGGTCTTGGGCTGCCCTTCGCTGTCTCCGTCTTCGCCTTCGTCGTCGTTCACGGCATCCTCGCCGCTGAAACCTTGGCGCAGGCGTTCCAGCGTGCGCAGCGCCTTGGCCTCGGCCTCGCGCAGCAGGCCGCAATGGATGACGGCCTGCCCGTTGCGGTCGATGGTGACGATGGCACCGGCTGCGGCCTTCACGGTCGGGCTGTAGTCCTGCAAGCCATCTTCCAGCGCCTGCAACTGCTCGCCCACGGCTTCGCCTTCTTCCTGCAAGGCATCGGCCTTTTCCTCGTCGTCGACGTCCAGCGCGTCATCCACGGCTGCGGCCAGTTCCTGCATCTTGGCTTGCAGCTTTTCGATGCGCTGCGCTTCGCGCTTGGTCGGTTCGCGCCGCTCCCTCGGCGCACGCTGGAAGGCGTGCAGGTCGGCATGGGTCACGCCCGGCGTGGCATCCACCCATGCCCAGCCTTCGGCCTTCACTTCGGCGGCGATGCCCGCCAGCCGGTCTTGCGCCAGCCTGTCCAGCAACGCAGCATCGGTCAGGTACACGCCCGCGTCACCTTCGGCGAACAGGTCACGGCGCACGCCACCGCCTGCGGCCTCGTAGGTGTCCAGCCCGACGAAGCGCACCAGCGGATGCCGGTAGGCGTCGATTTCCCTTTCGGTGAGGCGGTCGCGCAGCGCGGACGGCTGGCGTTGCCATGTTGGCGCATCGTAGAAGGCGACTTCCTGCGCGGTGTGGTCGTCGGTGATGGCCAGGGCCATCAACTGGTCAAGGCTCACGGCTTCGGCGCGGTAGTCGGCCAGCAGGCGGGGCGATACGTTCGCCAGCTTCAAGCGGCGCTGCACCACCAGCGGGGACACGCTGAAATCCGCTGCAATGTCCTCGATGGGTCGGCCTTCGGCCACCAGCGCGGCGAATGCCTCGAACTGGTCTGCCGGGTGCATCGCTTCGCGCTGCACGTTCTCGGTGAGGCTGGCCGTGCGGGCGGTGCCATCGGCCACCAGCAGGCAAGGCACCTCCCATTCCTTGCTGATGCGGTGCTTCTTCGCCAGCAGCTTCAACGCGGCCAGCCTGCGGCCACCGGCCACGACTTCGTAGTGCTCGCCATCGGCGGATGCAATCACGATCAGGTTTTGCAGCAGGCCCACGCGCTGGATGCTCGCGGCCAATTCGGGGATGGACATGCGCGGGGTCTTGCGCACGTTGCGGCCCGTGGGGCGCAGCACCAGCCGCGACAGCGGAACCAGAATCAGGTTCTTGGTCGGGTCGGCGGCTTCCAGCGGGACAGCGGCGGCGGTGTTGACGGCGCGGGCTTCGGTGTAGGTGATGGCGTTCATGGTGGTTCTCCAATCAAGTGAAACAAGGGAATGGAGGGGAAACCGCCCCTCCGGCGGGTGAAACATCGGAAGGGGTCAGGCTTTCAACTGGCGCAGGCCATCGGCCAGCATCCAGAGGGCGCGGTTCAGGCGCACATCGGAATCAATGCCCTGCACCGGGCGGGTTTGCTGGCGGCGTCCGTTGGCGCTGCGGCCATGCAATCCGCCTTTGGTCAGGTTTTCTTGCGTGCGGTTGAACACGCTCCACAAGTCCGGGCGGCGGTCGTCGAACCGGCGCGGCATCAGGATTTGCGATTCGGTGATGGGCGCGGGCTTGTTGTCGGTGGGGTCGTACTTGAGGGCCAGCGCGGCGCGGGCGAACACTTCGGCCTCGCCTTCGTCCAGCGTGATTGCGCGCATGGCATCGCGGGAATCCTTCACCCGGTCGAAGCCGCGCAAAACTTCGTAAGCGCCTTCGATGACGTGCCCGGAAACGTCGCCCTTGTGGGGCACGCGCACATCGGCCACGGTGTCGCCGCACACAAGGCCATTGCTGCACACGAACCGGAACATCCCGGCCAGCATCTGATAGCTGCTCGTGCCATCGTGCGAGTTCAGCAGCACGATTTCATTGGCCTCCGCGCCGTTGATCTGGCTGGCGTGGCGCAGGCGAATCATGTGCTTGGTGTGCTCGCGCTTGCCTTCGTCGCGCACGCGGGTTTGCGTCACCATGAAGGGTTGAAACCCCTCTTTGCGAAGCTCGGTCAGCACGGCAGCGGTGGGGATGTAGGCGTACCGCTGCGAACGGCTTTCATGCGGCGCGTCCGCGAAGATGGACGGCGCTACGCGGTGAATCTGGTCATCGGACAGCGGGTAGTCGCTGCGCAGCGAGGGGGAACGGGAAGCGAATCGGGATGCGAGTTGCATTTCATTTCTCCTGACAAAGAAAAAAGGGTTTGCTGTTCACACCGCACACCGGATTCCTAGATTCGGAGCCCAGCCTTTCGGCTGTTTGGTGCGGTCGGCGAGAGGAACCCGGTTGGCCCTGTTGCCACCGTCTTTCCTGAGTTCATCGCCCGCGACGGTCAGGAGCGCGCGAACGTGTGCCGTCAAGGAGGCAAGCGCAGGGTTGGTGCGGCCCGCAGGCGCAGCCGAGGACACGGCCCTGCGCGCCTTGACGGCACACGGGCGCGGGCTACAGTCGCGGACAAGGTGATGAAGTCAGGGGAGACGGCTGGACATGGCAACGGCCTTCCCCTTGCGCTGACCGCACGGCAAGCGAAGCGCGCAGGCCCGAAGCTGGAAGCCGGGCCGGAGGCGTCAGCCGAGCGGAGCGAGGGAACGATGGAAGCCCGACAGGGGCGAAACCCCGAAGGGGGTTTGATGCGCTACGCGCACGACAGCGCGACCGGCCATCTCCCAGGTGGCCGGGGACGCCCAGCCTTCAAGGTTCGATGAGCACCAAGCGCACTACGCCCCACACATCGGGAAGCGGGTTCTGCTGTGGCTGCGGATTTCTGGCCGATCCGGCGCAGCCGGTTCGGCGGTCTTTAGGGGTGCCAAGCCTCGCGCGGCGGGGATAGCCCGCAGGGCTTTCCCCTGGAGGCAAGCGCAGCGCGCAGCGCCCCGGAAGGGGCGCGAAGGCATCAGGCCGAGTCGTCAGGGCGCAGGCTGGATTGCGCAACCGGCATCCACGGCGCTGACGAATCGAGGTAGTAGCGCATACCGCGCGCATACAGCCCCGAAGGCTCGGTCGGGCGGTAGAACCCGTTGATGCAGCTACGGAACTGCACGCCGTATTCGTTGGTGTAGATCACCGCGTCACCGATCTTGAAGCGCAGCGGCTGGCCGTTCTCCGGCGCGAACGGCTTGAGCGCATCATGCTGCGCGGTGATTTCGATGATGTAGTCGTGATGGCTGCTCATGGCATTGATCTCCTGTGATGGTCGAAAAAGCGCAAGGAGCGCCTTGCGGCGCTCCAAGGGCGAAGTCAGACGACGATTCGCCCGGCCAGCCGCGCATCACGCGCATAGCCGCTTAGACGCTTCTCTGCCCGGAAAGACAGGTCGCGCTCGATCGGCAGGCCCAGCCCGCCGCGCACGCTCGCCAGCTCGTCCAAGCTGACCCAGCCGATTTCCGGCTCCCCCAGGCCCAGGTCGCAAAGACCAAAGGCGTGGTCGTGGTCGTCTGGATCAATCTCGGTCAGCAGCCAAGTCGCGCCGCCGTCCGGCGTGAACAGCTTGACCACTGGAGCCGGATCGAAGTCCGGGTTCTCCAGCGATGCGCGGCCGTTGGCCAGCAGCACGATGCGCTGCTCGGTAGTGATGAGTAGGTTGTTCATGGTGAACTCCTGAAAGGTTGCCGGGCGGAATTGCCCGACCCTTCCGGGGCACGGCGCAGCGCAAGCAGTCAGGGGTCAACGACGGCCGCCAGGACGCAAGCGCCATCGGCGCGCAGCCCTTGACGGCGAGAACGCCGTGGCACGATGAAGGGAACAGCAAGACCGCCTCCCTCACACCTCCACGCACCCCGGCTTTCGGCAAGTGCGCAGCACGCGCAGGCCCGCGAGGGCCGGAGTTGCGCCACCAGGCGCAGCAAAAAGGGGCCGAAGCCCCCAAGGTCAAATCAGGCCGCGTTCGGCGAAGGATGCCGTGCTGTTGCCCGCGACGATGACGTGATCCAGCACGTGCACGTCCACCAGCCTCAGCGCCTCATTGAGCCGCTGCGTCAGTACCTTGTCGGCCTGCGACGGCTCGGGATTGCCGCTCGGGTGGTTGTGCGAAATGATGACCGCCGCCGCGTTGTGCCGCAGCGCTTCCTTGACCAGCTCGCGCGGATACACCGATGCGCCGTCGATGGTGCCGCGGAACATCTCGGCGTATTCGATCAACCGATGGTGTGTATCGAGGAACAGCACCGCGAAGACTTCATGCTCGAAGCCGGCCAGCTTGGCGCACAGGTATTCCTTGACTGCCGCCGGCGATGTGAACGACGTACCGCGCTGCATCTTGCGCTCGATGGCCTGGCGCGCGGCGTCCAGAATCTGCTCGGCAGTCGCCAGCAGGTAGCGGCCCTGCGTGTCACGCACCATCAGCGAGGAATCGAACGAGGAAAAGGACAGTTGCGACATGATCGTGCTCCGGTTGCTCGGGCGGAATTGCCCGGAACCGTCGCCAGCACGGCGCAGCGCAAGCAGTCAGGGGTCGCAGACGGCCGCCAGGACGCAAGCGCGCATGGCGCGCGCCGCCCTTGACGGCGAGAACGCCGTGATACGGTGAAGGGAACAGCAAGACCGCCTACACCCCGCCCACTGCACACCCTCGGCTGTTGGGGCAAGCGGAGCGCGCAGGCCCGCCAGGGCCGGAGGCGTCAGTGATGGAAGCCCGCATGGGGCGAGACTCGCGCAGCGAGGCTCGATGCGCAGCACGACAGCGCGACGGCGGAACGCCGGGACGCCCGACTGCTGGGAACAGGACTACCCGCTATCGGTCTTGCGCTGCTCGATCTGCAACTGTGCCCGCTGCGTTGCCTGTTGCAACCGCTCCACCAGCACACCCCTTGGCGGCAAGGCGGTCAGGTACTCGGCGACGTGGATGCCCGACTTGTCCAGCTCCAGCAACTCGATCTGCTCGCGCTTCTTGCCGGTGCAAAGGATGATGCCCAGCGGCGAGGCTTCCTCCGGCTCCCGTTCGTGCTTGTCGAGCCAGCGAAGGTAAAGCTCCATCTGGCCCTTGTAGGCCGCCTTGAACTCGCCGACCTTCAACTCCACCGCCACCAGCCGCCGCAGCTTGCGGTTGTAGAAAAGCAGGTCGAGGTGGAAATCCTCGTCGTCAATCGGGATGCGCTTCTGCCGGGCCACGAAGCTGAAACCTGCGCCCAGCTCCAGCAGGAATGACTCCATTTCACGAATGATCGCGGCTTCGAGGTCGCTTTCCTGCCAAGTGTCACGCAGCCCCAGGAAGTCGAGAATGTACGGGTCGCGCATGACCAGCGCGGGCGACATGCGCTGCGCATCGCGCATCGTCGCCAGCTCCTGCGCGATCATCTCCCCTGGCTTCTGCGACAGCGCCGTGCGCTCGTACAGCATCGAGTCGATGCGCTCGCGCAGCGTTCGCACGCTCCAGCGTTCGGCGCTCGCCATCTGCGCGTAGTAGTCCCGCTGGAGCGGGTCTTTCAGCGGGATCAGGGCGATGAAATGCGTCCAGCTCAATTGTCGTATCAGTGATACGACAATTCGCTCGTCCGGGTAGGCGGCGGCGAACTGCACCATGCGGCGCAGGTTCTTGACCGCGAAACTGCCGCCGTACTCCTTGACCAACTGCGCCGCCAGGGTCAACACCACTTCCTCGCCGTAGTCGGCTCGCCGGCCCTCCAAGACCTGCGTGTGGATGCGCTGGCCGATGCGCCAATAGAGCATCGTCAACTCGCTATTCACCGCCGAGGCGGCGCGTTGCCGCGCCGCCTCGATCAGTGCCCGAATGTCGCCCAGCAGCGCCGAAGGCGCTGCGGGTGACGCTACGGATGCCTTGCGCTGGTTCATGCCGCCACTCCTTCGGCCTGCCGTGCGCCAGTGATGGCCTGGCGTCGGCTGGCCACCAGCTCGGCCGCATCGCGCACCGGCTTGTCCTCGGTGTGGACGTAGTGCATGAACATCGCCACGGTCTTGTGGCCCGTCAGCTTCATGCCTACCTTGGTCGGTACGCCCGAATTGGCAATGTCGGTCGTGGAGCGGTGGCGGATGCCGTGCGTGCCGACATGCGGGACGCCAGCGGCCTTGAGTACCCGGCACCAGCCGCCATAGTGCTCGCCGAAGGTCAGGTGCCGGGCCGGGTCGTTGGGAGACGGCAGGACATACGGGCAACCCTCCCGGCGCGGGGCCGTCGAAAGCAGCCGATGGGCTTCCGCGCTCATGGGCTTGGAAAGGCCGCCGGTCTTGCTGTCGGGCCACACGACGCGGCGATTTTCCAGGTCGATCCAGCTCCATTCGAGCGTGCAGATTTCAGAACGGCGGCCAGCGAACTCGAATTGCAGGCGGATCGCCAGCGGGATGACGTAGTTCTCCAGCCCTTCGGCCTCCAGCTTCTCCAGTTGGCGAAAGATCAGCGCCAGCTCGTCGTCAACGATGAGCCGGGTTTCCTCGCCGGGCGGGAACATCGGAACGTGGCGGCACGGGTTCGTGCCGTCCGGGCGGTAGCCCCACACTTCGGCCAGATTGAACATCTTGCGCAGCACGCCAAAGGCGTTGTTCGCCTCGGCCGGCTTGTAGGCGAACTTTTCCATCAACGCGGCAATGTCGGGCCGCTTCACGTCCTGCACTTTCTTGCGCCCCAGCACCGGAACGATGCAGCGGTCAATGACGGCCTGGTAGCCGCGCTGCGTGGTGGGCTTGTTGCGCTTCTTGGAGTAGTCCTCCATGAACTTTTTGCACAGCGCCTCCATCGTGGGCGCCTTGCGCGCCTCGGCCTTGGCGCCGCCGGGGTCGCCACCCCGGCGAACCTCGGCCAGCCAGTCCTGCGCCATGACGCGCGCCTGCTCCACGGTCAGTTCCCCGTACAGCCCCAGCGAGGGCTTGCGGGGCTGACCGGCGTTCGTGCGGTACTGGAGCATGAACACCTTGCGGCCCGCTGGGGTAATCTTGCACAGGAAGCCGGGCACTACGGTATCCCGCAGTTCGACGTCCTTGGCCTGGGGTTGCGCCGCCTCTACGGCGGTCTTGGTGAGCTTGATCTTTGCCATGATGACTCCTTGGAACGACCCGGTTCCAAGAGCCACATAGGAGCGGCGCGAGGGGAAACCGGGTCAAGTTTCAGAAAGCACCGGCATATGATGGACGCGCCTAAGTTATTGATAAACCTGCTGTATCGAGCTTCGGCGTAGTCCAGCGAAGTACCGGGCTGGAGTCATCGTCAAACAAAAAACCGCCCTCTCGGACGGTTTCTTGTTGGGCGATTGCCCTTCGTAGCTTGGGGCGACATACCGGTTTCGAACCGGTGACCTTTGGAGCCACAATCCAATGCTCTACCAACTGAGCTAATGCCGCCGCCGTCAGGACCCTGTCAATGACAAGATCCAGAAACTTGTAAATCCATTCCAGACAACTTCTCTGGCCTGCCCGGCAGGAATCGAACCTGCAACCCCCGGCTTAGAAGGCCGGTGCTCTATCCAGTTGAGCTACGGGCAGATCCCGCGGGCATCGGGGTGAAGCTGGTCGGGGTGGTGGGATTCGAACTCACGACCCTCTGCTCCCAAAGCAGATGCGCTACCAGGCTGCGCTACACCCCGAGAGCCGCGCACTTTACAGACACTTTCCCGGCCCGTCAAACATTTTTCTAATAATCGCTTCAAGGCGTCGTTTCAGCCCCGCGGCCGCCGCTTGCCACAGCGCCGGAATCGCGATCGAGACCGCTTGTTTAGCCTCGTCATTTCTGATATTTAACGGAACTCCAACTTATTGCCGCCCAGATAAGGCCTCTCAAGTCATGGCTGAAGAATTCCTCCACAGACAGTTTCCGTCCTACACCCCGGCGCCCGGCGAAGATTACATGAGCGAGAAGCAGACCGCCCATTTTCGGGAGATGCTCACTGCGCTCAGACAGGAAATGTCCGACGACATCGAACGCACCGTCCATACCTTGCAGGACGAGACGACCTCCTTTGCCGATCCCAACGATCGCGCAAGCCAGGAGTCCGATCTGTCGCTCGAATTGCGCAGCCGCGACCGCGAACGCAAGCTGATCAAGAAGATCAACGAGGCGCTCCAGCGCATTGAGGAAGGCGAGTATGGGTACTGTGACAGCTGCGGCGTGGAAATCGGCCTGAAGCGCCTTGAGGCGCGTCCTACGGCCACTTTGTGCATCGACTGCAAGACACTCGAGGAGATCCGTGAGCGCCAGATCGCGCGCTGAATAGCGCCCTTGCATTCAGCACGCTGCGACAAGCGGCGAGCACACAAAAAAAGGGACGCCGAGGCGTCCCTTTCTCATGCTCGGCGACTTCAGCCGATCAGTTCGTTGCGGCCTGCTCGAGCAGCGCCTTCATGCTCAGGCGGATCTTGCCGCGCTCGTCGGTCTCGAGAACCTTGACGCGGACGGCCTGACCTTCCTTGACGTAGTCGGCAACGTTATTCACACGCTCGTTGGCGATCTGCGACACATGCAGCAGACCATCGCGGCCCGGCATGATGTTTACGATGGCACCGAAGTCGAGCAGACGCACGACCGTACCTTCGTAGATCTTGCCGACTTCGACTTCGGCGGTGATCGCCTCGATCTTGGCCTTGGCAGCCTGGGCACCTTCCGCGCTGACGCAGGAGATGGTGACGTTGCCGTCGTCCTGAATCTCGATCACGGCGCCGGTCTCTTCCTGCAGACCGCGGATCACTGCACCACCCTTGCCGATCACGTCGCGGATCTTCTCGGGGTTGATCTTGATGTTGATCATGCGCGGAGCGAACTCGGACACTTCGACACGCGCGGTGTCGAGCGACTGCTTCATCAGGCCGAGGATGTGGATGCGACCCTCACCTGCCTGCGACAGCGCGACCTTCATGATCTCCTTGGTGATGCCCTGGATCTTGATGTCCATCTGCAGTGCAGTGATACCGTTTTCGGTACCGGCCACCTTGAAGTCCATGTCGCCGAGGTGATCCTCGTCGCCCAGGATGTCGGTCAGCACGGCGAAGCGGTTGCCGTCCTTGATCAGGCCCATGGCGATACCGGCCACGTGCGCAGTCATCGGCACACCAGCATCCATCAGCGCGAGAGAGCCACCGCACACGGAAGCCATCGAGCTCGAACCGTTCGACTCGGTAATTTCCGACACCAGACGCACGGTGTAGCTGAAATCTTCCGGCTTCGGCAGCGCGGCGATCAGTGCGCGCTTGGCAAGACGGCCGTGGCCGACTTCGCGACGTTTGGTGATGCCGAAACGACCGGTCTCGCCGGTGCAGAACGGCGGGAAGTTGTAGTGCAGCATGAAGTTCTCGCGGTACTCGCCGGCGATCGCGTCGATGATCTGCTCGTCGCGGCCAGTGCCGAGGGTGGCAACCACCAGCGCCTGGGTTTCACCGCGGGTGAACAGGGCCGAGCCATGGGCACGCGGCAGCACACCGGTACGGATCTCGATCGGACGCACGGTGCGGGTGTCGCGACCGTCGATACGCGGCTCGCCATTCAGGATGCGGCTGCGGACGATGCCGGACTCGAGATTGAAGAAGATGTCCTTCACTTCGTTGAGCGAAGGCGGCACTTCGACGCCATCGGTCAGCGCGGCAACGGTCGCCTTCAGGATCTCGCTGATGCGGGCGCTGCGGGCCTGCTTGCTGGTGATGTTGAAAGCGGCCTCGAGGTCGGCCTTGGCCAGCTCCTCGATACGCGCAATCAGGGTCTCGTTGGCAGGCGGCGCCTTCCAGTCCCACTCCGGCTTGCCGGCGACTTCGACCAGCTCATTGATTGCACGGATGGCGTGCTGCATCTGCTCGTGACCGAACACGACGGCACCAAGCATGACTTCTTCGGACAGTTCGCGCGCTTCGGATTCGACCATCAGCACGGCTGCTTCGGTACCAGCCACCACCAGGTTGAGTTCGCTCGTCTTGAGCTGCTCGGTGGTGGGGTTGAGCAGGTACTGACCATCGGCGTAACCGACGCGTGCAGCGCCGATCGGGCCGCTGAAAGGCACACCGGAGATTGCAAGTGCGGCCGAAGCAGCGATCATCGCCGGGATGTCGGCGTCAACTTCAGGGTTCAGCGACAGGACCAGCGCGATGACCTGGACTTCGTTGTTGAAGCCTTCCGGAAACAGCGGGCGGATCGGGCGGTCGATCAGGCGCGAGGTCAGGGTTTCCTTCTCGGTCGGACGGCCTTCACGCTTGAAGAAACCACCGGGAATACGGCCGGCAGCGTAAAACTTCTCAACGTAATCGACGGTCAGCGGAAAGAAGTCCTGACCGGGCTTGGCTTCCTTGGCCGCAACCACGGTGGCCAGCACCATGGTGTCGTCCATATTGACGATCACAGCACCGCCGGCCTGACGAGCAATCTCGCCGGTCTCGAGGGTGACGGTGTGCGCGCCGTAGGCGAATGATTTCTTGATGGAAGTAGGCAAGGGAAATTCCTTTAAACATTGGATGCAGCGAACAACAACTGCAGGAACAGGCCAGAAACCCGTCCTGAATGTGACAAAGCCGGAGCGACCCTAAGGGGTCGCCCCGGCTTTTGCTTGCTCAGGCAGCCGTTTCGGGCGCTGTCGGGCTGATCACGAGCAGCGACTTACTTACGCAGGCCCAGACGCTCGATCAGGCTACGATAGCTCTCGGCATTGCGACCTTTCAGGTAGTCGAGCAGCTTGCGGCGCTGGCTAACCATCTTCAGCAGACCACGGCGGGAGTGATGATCCTTCGCGTGTTCCTTGAAGTGGCCGGTCAGGCCATTGATACGGGCGGTCAGCAGGGCGACCTGGACTTCAGGCGAACCGGTATCGCCCGGAGCGCGCTGGTAATCGGAGACGACTTGCGCCTTGGTTGCAATATCGAGAGACATGTGCGTGTTTACTCTTTTCGTTCGGCCAATCAGAAGCGGCGGATTATACCCATTGCCGCACCAAAAATTCAATCAAAATCACGTACTTTGATTCGCCTCACCCGTTGCGATGAGGCGTTTCGCCCACAATTTTCCGTCTGGCTTCCACTCGGCAAGGCCGAGAAAAGCATCCGGACCGTAGATCCGGGCAAAACCTTCGCCCTGCTCCGTCAGGCTCAACGGCCGCCCCTGGAGCATGTACTGGGCCTGCTGCGCATCGAGATCGATCCGCGGAAACGCGCTGACCAGCGTATCAGCCGGCGCCAGCATCCCGTCCCGAGCATCCATCTCCGCAGCTTCGAGCTGCGCCAGCGGAACACCGTCCTCGATGCCAAAGGCACCGATCCGGGTTCTCCGCAAGGCACACAGATGTGCGCCGCAACCCAGGGCCGCGCCGATATCCATTGCAAGCGAACGAATGTAGGTTCCCTTGCTGCAATCCACACGGATCACGAAACGGCTACCGTCGAAGGACACCAGGTCGATCGAGGAGATCCTTACCCTGCGCGCACTGCGCTCGAGCTCGATGCCCGCACGCGCATATTCGTACAAGGGTTTTCCATCGCGCTTGAGTGCCGAATACATCGGCGGCACCTGATCGATGTCACCGACAAACCGCGACAACACCTCGCGCAATGCTTCTTCGCTCACTGCAACAGGATGCGTTGCAAGCACCGTTCCCTCGGCGTCGCCCGTATCGGTATCGACGCCCAGCTGCACACCGGCCTCGTAGGCCTTGTCCGCATCGAGCAGCATCTGTGAAAACTTGGTGGCTTCCCCGAAAGTCAGCGGAAGCAGGCCGCTTGCCATCGGGTCGAGCGTGCCGGTATGACCGGCCTTTGCCGCGTTGAGCAGACGGCGAGCCGTCTGCAGTGCTGCGTTCGACGTCAGCCCCTGAGGCTTGTCGAGCAGCAGCACGCCGTCAACCGCACGGCGAATGATCTTGCGCTGGGTACGCTTCAAGACAGCACGCAATCAGTCGTCGTTCTCATCCCGGCTGCGTGCTTCGTCCTCGCGCACGGTCTGGTCGATGAGCTGGGACATGCGGCTGCCCTCCTCTACCGACTGGTCGTACTCGAAATGCAGCTCGGGGATGGTGTGAATACGAATCCGGCGACCGAGTTCACGGCGCAGGAATCCGCTCGCGCGCCGCAGACCCTGAAGGATCTCCGGCACGGTTTCCTTACCCATCATCGCGGTAAAGAAGACCTTGGCGTGCGCATAGTCTGGCGTGATCTCGACGTCGGTCAGGGTGATGAATCCGACACGCGGATCCTTCACCTCGAGCCTGATCAGCTCCGCCAGCTCGCGGCGGATCTGCTCCACCACGCGCTGACTGCGGGAATATTCCTTAGGCATTGATCAAAGCGTCCGTGCAATTTCCTTGATCTCGAACACCTCGAGCTGGTCGCCTTCGTGAATGTCGTTGTAGTTCTTGAGCTGGAGACCGCATTCGTAGCCGAACTTGACCTCCTTGACATCGTCCTTGAAGCGCTTGAGCGATTCGAGCTCGCCCGACCACACGACCGTATGGTTGCGCAACAGACGCACGGAAGAACCGCGCTTGACCATGCCCTCGAGCACATAACAACCGGCGACCGAGCCAACACGGGAAATCGTGAAGACCTGGCGAATCTCCACCAGACCGATGATCTCCTCGCGCTTCTCCGGCGACAGCATGCCCGACAGCGCGGAACGCACCTCATCCACAGCATCGTAAATGATGTTGTAGTAGCGGATATCGACGCCAAAGGTCTCGGCCAGCTTGCGCGCACCGGCATCGGCACGCGTATTGAAGCCGATGATCACCGCACCCGACGCCTGCGCCAGGTTCACATCCGATTCGGAAATGGCACCGACCGCACCGTGAATGACGTTGACACGGACTTCGTCGTTCGAGAGCTTGACCAGCGACTGCACCAGCGCTTCCTGCGAACCCTGCACGTCAGCCTTGATGATGAGCGGGAGGCTCTTGACCTCGCCGTCCGACATTTGCTCGAACATGCTTTCGAGCTTCGCCGCCTGCTGCTTGGCCAGCTTGACGTCACGGAACTTGCCCTGACGGAAGAGCGCAATCTCGCGCGCCTTCTTTTCGTCGCCGAGCACGATCGCTTCGTCGCCAGCTGCCGGCACGTCGGAGAGACCCAGGATCTCGACCGGAATCGAAGGACCTGCGGAATCGATCGCCTTGCCGTTCTCGTCGAGCATTGCACGGATGCGACCGAAAGTCGCGCCCACGAGCAGCACGTCGCCCTTGTGCAGGGTGCCGGACAGAACCAGCATCGAAGCCACCGGACCACGACCCTTGTCGAGACGCGCTTCCACGATCAGGCCCTTGGCTGCAGATTCGACCGGTGCCGTCAGTTCGAGCACTTCGGCCTGCAGCAGCAGCGCTTCGAGCAGCGCATCCACGCCTTCTCCACTCTTCGCGGAAACCGGCATGAACATGGTGTCGCCACCGTACTCTTCCGGGATCACGCTCTCGGCAACCAGTTCCTGCTTGACGCGCTCGAGATTGGCCTCGGGCTTGTCGATCTTGGTGATCGCCACCACGACTGGCACGTTGGCGGCCTTGGCGTGGTGAATCGCTTCACGGGTCTGAGGCATCACGCCGTCGTCCGCAGCCACCACCAGAATGACGATGTCGGTCGCCTTCGCACCACGGGCACGCATGGCCGTAAAGGCTTCGTGACCCGGGGTATCGAGGAAGG
Organism: Parazoarcus sp. PS-13 R2A; assembly: GCF_057621855.1. NCBI lineage: Bacteria > Pseudomonadati > Pseudomonadota > Betaproteobacteria > Rhodocyclales > Zoogloeaceae > Parazoarcus > Parazoarcus sp. PS-13 R2A. The sequence goes on from NZ_JBYEXN010000010.1 coordinate 35,426, forward strand.
TGATCATGCCACGCGGCGTTTCCACGTGATACGCACCGATGTGCTGCGTAATGCCGCCATGCTCGCCGGCTGCAACCTTGGCGCGACGAATGTAGTCGAGCAGCGAGGTCTTGCCGTGGTCGACGTGCCCCATCACGGTCACCACCGGCGCACGCGGCAGCACTGCCACATCCTTCTGCTCCTCGGTGACGTCGAGGAAGGCATCCGGATCGTCGAGCTTTGCAGCAACAGCCTGGTGGCCCAGTTCTTCGACGATGATCATCGCCGTTTCCTGGTCCAGCACCTGGTTGATCGTGACCATCATGCCCATCTTCATGAGCGCCTTGATCACTTCGGTCGCCTTGACGGCCATCTTGTGGGCAAGATCGGCGACGGAAATGGTTTCCGGCACATGGATCTCACGCACGATCGGCTCGACAGGCGCCTGGAACGAGGTCTGGCGATCGTCCTGCTGATGGCGGCTGTGACGGCCACCACCCTTGGCACCGCGCCAGGCGTTGCCGGACGTCGATGCACCGACTTCGCCACGGGTCTTCAGGCCACGACGCTTGCTGCTTTCGCTTTCACGCGCACCGCCGCGCTTGTTTGCCGAATCCTTGGTCTTGTCTTCGGTCTTCGCCGGCTTGTGCAGCGTACCGGAGGTCGACTTGGCAGGCTTCGCAGCCGCCGGACGCGCAGCTTCTTCCTTCGCCTTCTGCTCGGCGACGACACGCGCCTCTTCTTCAAGGCGGCGGTTCTCGGCTGCAGCCTTGGCGGCCTGCTCGCGCTCCTGGCGGGCACGGATGTCGGCCTGCTGGCGCTCTACCAGTTCGCGGTGACGGCGCGATTCGCGCTCGCGCGCTGCAACCTCTTCGTCACTGATGATCTGGCTGATCGGCACCGGACGGGAATGAACCATGGTCGGTGCCGGGCCGGCTTTCGGAGCCGCCTGGCGGTTGTCACCGCCACGGGACGCGCCGGCACGGCCATCGGCCTGCTTGCGGTCACCGCTCTTGCGATCATTGCCTTTGCGATCACCGCCCTTGCGCTCGTCGTTCCTTGCTGCAGACGCAGCAGGTGCGGGCACAGGCGCGCTGACCACGGATTCGGGAGCAGCCACCTCGGCCACGGGCTCGGCTGCGACCGCTTCGACAGCGGCTTCCGCTACCGGCTCGGGCGCAACAACGGGCTCAGGCTCGGGTGCAGCCTCGACGACCGGAGGCGCCTCTGCAGGAACGGGCTCGACGACGGGCGCCGGCGCGGCAACAGCCTCGACCGGTGCAACCGCTTCAACCTTCTCGACCGGAGCCTGATCTTCCGCCGCCGCAGCAGTCGCTTCGCCACCTGCGGTGTCATCGCGCTTGACGAAGGTCCGCTTCTTGCGGACTTCGACCTGCACGGTGCGCGCACGACCGGTAGAGTCGGTCGCACGGATCTCGGATGTCTGTTTGCGGGTCAGAGTGATCTTGCCCTTGGATTCGACGTCGCCATGCGCACGCCGAAGATATTCGAGCAGACGCGCCTTGTCCTGCTCGGTCAGCATATCGTTCGCACCGGTCTTCACGACACCGGCACTCTTCAACTGCTCGAGCAGCGCCGCCGCCGGCATTTTCAGTTCGCCGGCAAACTGGGTCACGCTCATTTGTTCCATTACTGCCCTCCCGTCATTCTTCGAACCAGTGGGCGCGCGCAACGGAAATCAGCGCCTTGGCTCGTTCGTCGTCGATCCCGGCCATCTCAACCAGCTCGTCGACCGCGAGGTCAGCCAGGTCGTCCCGGGTGCGAATCTCATGACTCGCCAGCGTAGCGGCAAGCGCCTTGTCCATGCCATCGAGGTTCAACAGGTCGTCAGCGACGTTTTCCAGTTTTTCCTCGGTCACAATTGCTTCAGTCAGCAACACGTTGCGCGCACGGTTGCGCAACTCATTCACCGTGTCTTCGTCGAAGGACTCGATTTCGAGCATTTCGGCGAGCGGCACATAGGCGATTTCCTCAAGCGAGGAGAAACCCTCGTCGATCAGGATATCGGCCAGCTCCTCATCCACATCCAGCTTGGCCATGAAGACCGAGCGCAAACCGCCGCGCTCTTCTTCCGACTTGGCGGCCGACTCCTGCTCGCTCATCAGATTGATGGTCCAGCCGGTCAGCTCGGACGCCAGCTTGACGTTCTGCCCGTTGCGACCGATGGAGATGGCGAGATTGTTCTCGTCCACCACCACATCCATCGCGTGTGCTTCTTCGTCAACAACGATCGAAACCACTTCGGCGGGCTGCAGCGCCGACACCACGAACTGGGCCGGGTCGGCAGACCACACGATGATGTCGATCTGTTCGCCACCGATCTCGTTACGCACGGCGGTTACGCGTGAACCACGCAGACCGACGCAGGTACCGATCGGATCGATACGCGGATCGTTCGACTTGACGGCCACCTTCGCACGCAGACCGGGGTCACGTGCGCAGGCTTTCATTTCGAGCAGGCCGTCTTCGATCTCGGGCACTTCAAGCTCGAACAGCTTCATCAGGAATTCGGGTGCGGTGCGCGACAGGATGAGTTGCGGACCCCGCGCGCCACGATCGATCTTGAGCAGATACGCCCGGACGCGGTCACCCACGCGCAGGTTCTCGCGCGGAATGTGCTGATCACGCGGCAGCACGGCTTCCATCCGGCCCACTTCGATGATCGCATTGCCCCGCTCCATGCGCTTGATCGCGCCGGAAACCAGGAATTCCTTGCGTTCAAGGAAGTCGTTAAGTACCTGCTCGCGCTCGGCATCGCGAATTTTCTGCAGAATGACCTGCTTCGCAGCCTGGGCGCCGATACGGCCGAAGTCGATCGGCTCGAGCGCTTCCTCGATGTAATCACCCAGCTCGACGTCGGCCTTGACCTCGCGCGCATCGATGATGCCCATCTCGGCCTCATCGTTGGTCACGTCCTCGTCGAGCATGACCACCCAGCGACGAACCGACTCGTAATCGCCGGTATCGCGATTGATGCTGACGACAACGTCGGCATCGTCATGAACGCGCTTTTTGGTCGCGGAGGCAAGCGCCGACTCGAGCGCGGCGAACACGATGTCTTTGGCAACGTTCTTTTCACGTGCCAGCGCATCCACAAGCAGCAGAATTTCGCGGCTCATTTCAGTAAAACCTCCACATCCAGAGTCTCAGAATTTCGGAACAAGGCGTGCCTTTTCGATATCAGCATAGGGCAGGCTCAGCTCGCCCTTTTCAGTCGTGAGCAGCACCTCGCCGTCACGCACACCCTGAAGCACGCCTACAAAATTTCGTTGATTGCCGATTGGCAGGGACAGTCGCAACTGGATCTCGTGCCCGGCAAAGCGCTCGAAATCAACCAGCTTCTTGAGCGGCCGATCGAGCCCCGGAGACGACACCTCGAGGCGGTCGTAATCGATATTCTCGACTTCGAAAACCCGGGTCAGCTGGTTACTGACGGTCGCGCAATCATCCACGTTGATACCACGCTCGATATCGATGAAGACGCGAAAAAGCCGCCCCTTGGGCGACAGTTCAAGGTCAACCAGCTCGTATCCGAGCCCACTGACCACTTGCTCAACCAGACTTCCCAGATCCACCCGCATACTCACGCCATCCGCGACTACAAATAAAAAATGGGCAAAAAGCCCATCCCTGTTGACCCCAACCGGAGAATCGGGCTCCCCATTATTGGGAGCACCCGATAAAGCCCGCCGAGTATAGCGCGAAAAGCCCGCGACGGGCAAACCGGCACAATTCATGCACGGCATGCCCGACGGGCTGCAAACCTGGCGGATCGTTCCTTACCCAAATGGCAGGCTGTCATGCACCTCGCAGCAGTTATTCTCGCGCCCGAACGCTCAGGCGCGCGGCGCTGTGCGCCGCAACTTGGGCGGTTGCGCCTTGCCCGGCGGCCCCTGCTTTGGCGGGGGTGGCGGCAGGCCGGCAAGCTTGCACACCTCAACCTCGGGCATTTCCATCCACATCCCGCGCTTGAGCCGTGAAGGCAGTTCGACCGGACCGTAACGCACCCGTATCAGCCGGCTCACGGTGAGTCCGATCGCCTCGAACATGCGCCGGACCTCTCGGTTACGCCCCTCCGAGAGCGTCACGTGATACCAGTGGTTCACACCCTCGCCACCGGCAGCCTGCAGGGAGTTGAAGCGCGCCGGACCATCGTCGAGCACAACGCCGTCAACCAGTTGACGCGCCTGCTCTTCAGTCAGTTCGCCCAGCAGACGGACCGCGTACTGACGGTCGATCTCATAGCGCGGGTGCATCAGCTTGTTGGCGAGATCGCCGTCACTGGTAAACAGCAGCAAACCCGAGGTATTGAAGTCCAGACGCCCCACTGCGAGCCAGCGCCCCTTGCGCAGGACCGGCAGGCGCTCGAACACGGTTGGGCGGCCTTCAGGGTCGTCACGCGAAACGATCTCGCCCTCGGGCTTGTGATAGATCAGCACCCGCGGCGTGCGCTGCACGAAGCGCAGCGGAATCAGCTTGCCGTTGAGCTTGACCCGGTCACCCGGCCCGATCTTCTGCCCGAGCGCTGCGGGCAGACCATTGACCGAGATGCGACCTGCAACCACGAGCTCTTCGATCTCGCGGCGCGAAGCCACGCCGGCCTGAGCCAGCACCTTCTGCAGACGCTCGGGTTCGGTGAAGGTCGCCGGACCATTCTGGGCAGGGCCACGGCGACGCTCCCGCCCTGGCCCTTCGAGGGTCATGCCTTCGGGCGTACCCAGCGCGGACTTGTGCGCGTCCGGGCGCATGGCGGGACGACGATCCTCGTCCACGAATTCATCGGGCGCGTCGCGGCGCCCACCCTGGCGGGGCTGATGCCGCCCCTGCTCAGTCGGTTTCTTGGTCGGCGGCCGCAGCGGCCGATTGGATTTGCGTGGTGTCGACAAGATCCATGATCCTTTCGATTTCAGTGAGAGCCGGCAGCTCGGTGAGGCTGCGCAGACCCATATCATCCAGGAAACGTCGCGTGGTCGCGAACAACGCCGGCCTGCCGGGCGTGTCGCGATGACCGACAACGTCGATCCATCCTCGCGATTCCAGGGTTTTCAGTACGCCAGGGGAGACTGTGACACCGCGAATATCCTCGATGTCGCCACGGGTTACCGGCTGGCGGTAGGCAATGATTGCCAATGTTTCCATGACCGCACGCGAATAACGCGGCGGTTTTTCCTCCTTCAGGCGATCCAGGTACACCTGGAATGCAGGGCGCGTCTGAAAACGCCAGCCGCCTGCCAGTTGCACCAGCTCGACACCGCGCTCCGACGCATCCCAGTCGTTGCGCAGCTCGTCGAGCAGACGCCGCACCAGATCCGGCCCCGGATCTTCGTCGAACAGCCCGCGCAGGACGCCCACCGTCAACGGTGCGGGCGTCGCCAGCAGTGCCGTTTCGATGATGCGTTTGCACAGTTCAGGCGTTGTCGCGCGATCCATCAGCCAGTTTCACGTATATCGGCGCAAAGGCCTCGTTCTGCGTGACATCGACCAGTCGTTCCTTGACCAGTTCGAGCACCGCCAAAAAGCTCACCACCAGGCCGGCCGCACCCAGCTCAGGCTCGAACAGCGTATCGAAGACCACGAAATCGCCGCCCCCCAGCTTGCGCAGGATCGACGTCATGTGTTCGCGAACAGACAGCTGCTCGCGCCCTACCCGGTGATTCTGGGTCAGCCGGGCCTTCTTCATGATGCGCAACCAGGACAGCTGCAGATCGTGCAGGCTGACCTCGGGCAGGCGCTCGACCACCTTCTCGGCGACAAACACGCTCACCCACTCGAAATCGCGCTCGACCCGCGGCATGGCATCGAGGCGCGCCGCGGCAAGTTTGGTCTGCTCGTACTCGAGCAGCCTGCGCACCAGTTCGGCGCGCGGATCTTCTTCCTCGGCATCGTCCCGAGGCGGACGCGGCAACAGCATGCGTGACTTGATCTCGAGCAGCATCGCTGCCATCAAGAGATAGTCTGCAGCCAGATCGAGATTGCTGGCACGCATCGCTTCGACGTACGTCAGATACTGAACCGTCAACGGCGCCATCGGAATGTCGAGAACGTTGAGGTTGGCCTTGCGGATCAGATACAGCAGCAAATCCAGCGGCCCCTCGAACGCATCGAGGATGATCTGCAGTGCGTCGGGCGGAATATACAGGTCTTTCGGCATTTCGAGCATGGGCTCGCCGTAAAGACGTGCGATTGTCGCCACATCCTCGACCGTTTCGATCGGGACCAGTGGCAGCGGCAGCGTCGCTTCAGTCATTGCGAAGCATGCGGATCCCGACGTCGAAACTCAGCACGATCCGCTCACCCGTAGCTCAAGCCCATTGCTTCGCGCACATCCCGCATCGTCTCCTGGGCAAGCTTGCGCGCGCGCTCGCAGCCATCGGCAAGAATGTTGCGCACCAGCGACGGGTCCTCGATATAGGGACGCGCACGCTCGCGCAAACCAGCCTGCTCCTTGATCACCGCATCGACAACCGGCTGCTTGCACTCGATGCAGCCGATCCCCGCACTGCGACAGCCATTCTGCACCCAGTCCCGGGTCGATTCGTCCGAATAGACCACATGAAACTGCCACACCGGGCACTTATCCGGATCGCCCGGATCGGTGCGCCGCGCGCGGGCAGGATCGGTTTGCATGGTGCGTATCTTGCGCGCCACGCTGTCGTCATCCTCGCGCAGGAAAATCGTGTTGTTGTGAGACTTCGACATCTTCTGCCCATCGAGACCCGGTATGCGCGGGGCATCGGTCAGCAGGGCGTCCGGCTCGACCAGGATCATCTTGCCGTTGCCTTCGAGGTAACCGTAGAGACGCTCACGGTCACCGAGGCTCAGGTTCTGTGTTTCCTCGAGCAAGGCCTTGGCCTGTTCGAGTGCATCCTCTTCGCCGTCCTGCTGGAAGCGGACGCGCAATTCGGCATACATGCGGGCACGCCGGGAGCCGAGCTTGCGCACCGCATCCCTGGCCTTGTTCTCGAACCCGGGCTCGCGACCGTAAAGGTGATTGAAGCGCCGCGCCACTTCGCGCGTCATCTCGACATGCGGCACCTGATCCTCACCCACCGGCACGGTATCGGCGCGATAGATCAGGATGTCGGCCGCCTGCAGCAGGGGATAACCGAGAAAACCGTAAGTCCCGAGATCCTTGCCACTGAGCCTGTCCTGCTGATCCTTGTAGCTCGGCACACGCTCGAGCCAGCCCAGCGGGCACATCATCGACAGCAGCAGATGCAGCTCCGCATGCTCGGGCACGCGCGACTGGATGAACAGCGTTGCCTGCGACGGATCGACGCCGGCTGCGAGCCAGTCAATCAGCATCTCCCATACATGGTCTTCGATCACCGCCGGGGTATCGTAGGCGGTGGTCAGTGCATGCCAGTCGGCAGCGAAGAACAGGCAGGGATGCTCCTCCTGCAGCTTGACCCAGTTCTTGAGCACTCCGTGGTAATGACCGAGGTGCAGACGCCCGGTCGGGCGCATGCCGGAGAGAACGCGTTCAGCGTACATGGCAGGTCTTAGATTCCGAAAATCAGGGCGAGAAAAAAGCGGAACATGGCGAGCATGGGCCCCAGAATGGCGCCCAGCAAACCGCTAAACAGCAACAGCAAAAGAATAGGAAACCCGAAGGGCTCGATGCGCGAGAAGTGCCACGCGAGGCGACCGGGCAGCAGGCTGACTGCGATGCGCCCCCCGTCCAGCGGCGGAATCGGCAGCAGGTTGAGCAACATCAGCACGCCGTTGATCTGCATGCCCGCATCCGCCATTTTCATCATCGGAATGGTGAAGGCACCCTGCGGCGAACTGATCGCAAACTTGAACAGCAGCGCCCAGCCGATGGCCATTGCCAGGTTCGCACCCGGCCCGGCCGCCGCAACCCACAGCATGTCTGCCTTGGGGTGCCGCAAACGGCCAAAGTCGACCGGGACCGGCTTGGCCCAGCCAAAAAGAATGCCGCCTCCGCCGAACAGAACGCTCAGGCCAAGGATGCCGGCGGGGACCAGCACGGTACCGACCGGATCGATATGTCGCAGGGGATTGAGCGTGATGCGCCCGGCCCGGTCCGCCGTTGGATCGCCGAAATAGCGGGCCACATAGCCATGCGCCGCTTCGTGCAGCGTAATGGCGAGCAACACCGGCAAGGCCCAGATGGCCAGATTAGAGATCAGCGATTCCATGAAAGCGGGGGCACAAAGCAGCGCATTCTAGCAGAGCCGGCCCTAGTCCTCCTCAATCCCGAAGGGGGCCAGATCGCCCCGACCTGCGCGCACCAGGGTCGGGCCGCCGCCAGTGAGGTCGATCACCGTGGTTGCCTCGGGGCCGCAAAAGCCCGCTTCGATGACGAGATCGACCTGCTTCTCCAGACGATCGCGAATCTCCTCGGGGTCGGTCAGGGGCAGATCTTCGTCCGGCAGCAGAAGCGTGGACGACAGCATCGGCTCGTCCAGCTCGGCAAGCAGCGCCGAGACGACGGCATGCTCTGGAACCCTCAGGCCGATCGTTTTTCGCTTTGGATGCAGCAGGCGGCGGGGCAGCTCGCGCGTACCTTCGAGAATGAAGGTGTAGGGTCCGGGGGTCGTCGCCTTGAGCAGACGGTACTGGGTGTTATCCACCCTGGCGTAGGTCGAGATCTCGGACAGGTCGCGGCACAGCAGGGTGAAGTGATGACGATCGTCCACACCACGGATGCGCCGGATGCGCTCGAGCAGCGAGGCGTCGCCCGTCAGCCCGCCGAGGGCGTACGCGGAATCGGTCGGAAAAGCGACGAGCCCTCCGCCGCGAATGATTTCGGCGGCCTGTCGGATCAGGCGGGCCTGGGGTTGCTCCGGATGGAGCGAGAAAAATTGAGCCATATGCCTTTCTTGTTTTCAGTCGTTCAACCCAGGCGCGACCATACGGGCGTCAGGTCTGACGGAAGCGGATTGCACCGGCCGAGATCGACCGGGCTCTCGCTCTCGCCATGAAAGTCGGAGGCGCGGGAAGCCAGCAGGTTACGCCGCCTTGCAATGCTTGCAAAACGTCGCATCTCGTCTTCGGAGTGCGCACCGGAGACCACTTCGACCGCTTCGCCCCCCGCAGCGACGAACCGATCGAACAGCTCTTCGAGCGCGGCAGTCGACAGACGGTAGCGTGCCGGATGTGCAATGACGGCAATGCCGCCCGCCTCGCGAATCCAGCCTACGGCCTCTTCGAGACTTGCCCACTCATGCTCGACGAAACCCGGTTTGCCACGCACGAGGTAATGCTCGAACACGGTCTTGACGTCGGGCATGACGCCGCTGGCCACCAGGAAACGCGCGAAATGGGCGCGGCTGACGAGTTCGGGATTACGCGCAAACTGCCTCGCCCCGCCCAGTGCGTCGCGGATACCGGCCTTCTCGAGCGCCTCGGAGATCCGTCTTGCGCGGGCATCGCGGCCGCTTCGCACCTGCTTCAGGCCCTCGATCAGTGCCGGGTGACGGTGATCGAAGCCGAGGCCGACGATGTGAATGGTTTCTCCCGCGAACGACACCGAGATTTCGACACCATTGACGAAGCGCAGCCCCAGCTCCCCCGCCACCCGCGCCGCTTCATCGAGTCCGCCGAGTTCGTCGTGATCGGTCAGCGCGAGCAGTTCGACACCGTTGGCTGCCGCGCGGCGCACGACCGCCTCGGGTTCAAGCCAGCCGTCGGACACCGTGGAATGGCAATGCAGGTCTGCGTTCATTGAAAAGTCTCCGGTCATGCGTGTTCAGACCGCAGGAAGGCTTCAATGATCCCGGCCACCTGCTGCGGCTGATCGTGGTGCAGGTTGTGCCCCGCATCGGCAATCGTCGTTACCCGGACATCCCGCAGGCACGCCTTGGCACTCTCGTACAACTCGTCGTTCACCCCGATCCGTTGCCGCACGCTCTGATCATCCGGCTCCAGCCACAATACCGGCGCCGACACCCGGCGCCAGCAGGCTTCGGACTCGGCTCGACGGTAAAGCACCGGATTCACCCGTCGGTGCGCGGGATCGCCCGCCAGCCTGATGCCGCCCTGCCCGTCGTCCTCACCCAGGTGACGCGCCAGCCAGACGGCCTGCTCGGCACTCAGGCGCGGGTTGTCCCGGCACAGACGTGCCGCCAGGGCATCGAAATCGGCATAGGGCCTGAACTGGGCCGGCGAGCGGAGGTCGTGCAGCCATTTTTCGTAGCGGCCAGGCGCTTCTTCGGGCGAGCGGTCCACCAGACCGAAACCGTCCATGACCACCACCCGGCCGACCCGTGACGGCCGGATGCCGGCGTACATCAGCGCCACGTTGCCACCGAGGCTGTGACCGCCGAGACGCACCTCACCATTTGGCTGCAACTGCTCGAGAATGGCGTCCAGGTCGGCAAAGTAGTCCGGAAACCAGTATGCGTCGCCGCACCACTGGCTGAGACCGAATCCGCGCCAGTCGGGCGCAATGACATGCCAGTCGCCCTCAAGCGCATCGACAATGAACTGAAATGACGCCGACACATCCATCCATCCGTGAAGCAGGAACAGACGGGGCGCACCTTCCCGCCCCCACTCTCGAACGTGGTAACGCACACCCCGGACTTCGAGGAAACGGCTTCGGCTTGATTTCATGCTGCGATGATAGCAAATGACGCCCCGCTCATCGCACGCAGGCGGTGTCGCTTCGATATACTTCGCGCCATGTTCGCCCCCCCATCCCGGCTTGCAGCGCTCGCCTTCGCCTATACCCTCGCCGGCTGGCTTGCGCTTCAGCTTGCCGTCCCGCCCGGCTATGCAGCCCCCTTCTATCCGGCAGCAGGCATTGCACTCACCGGCCTGCTGATTTTCGGCTACCGGCTCTGGCCCGCGATTTTTGTCGGCTCCCTGCTGGTCAACCTGAATGCGCAGATGCAGAGCAGCGGACCAGAGTCCATCGGGTGGACGCTTGCACTCGTGCCCTTTGGCGCCGTAATCCAGGCTGTATTCGGCGCATGGCTGGCACAGCGATTGATCGGCTTTCCGAATCCGCTGGGATCCCCGCGCCAGATCCTGCGCTTTCTCGGCGTGGTTGCGCCGGTAAGCAGCCTGATCAGCCCCTCTCTGGCCATACCGCTGCTGTATGCCTCGGGCACCATTGGCGCCGACGACCTTGCCTTCAGCTGGTGGAACTGGTGGATTGGCGACGCCGTGGGCGTCATCATCGCCGCCCCGGTGATGTTCGTGCTCTTTGCTCAGCCGGCCGAAGACTGGCGCTCGCGCAGACTGGGCGTCATCGTGCCCCTCGGCATCGCCATCGCCCTGCTTGCCTTCGCGTTTCACAACGTCCGTAACTGGGAAGCCCTGCGGGTGCAGACCCAGTTCAACCGCGATGTTGAGCACGTCGCCAGCGGAGTGCGAAAACGCCTCGAAGTGCAGATCGACATGATGCAGTCGATCGAGCGCCTGATGGTCGTCAGCGAGGAGGTCACCCGCACCGAGTTTCATGATTTCGTCACCCCATGGCTCAAGCGCTACCCCGGGACACAGAACTTCGGCTGGAATCCGCTCGTCCGCCATGCCGAAAGAATGCGCTTCGAGCAGTCAGTCCGGAACACGGGCCAGCGTGACTTCCGGATTCTCGGACGTGACGCCGAAGGGCGCACCTTTCCTGCGCTGGAAGCCGAGGAGTATTTCCCGATTACCTTTGTCGAACCACTGACCGCCAACCTGAGCGCGCTCGGTCTCGACCCGGCGTCCCTGCCGACGACCGCCAGAGCGATAGATGCGTCGCGCCGCACCGGAATGCCGGTTGCCTCGGAGGCGATCCGCCTGGTGCAGGAGGAACAGGTTCAGCGCGGCGTCGTCGTCTATCTCGCGGCATTTGGAAAAACGACAGGCCCTGATCAGCCACGGCCACTGCTAGGGGTCGTTTCCGGCGCCTTCCGCATGGACGACTCAATGACCACGGCGCGAGAGCTGGCAAGACGCACGGGTATCGAACTGTGCCTGATCGATGCCGACGGCAGCCCCGGCAATCGCCGCCTCTCCGGCGCGGCCGGTTGCGAAACCGACGCCTGGCTCAATAAGGGGGTGCGCCGCGCGCTGCCCATCCTGTTCGCCGCGCGCAACTGGGAGCTGCGCCTGAGCGCGACGCCCGAGTACATCGCCGGCATGCGCAGCTGGGCCGCATGGAGCACCGTTGCCGTGGGGCTGCTCGCGATCGGCATGCTGGGCGCCTTTCTGCTGATCACGACGGGAAACACCCGGCGCATTGCGCGCCTGGTCGATCGGCGCACCGAAGAACTGAAAACGGCAAGCGACAGCCTCCGCGCCCAGCAGGACGCACTCGCCGAAGCACAGCGCATCGCCCGGCTGGGTAGCTGGGAGGTCGGCAGCGACGGCAGAACCCTGCAGGTTTCGGGAGAACTCCATCAGGTCCTGAACTGCGACGCGACGACGCTTCGCACGCTCACCGACCTCGTTGCCTGTGTCGAGGAGTCCGACCGCGAACGACTGCAAGCCGCAATCGCCCGGGCGGCCGAAACAGCCGGGCGGGTCACGCTCGACTGCGACCTTGGCGCATCACCGGGTCATGTACTGCAGTTCCAGATCGAAAGCACCCGGGAAGCCGACAGCCGGCACCACCTGAGAGGCACGGTCCAGGACGTCAGTGCCGAGCGAGAGGCAGAAGCCCATATTCAGTACCTCGCCCATTTCGACCCGCTCACCGGGCTGCCGAATCGCAGCGCCTGGATGAATCAGGCGCAAACGGCGCTGATCTCGGCACACCGCAACGGCGACCTCCTGGGCATTCTGTTCCTCGATCTCGACAACTTCAAGACCGTCAATGACTCCCTCGGTCACCCCGTCGGCGATCGGCTGCTGGCAGCCGTTGCGCGGCGCCTGGCGGGGTGCCTGCGCGAAGAGGACATTCTTGCGCGCCTTGGTGGTGACGAGTTCGTCGCCCTGCTGCCGCGCCTGCCTCACTCGGACGATGCCGCACAGGTCGCGCGCAAGCTGATTGAAGTGCTTGCAGCCCCGATTCACATCGACGATCACGAACTGTCCACATCGGTCAGCATCGGCATCGCCCTCTACCCGGCCGACGGCGAGGATGTAGACACCCTGCTCAAGCATGCGGATACGGCGATGTACGGCGCAAAGGCCGCGGGCCGCAACCACTACGAGTTCTTTGTGCCCGACATGAACGCGCGCGCGTTCGAGCGGCTCATGCTGGAGAACGCGTTGCGGCGCGGTATCGAGCGCAATGAGCTGGTGCTGCACTATCAGCCGCAGATCGAAGCCCGCAGCGGGCAGGTCAACGGATGTGAGGCGCTGGTGCGCTGGAACCATCCCGATCTCGGCCTGGTGCCGCCGCTGCAGTTCATCCCCGTTGCGGAAGACTCCGGCCTGATCGGGCCGCTTGGCGAATGGGTACTGCGCGAGGCCTGCCGTCAGCAGGCGCAGTGGCAAAACGGCTCGATGAGCGAGCTGCGGATGGCGATCAACATATCCGCCCTTCAGTTCCTCAAACCCGACTTCGTCGATACGGTGAAACGCGCGCTTGCCGACACCGGCGCGAATCCGCAGCGGATCGAACTCGAGATTACCGAAAGCGCGCTGATGCAGCCGGGTGCAGCACTGACCGGACGACTGCTGCAGTTGCGCGACATGGGGCTGACGCTGGCGCTGGACGACTTCGGCACCGGCTACTCCTGCCTGGCCTATCTCAAGCGCCTGCCGATCCGGCGCCTGAAGATCGACCATTCCTTCGTCAAGGACCTGCCCGGCGACCAGGAAGACGCCGCGGTAACCTCTGCCACGCTGTCGCTGGCGCGCGACCTCGGCCTCGAAGTGGTTGCCGAAGGTGTCGAAACCGTCGAGCAGCGTGACTACCTGCTTGCCCGCGGCTGCCATTCACTGCAGGGCTTCATGTATTCCAGGCCACTCACCATCGCGGACTTCGAAGCCTGGACCGAAGCCAGACGGCAGCCGGCCTGAACGAAGAAATGCCCGCGCCGGCAAACCGGGCGGGCATTTCGGGATGGGGTTCAGGCGGACACGATCGCGCGTCCGCCCTGCTCCGTCTTACTGCATGCGCGAGAACACGATCTGTCCGTTCTCGATGTCTGCCCGGATGCGGTCCTCTGCACCGAACTGACCTTCGAGAATGGCCCTCGCCAGCGGATTCTCGATCCGCTCCTGAATCGCCCGCTTCAGTGGACGCGCGCCGAACACCGGATCGAAGCCCGCCGAGGCAATGTCGGCCAGCGCCGCATCGCTGACCTCGAGCTTCATCTCCAGACGCGCCAGACGCTTCTCGAGATACTGCAGCTGGATCTTCGCGATCCCGGCGATGTTCTTCTCGTCGAGCGAGTGGAACACGACGACCTCGTCGATCCGGTTGATGAACTCGGGGCGGAAGAAGGTCTTCACCTCGGCCATCACCGCCAGCTTGACCACACCGTAGTCGCTGCCCGCCATCTGCTGGATCATCTGGCTGCCAAGGTTGGACGTCATCACGATCACCGTGTTCTTGAAGTCCACCGTGCGTCCCTGACCATCGGTCATGCGGCCGTCGTCGAGCACCTGCAGCAGCACATTGAACACGTCCGGATGCGCCTTCTCGACCTCATCGAACAGGATCACGCTGTAGGGCTTGCGCCGCACCTGCTCGGTCAGATAGCCGCCCTCCTCGTAGCCGACGTATCCCGGCGGAGCGCCGATCAGACGGGCCACCGAGTGCTTCTCCATGAATTCGCTCATGTCGATGCGGACCAGATGCTCCTCGGAATCGAACAGGAACTCGGCCAGCGACTTGCACAGCTCGGTCTTGCCCACCCCGGTCGGGCCGAGGAAGAGGAAGGAGCCATAGGGCCGGTTCTCGTCCGCCAGGCCGGCGCGGGAACGACGGATCGCATCCGAGACCAGATGCACCGCCTCGTCCTGACCCACCACCCGGGCGTGCAGACGCTCTTCCATCTTGAGCAGCTTCTCGCGCTCGCCCTGCATCATCTTGCTGACGGGGATACCCGTTGCGCGCGACACCACCTCGGCGATTTCCTCGGCGCCCACCTGGGTGCGAAGCAGCTTGTTAGGGGTCGCATTCTCGCCGGCCTGTTCGGCCATCTTCAGCTGGGCTTCGAGTTGCGGCAGCTTGCCGTACTGCAGCTCGGCCACCTTGTCGAGCTGGCCCTTGCGCTGGAAGTCGGCCATCTGCGCACGCAGCTGGTCGATTTCCTCCTTGATGTGCGCAGAGCCCGAGGCGCGGGATTTCTCGGCCTTCCACACTTCCTCAAGGTCGTTGTACTCACGCTGCAGCTTGGCGAGTTCGTCCTCGATCAGTTGCAGCCGCTTCTTCGAGGCCTCGTCCTTTTCCTTCTTCACTGCCTCGCGCTCGATCTTGAGCTGGATCATGCGACGGTCGAGCTTGTCCATGACCTCGGGCTTGGAGTCGATTTCCATCTTGATGCGCGCACCGGCCTCGTCGATCAGGTCGATAGCCTTGTCCGGCAGGAAGCGGTCGGTAATGTAGCGATGCGACAGCTCGGCCGCCGCGACGATGGCCGGATCGGTGATATCGACACCGTGGTGGATCTCGTACTTCTCCTGCAGACCGCGCAGGATGGCGATGGTCGCCTCGACGGTCGGCTCATCGACCTGCACTTTCTGGAAGCGGCGCTCGAGCGCCGCATCCTTCTCGATGTACTTGCGGTACTCATCCAGCGTCGTGGCGCCGATGCAGTGAAGCTCGCCACGCGCCAGCGCCGGCTTGAGCATGTTGCCCGCATCCATCGCACCTTCGGCCTTGCCTGCACCGACCATGGTGTGAATTTCGTCGATGAAGAGGATGACCTGGCCTTCCTCCTGCGCGATCTCCTTGAGTACAGCCTTCAGGCGCTCTTCGAACTCACCACGGTACTTGGCGCCGGCCAGCAGTGCGGCCATGTCGAGCGAAAGCACCTTCTTGCCTTTCAGCGTTTCCGGCACTTCACCGTTGACGATGCGCTGCGCCAGGCCCTCGACGATCGCAGTCTTGCCCACGCCAGGCTCGCCGATCAGCACCGGGTTGTTCTTGGTCCGGCGCTGCAGGATCTGAATGGCACGGCGGATCTCGTCGTCACGGCCGATCACCGGGTCAAGCTTGCCCGAGCGCGCACGCTCGGTCAGGTCGAGGCAGTATTTTGCCAGCGACTCGCGCTGCCCCTCGGCATCCTGACTGCCGACACTGGCGCCACCGCGAACGGCCTCGATTGCGGCCTCAAGCGGCTTGCGCGAGAGCCCGTGCTCTTTCATCAGACGACCGGTTTCGCCCTTGTCATTGCTCAGTGCGAGCAGGAACATCTCGCTGGCGATGAACTGGTCACCCCGCTTCTGCGCTTCCTTGTCGGTGAGATTGAGCAGGTTGCTGAGGTCGCGCCCGACCTGCACCTCGCCACCGTGGCCTTCCACCTTGGGCAGTCGCTCCAGGGCTTTTTGCAGGGCGGCCTTGAGCGGCGGCACATTGACGCCGGCGCGCTGCAGCAGCGACACCGTGCCGCCGTCGTCCTGGCCGAGCATGGCCAGCAACAGGTGCTGTGGCTCGATGAACTGCTGGTCGTTGCCCAGTGCAATGCTCTGTGCATCGTTCAGGGCCTGCTGAAATTTGGTCGTAAGCTTGTCGAAGCGCATGGCTGACATCCTTGGTGAATTCGGGTTGAGCCTTATGTGGGGCGCATCCTCTGTGCTTCAAGCCCCCAAACCCTGAACTTGGAGCCAAAACAGCAAGCCCGCTACCCGAATCGGGGCGTCTGTGCGCAGAGCGGACGATGAGCGCACCGCCCCGCGCACTTGCGCGCCTGGCCTAGGCGGTCCTGCGCAGCGCCTGCACCTCAGCCCCTGCCCAATGGCAACGAACCCTGTGCCCGCCGCCCATGCTCTGCTCGGCCGGATAGGCTGCACGACAGATGTCGCTGGCAAGCGGGCAGCGTGGATGAAAATGGCAACCTGCAGGCGGATCCAGCGGCGAGGGCAAGTCGGCGGAGACGGTCATTGCCGGCTGGTGAGCGTCCGCACCGGCGCTGACCTTCGGCACCGCCGCAAGCAGGGCACGGGTGTAAGGATGTGCCGGTGCGCCGAGTACGCGCGCCGCCGGGCCGTGCTCGACGATGCGGCCGAGATACATCACCGCCACCTCGTCGGCCAGATACTCGACCACAGCGAGGTTGTGGGTGATGAACAGATAGGCCAGCCCGAGCTCCTGCTGCAGTTCGCGCATCAGGTTCAGCAACTGTGCCTGCACCGAGACATCGAGCGCGCTGGTCGGCTCGTCGCAGACAATCACCTTCGGCGACACGGCCAGCGCCCGCGCAATCGCAATGCGCTGGCGCTGGCCGCCGGAGAATTCGTGTGGATAACGCCAGCGCATGGAGGGTGACAGCCCGATACGATCCAGCAGGGCATCGACCGTCTTGCGCCGTGATGCGGCATCGCCCGCCACACCGAGGCTGAGCATGCCCTCCTCGATGATTTCACCGATCCGGAGGCGCGGGTTGAGCGACGCGAACGGGTCCTGAAACACCATCTGCACGCCGCGTCGCATCGGCATCAAGGCGTCGCGTGAGAGGCCGGTCTGACGCTCGCCGTTGTAGAAAACAGCGCCGCCCGTGCTCTGGTTCAACTGCAGGATGGCCTTGCCCACGGTGGTCTTGCCACAGCCGGACTCTCCCACCAGGGCCAGCGTGCGCCCGGCGCTCAGGGCCAGGCTGACACCGTCGACGGCCCGCACCTGCCCGACGACGCTGCGAAACAGCCCCTTGCGCACCGGGAAATGGACTTCGAGGTCGCGCACTTCGATCAGCGGCGTCCCCTCGCTTCTGCTTGCCGACGCGACATCGCCGGCCTCCACCCGGTGCAGGGGACGCGGCACGCTGACGCCGTCGTAAAGATGGCAGCGCACGGTCTGCGCGCCGATCTGCTGCCAGCCGGGCGATTCGTCGTCGCAGCGGTCAAATGCCTGCGGGCAGCGATCGGCAAAGCGGCAACCGACGAAATCCTGATCGAGCGCAGGCACGCTTCCAACCGGCGCATCGAGCATCGTGCCGCGGCGCGCACCGTCGGGCAGCGCTGCGAACAGCTTGCGTGCGTAGGGGTGGAGTGGCGTGTTGAAAAAGGCCTGGCGCGGACCCGTCTCAACCAGCTCGCCGGCGTACATCACCCCTACCCTGTGGGCCATCCGCGCCACCACGCCGAGATCGTGCGTGATCAGCAGCATGGCCATGCCGCGTTCCGCCTGCAGCCCCGCCAGCAGATCGAGCACCTGAGCCTGGATGGTCACGTCGAGGGCAGTCGTCGGCTCATCGGCAATCAGCAGTTCGGGGCGACCGGCCAGCGCCATCGCAATCATCACCCGCTGCTTCATGCCGCCAGAGAACTGGAAGGGGTAGTCGTCGAGCCGGGCATCGGCACCGGGAATCCCCACGGATTCGAGCAGCAGCCGGGCCTCGGCACGGGCCTCGGCGCCACGCAGCTTGCGGTGCAGTTGCAGGGCTTCGCCGATCTGGTCGCCGATCGTCATGACCGGATTGAGACTGGTGGCGGGCTCCTGGAAGATCATGCCGATACGCCCGCCGCGTACCGAACGCATCCGCGTTTCGGGCAGCCGCAGCAGATCGTCGCCGGCCAGACCGAGCTCGCCCCCGTCGATCCTGGCGGCGTCGGGCAGAAGGCGGCTGATCGCAAGCGCCGTCATCGACTTGCCGCAGCCGGATTCACCGAGCAGGGCAAAGGTCTCGCCTGCGGCAATCGAGAAGCTGATGCCGTCAACCGGACGGACATCTCCGCCGGCGGCACCAATGGCCACCTTGAGCGCGCGCACGTCGAGCAGGGGCGCCGCGCCCGGGACGGATACAACGGGCGTCGTGCCACTCATTCAGGGGGGGCCATCCGGAAGCAGATATGAAAAGGGCCGCTACCGCGGCCCGTCAGACGATCAGTGATGATGTCCGCCAGCACCATGGACGTGTCCATGGCCAATCTCTTCTTCAGTACCGGCACGCACTTCGGCCACCGTCACGTCGAAGATCAGCGCCACGCCGGCCAGCGGATGGTTGCCATCGACCACCACCTTGCCTTCGGCAATGTCGGTAATGCGGTAGATGATCTCTTCCTCGCCGTCTTCGCTCACGCGCTCGAAGGACATGCCGACTTCGATGTTGTCCGGGAAGAGCTTTGCATCTTCCACCAGCACCAGTTCTTCGTCGTAGTCACCGAAAGCGTCTTCGGGTTGCAGCTTGATCTTGAAGTTCTCGCCTACTTTCTTGCCGTGCAGGGCTTCTTCCAGCGTCGGGAAGATGCCGTCGTAACCACCATGAAGATAAACCAGCGGATGCTGACCATCGTCGATCACCGCACCGTCCGGGTCGGTCACGGTGTACTTGAGGGTGACGACGCTGTTCTTTGCAATTTCCGTTTGCATGCTATGTATCCAGTTCCTTGACCAATTTTAGAACCGCAGCCACATGGCCGCGGGGCGTGACATCACGGAGCACGTGACGGATGACACCCTGTTTGTCGATGACGAAGGTTGTCCGCGCCACGCCCATCTTCTTTACCCCGTCGACTTCCCTGGCCTGCCACACATCGTAAAGACGCGCGACCTCGGCATCGGTATCGGAGAGCAGCCGGACGGACAGTCCGTGCTGATCGCGAAACTCGGCATGCGTCAGGGCGTCGTCGGGACTGACACCCACGATGATGCAGTCGCAACGGGCGAATTCGTCTTCATGGTCACTGAAGTCGGCCGCCTGAAGCGTGCACCCCGGAGTGTTGTCACGCGGGTAAAAATAGAGAATCACACGCTGCCTGCCGCGCGTGGACAGGAGGTCGAATGTCTCCATATCCGCGTCCGGCAGGGTGAAAGCGGGGGCAGTGTCTCCGCTCTGAAGCATGAATTCTCCCTGACGTTCAGCGGATTCTAGCGGAGTGGCGGTGCGAACTCTACCGGACTGTGATCGGGGCTCAACAAACATGATGTCGCTCCTTTCTGGTTTTGGCACGGCCAGGTGACGGAAATACGTACCTGAGTCATCAATAGCCCAGTCCTGCATCATGCTCAAGACGCAGTGCGTCATTCGCCGTTTGCTGATAAAGATTTGCACACCGCACTTTACTGTTTAAAATTACAGCAACGATCAGGAGATGGCCATGAGCACCCGCAGCGAACACCTGACTGCACGCCAGCAGGAAATTCTCGATTTCATCCGCCAGACGGTGGAGAGCGAGGGCCGCCCCCCCACCCGTCTCGAAGTATGTACGGCTTTCGGTTTCCGCTCTCCCAATGCGGCAGAAACCCATCTACGCGCACTGGCAGCAAAGGGCGCAATCTTGCTCGAGGAAGGACGCGCCCGCGGCATCCGGCTGGCGCAGGCGCTGGGCCTGCCGCTGATCGGCCGGGTTGCGGCCGGTAGCCCGATCCTCGCCGCAGAACATGTCGAAAAACGTTTCCAGCTCGACCCGGCGCTGTTCTCCCCCCGCGCCGACTACCTGCTGCGGGTGCGCGGCATGAGCATGCGCGACGCCGGCATTCTCGATGGCGACCTGATTGCGGTTCATCGGGCCGGCGAGGCGCGCAACGGCCAGATCGTGGTGGCCCGCATCGACGACGAGGTCACGGTCAAGACCCTGCAGCGCAAAGGCCGTACCGTGGAATTGCTGCCGGCAAACCCCGACTTCGAACCGATCGTGGTCGACCCGCAACGATCGCAACTTGTGATCGAAGGCATCATGGTCGGCCTGATCCGCAAGGACAACTGAGCACCGGGACGCGCTGCCCGCAACTCCGCAGCCCGCCCCTGAAGACGCCGTTATGCCGGGGGCGCTCTGCCAGGACAGCAAGCCGTCCGGTTTGTGCCGCCCGGCGTCTGCCGCTATCCGCCAGAGGCTTCCGGACCACATGCTTATTCATTCCACGGACGAGCGCTGCACGACCCACCGACCGACATCGACCTGAGCACACGCTGCCGCCATGCCGACTCACACCGCACTCGCCACGCTTCCTGCCGGACTGGTCTGGCAGGGACGGCAACTCGCACATCAGGGTGGCCCGGTACTGCCGACAGGCCATGCCGCGCTTGATGCAGAGCTGCCCGGCGGCGGCTGGCCGGGCGCCGCGATGACCGAACTGCTGGCAGACCAGCGCGGTGTAGGCGAGCTTTCGCTGCTGATGCCGCTGCTGCGCCAATCCGGACCGGCGCGCTGGCAGGTCTGGATTGCCCCGCCACAAATGCCTTATGCCCCGGCCCTCCATGCTGCCGGCGTCGATCTTGGATCGCTGCTGCTGCTGACCCCGGCCACCGCCGGAGAAGCCGTCTGGGCCGCCCGCCAGGCCCTTGGCTCGGCCAGCTGCCATGTCGTGCTGGCGTGGCTGCCGCAGATCGACAGCGCCGGCCTGCGTCGCCTGCAACTGGCAGCCGAACAAGGCTCGACCCCGCTCTTCCTGTTCCGCGCACTGGCCACCGCACGCCAGCCCTCACCGGCGCCGCTGCGGCTGGCGCTCTCGGCCCAGCAGGGTGCCTTGCGCATCGACCTGCTCAAGCGCAAGGGCCCGCTCGCACACGCCCCCGTTGTGCTGCCGCTGCACGGCGACCGGCCTTGACTCCGCAGGCATCCCGACGTGCTGTGGCTGGCCCTGATCCTTCCCGAATTGCCCCTGCAGGTCTACATTCGCGGCCTGGCAGCCTCCGGCCTGCTCGCCATTACCGAGAACAGGCCCAGCGCTCAGGTCATCGCCGCCACGCCTGACGCCCGCGCACAGGGCATACAGCCCGGCCAGGGCGTCGCCAGCGCGCTCGCGATGCTGCCGACGCTGCGCCTGATGCCACGCACTCCTGAACGTGAAGCGGCCCTGCTGAAGGAGCTGGCGGCCTGGTCGGGTGCGTTTGCCTCCCGCGTCTGCCTCGACCCACCCGACTGCATCCTGCTGGAGGTCGCCTCCAGCCTGCGCCTGTTCGGCGGACTCGACGCCCTCGAAGCCGCCTTGCTAGACGGACTGCAGCAGCAGGGACTCGATGCCTGCAGCGCGAGCGCACCCACACCGCTGGCAGCACGCTGGTTCGCGCGCCATGCACATCATGATCCGCAGTCCGTCGTCACACCTGCACCGGACTGGCACGCCCGCCTCGATGCCTTGCCGCTGGAACTGCTTGCCGACGACGGCGCGATCAGCACGAGCAGCTTCGATCTGCTCCATGGCCTCGGCCTGCGTACCCTGGGTGAAGTCCGTGCGCTTCCCGCAGCAGGCCTCGCCCGTCGTCAGGCGCAGGCGGTCAGCGAAACCCTTGCCCGCGCCTACGGCGAATGCCACGACCTGCGCCCGGCGTTCATCCCGCCCGAGCGCTACACGGCCCAGCTCAGCCTGCCCGCGGCAACCGTCAATACCGAGCCCCTGATGTTCGCCGCCCGGCGCCTGTTTGCCGGCCTGGCGAGCTGGCTCGCCGCACGACACACTGGCATCGACCACTGCCGCCTGAGCCTGCAGCACGAACGCGGCGAGGACACCGTGCTCGACATCCTCACCGGCATGCCGAGTCGCGACGAAGCCAGGCTCAACCTGCTCGCGCGCGAACGGCTGGCGGTACTCGAACTGTCATCGGCTGTGGAAGGCATGACGCTGAGCACCGACGCGCCACGTGCGCTGGCCGCCCGCTCGGACGACCTCTTCGGCGACCCTGCGACCGAACGTGAAAACGCCTTGCTGCTGCTGGACCGCCTGCGGGCACGGCTGGGAGAAGACTGCGTGAGGCAGCTGAGCATCGTTCCGGACCGCCGCCCCGAGTGCGCGTGGCGCAGCACCGCATTGGGCACGATCTCACCGCGCCCGGCTCGAAATGCAGACACGCCTGCCGGCGCCACCCGGCCGCTCTGGTTTCTGACCAGGCCGCGCCGGATCGATGCGCCGCGCAAGCTTCACCTGCTGCGAGGGCCGGAGCGCATCGAACAGGGTTGGTGGGACGGGCATGACATCCGTCGCGATTACTACCTCGCACAAACGGCCGACGAAGGCTTGTGGTGGGTATTCCGCGAACTGGACCCGCCACACGACTGGTACCTGCAGGGCTACTTCGGCTGAGCCGCAACGCCCTGCAAGCCCTCATGCATCAGGAGGCAGGCGGGAACAGTCCGTTCATGAACCCTGCCAGCGCCACATCCTTTGCAGTAAGTCCGCCTGCGTCATGCGTGCTGAGCACGACATGCACACGGTTATAGACATTGAACCACTCCGGATGGTGATCCAGCTTTTCGGCCTGCAACGCCGCTCGGCTCATGAAACCGAAAGCCGCATTGAAATCCGCAAACCTGAATTCACGCTCGATCGCATCCCGCCCATCCACCATCTTCCAGCCGGGCAAGCCGGCCAGAGCGGCGGTTCGTTCCGCATCGCTGAGTTTCATCCTGCCCTCCCGCTTCAACGCAAGGAAAACACCACCAGTCTGCCGCCAGCCTCGGCCTTTGCCGCTGTGGGCTTGACCATGAAAACGCGCTCGGGCGGCACCTTGCCCGTCGTCACCAGCCACTCGCGCACATTCTGCGCACGCTGCTGCGCAAGCAGCCTGAGGTCTTCGTCGCCCACCGTCATCGTCGGCAGCAGCAGTGCCTCCATCTCGGCAACCGGCAGACTCTTGGCGACACCGAGGAAGTTGCGCGGCTTCTCGATCTCGGTGTCGTCATAGACCTCTTCGAGCAAGGCGGCGTACTCGCCCTCCGCAATCTCGATATTCTGCAGCGAAGGCGCAGACTGTCCGCTCTTGACCATCGCCTTGAGCTTGACCGCACGCACCTGATCAAGCAGCTTTGCGCGGCGAATGCCCTCGGGGTCGCTCGCAGGATCGGCAAAACCGGTGATGTCGAGCCGCAAGCCGGCCCGGTCGACCAGCACCTTGGCGAGCGTCGCCAGCTTTTTCTGCTGCGCCTCACCCGGACGTGACACGCCGGAGTCGAACTCGACCTGGGACAGCTCCTCGCCCCCTCCAAGCACGGACCCGAGCAGTGCGAAGGGCGAGGTGATCGCCTTGCCCACCAGATTGAAGAGCGCCTTCACCACCAGTCCGAACACGCTGAACTCCGGATCGTCCATGGTGCCGCTCACCGGCAGATCAAGATTGATCTGCCCGCGACTGTCCTTGAGCAGCGACACGGCCAGCTGCACCGGCAGGTTGACCGCATCCGGACTGTCGACCGCCTCGCCGAAGGTGAGCTGGTCGAGGAAGATCTGGTTTCCCGCCGTGAGCTTGCGCTCCTCGATCTTGTACGTGAGTTCTGCCGACAACTTGCCGCGCTGGATGCCGTAGCCGACATACTTGCCCGAGTAGCTCGACAAACCGGTCAGCTCGAAATCCTTCACCGAGGCACCGATGTTCAGGTACTGATCCTGGCGAAAGGGGTTGAACTCGCCGTTGATCGATACCGGCGCCGAATTGTCGACCCTGCCATCCAGCGTCAGCTTGGCAATCGTGGTCGGGTCCGAAGACAGTCCGGACAACTCCCCCGCCATCCCGGTCAGGTTGGCGTCGTAGTTGGGGCGCACGAAACGGTCGCTGAAGGCGATGTTGCCACCCTTGACCCGGATCCGGCCGATCTTGATCGGCGGCATGTCGGCCTGCGCCTTGCCGTCGGCAAGTGCCGCTTCGGCTTTCTGCCGCTCCGCCTCGGCCTCCTCGGTTCCGGCCTGAATCTCGCGCAGGTTGAGCTTGCCCTGGTCGCTCAGGATCAGGCGGGTATAGAAGTCGTTGAGCGCGATGTCGCGCACCTCGAGCGCAAACGGCGCCAGGCGCATGTCGATGTCGTTCAGGCTCAGGCTGCCCCAGCGCACGAAATCGGTCGCATTCAGACGATCGATCGAGGAAAAGTTGGTGACGCCGACATCGCCAGTCAGCCGCCCCTTGATGCCGTCACGCGCTGACTCCAGCGCAAGCTTCGCCTTCGCGTACAGACTGCCGCGCGAGATCGCGATCTTGGTTTCTTCCAGCACATAGGGCTGCAGGGGCAGCAGATCGACGTTGTCGAGGTCAAGTGCCATCGACGTCTTCAAGGGGTCGAGCACCGCCGTCCCCAACACGCCCAGCTTGCCGCGCTTGTTGATCCGGCTCTTCAGGTCGAGCTTGAGTTCCGCCCCCTTGTCAGTGGAAAAGTTTTCCACCTTGAGCGCGATGCCCTCGGCCTCAAGCACCACGGGCTTGCCCGCACTGCGGTCATCGACCCGCAGCGATGCGTCCTCAAGCGCGAGCTTCCTGACCGTCACCGACCATGGCGCCTCACCCTTGGCTGCAGGTTTCGCCGGCGCTGCCTTGCCTGCCAGCGCCATCAGGTCGAAGTCGCCATTGCGCTGACGAACGGTCGACACTGCCGCACCCTTCACCCCGAGCTCGCCCACGACGACCTTGCGTTCGGCCACCAGTACCTGAGCATTGCTCACGTTCACTTGCGGCAGCTTCAGTGCAGCGCCCTTGTCGCCTTTCAGACCGAGCACGAAATCCTTCAGGTTCAGGGTTTCGGCGTTGACTTCGATCTGTGGCTCACCGCCCTTGAGGGCGAGCTTGTAACGTATCGAGCCGTCGAGACGACCGCCACGGATCTCGCCGCCAGGCATCGCCGCGGCCAGATAGGGACCATAGCGGGCAGGCTGCAGCTGTTCGACGATCAGGTTGCCATCCAGCTCGAAAGGCTCGAGCCGCAGGCTGTCCTGGTGGCTGAGCTTCTCGCCGGCGTCACTGACATAGTCGAGGCGGATCTCCGCCGGCATGTCTCCGATGGTCGACAGGTCACGCAGGTCGAGGTTGATTGCCTCGATCCGGGTGCGGAAGGGTCCCGGTACGCTGCGATCCTCGAAGCGCACCACGCCATCACGAATTCGCGCCGATGCCAGCAGGAAATCGAGCGTGGCCGGCGCAGCGGGCTTGGCACCATCCTGCGCCGCCGCTGGCTTTTCAACAGCGGCCTCCGTGGCCTTCTTTGCCCCGTTCGCGGCTGTTTTTGCGGACGCCTTGGCAGACTTTGGCTGTTCGCCAGGAGCAGACCTGGGCAGCAACTGCAGCACGTTGATCCCGCCGTCGGCGAGGCGCACGAGATTGAGCTCAGGCTGCATCAGGCGCAACTTGCTGAACTGGAAGCGGTTCACCAGAGGCTGTACGTCAGCCAGTTCGATACCGAACTCGGCCACGGTCAGCACCGGCGCACCCGCCTTGTCCTGAACCTCCAGCTTGTCGATCTGCACCTGTCCGCTGACTGCCACGACCGGTGACGCATCCACCGGCTGACGGAAGCTCAGCTGCATGTCGGCACCAAGCACACCCGAAGGCAGCTTGAAAGCCGGATCGAACGGCAGGTACGGCATCCACTCGGGCAGCTGAAAGTCCTTCAGCGAGAAGTCGACGACGGTCTCCCGTTCTTCGGTGAAGGGCTTGGTGCGCCCACTGATGCCCAGCGGCTTGCCGTTGAGCATGGCCGACAGCGACGGCTCGACGAACACATCGACCTTGACCGGCAGATTGGACACGAAGGGAATGCCGATATTGATGTCCGACAGTTCGTGCTGCAGACCTTCGACCTGGTCATCCACCGAGATGCGCCCGCTGGTGAGCTGAATATTGCCCACCGAGAAGCGCGACTCGCCCTCGCTCTCGGGCTGTTCGCCGAGGCGCTCGACGACATCCGACCAGTTGTGTCTGCCCGCGGGCAGACGTGTCAGCGCAAGCTGCAAGCCGTCGACCGAGAGCTCATGCAGCACCGGACCGCCACGAATGATGGATTCGAGTTCGAGATTGAGGTTGAGACGCTCGAAGGACAGGTCGGGCTTCTGCCCGTCAGCGGCCATGATCCTTGCCCCGCGAACTTCCGCTGCGAGGGTAAAGGGGTTGAACAGGACACCGTCGATCGAAACCTCACGCCCCAGTGTTTCACCCAGGATCTTGGTTGCATAGTGCCGCGCCACTGGCGGCACCACGCCAAACCCGATCACGGCCACGGCCAGCAAGACACCCACTCCCCATTTCGCCGGGCGGATTAACCGCTGCAGACGGGGATGTTGCGTCGGGCCGGGGGTTGAATCAGACATTCACATGCTCCATGTGCTCGAAAACCGTTATGAATCGACCTGTGAAACCCTGGGGCGAACCCCGAAAATCGTCAGTACGTTTGCCGCCGGTCGTCACCGGGCGTATTCTGCGCCGCTTTCCACGCACCGGGCGCGATTGTGGCTGACCAGCGTTTCGACCTTGTTGTAATCGGTGCCGGCGCCGCCGGCATGATGTGTGCAGCGACCGCAGGCCAGCGCGGCCGGCGCGTACTGCTGCTCGATCATGCCCCCAAACTTGCCGAGAAAATCCGCATCTCGGGCGGCGGGCGATGCAACTTCACCAACCGTCGCGTCACCGCAGAACACTTTCTGTGCCGCAATCCGCACTTCGTCCGCTCGGCGCTCTCGCGTTACACGGCGCGCGATTTTATCGACCTTGTGGAACGTCATGGGGTTTCTTATCACGAACGCGACTGGGGACAGCTGTTTTGTGATGATTCCGCGCAACAGATCATCGATCTGCTGCGCGCCGAATGCGAAGACGGGGCAGTCCAGTGGGCCATGCCGGCCAGCGTGCAGGCAGTGGACCGCACATCGGACGAGCATGATCGATTCGTCATTGACACGACCATGGGTCGATTCTACGCCCACAGCCTGGTGATCGCGACCGGCGGGCTTTCCATCCCCAAGATCGGCGCCAGCCCTTTCGGCTACCGTATCGCCGAGCAATTCGGCATCCCCGTCATCGCGCCCCGCCCCGCGCTGGTGCCGCTCACGTTACCCCCGGAAACACTTTCGCTGCTGGCACCGCTGGCCGGCGCCTCCTTCGAGGTCGAAGCCTCCTGCCGCGGCCCCGCCTTTCGCGAGGCCGCCCTGATCACGCATCGCGGGCTGTCCGGCCCGTCCATACTGCAGGCGTCGAGTTACTGGCAGGCGCAGGCCTATGACAAGGATGACTGGGCACCCGTCAGCCTCAACCTGCTGCCCGGAATCGAGGCCGAGGAATGGCTGATGGCGCATGCCAGCGAGCGCGGCCTGCTTGCAAACCTGCTGTCCGAGCGCCTGCCCCGGCGCTTCGCCCACGCACTGTGCGCGCTGCAAGGCTGGGAGAAACCGGTCAACGCGTTCCGCCATGCGGATCTGCGCCAGATTGCTGCCACCCTTGCCGACTGGCAGCTGGTGCCATCCGGCACCCAGGGTTATGCCAAGGCGGAGGTCACGCTCGGCGGGGTCGACACCAACGCGCTGTCGTCAAAGACGATGGAAGCGCGCAAGCAACCCGGCCTGTTCTTTGCGGGCGAAGTCATGGACGTGACCGGCCACCTGGGCGGGTACAACTTCCAGTGGGCATGGTCATCCGGTTACGCAGCAGGCCAGCACGCCTGAGCCCGGCATCCCCGGCCCCGACCGACATTCATCACCCTGTCACACGCCTGCGCCACGCTTGACGGCGACCCCATCGCCCCAGGCCGCACATGCAGGAAAAACAGGTTCGCTCGATCTTTCTGTCGGATATCCACCTCGGCACGCGCGGCTGCCAGGCAGAACGTCTGCTCGATTTCCTGCGTTACCACGAATCCGAGAATCTCTTCCTGATTGGCGACATCGTGGACTTCTGGGCAATGAGCAGAAGCATTCACTGGACCAGCACCCAGAACACCGTCGTACAAAAGGTGTTGCGGCGTGCGCGCAAGGGCACGCAGGTGGTCTTCATTCCCGGCAACCATGACGAGGCCTTGCGCGAATACATCGGCACCACATTCGGCGACATCCGACTCGAGTCAGACTGGATTCACGAGACCGCGGACGGGCGGCGCTTCCTGCTGCTGCATGGCGACGAATACGATCAGGTTACCCGCCATCATCGCTGGGTTGCGGTACTCGGTGACGTCGCCTACAACGCGCTGGTCCGCATCAACGGCGGACTGTCACGCATCCGGCGCCGCCTGGGCATCTCCGGCTACTGGTCGCTCGCCGGCTACGCCAAGCGCAAGGTCAAGACCGCGGTCAGCTTCATCTTCGACTTCGAGGACTCAGTGATGCACGGCGCGCGCGAGCGCGGCGTGGATGGCGTGATCTGCGGACACATTCACTGGGCGAGCATGCGTGAGGTCGATGGGCTGACCTATGTGAATTGCGGCGACTGGGTCGACAGCTGCACGGCCATCGTCGAGCATCTCGACGGCCGGCTTGAGCTGATCCACTGGGGCGCTCAGACCACAGCACAGAAGGCGCTGCCAGCGCCCCCCGCCGCCGCACAGACACCGGAGCAGGCGCCGGAGCGGGAACAGGAGGCCGCAGTCAGCGCCTGAACCCGGCCGCACGCCGGGCGCTCAGCCCGGTTGCGCCCGACGCCACGGCAACAGCGGCAAATAGGCGAGCACCTGAACTGCGATCAGGCCGCCAAATGCGAGGCTCAGGGATGCAGACAGCGTATGCCCTGTCAGCTGCAAGGCATCCAGCGCCAAACCCAGGCCCCACTGCACGGCGAAGGCACCGGCAAACGCCATCAGGTTGATTGCCGTCGATACGCGCGCGAACACCTGACGGGGAAAATTCGAGGCGGTTGCGAGGTAGGTCTGTGAATTGACCGACGACAGCGCACCGAGCAGAAACCACAGCACCACCAGCGGCCCCAGATCAAACAGGATGCAGAGCTGCACGCTCAGCATGCCCGCATAGCCGAACTGGATCAGGTTGAGCGGGCGCACGCCGCGCGTTGCAAGGCGCACCCCGAGAAGGCCGATGGACAGTTGCCCCGCCAGCATGCCGACATTGAGCGCCACCAGATAGCCTGCGGCCTGGGCCAGCGACAGCCCGTTTACGCTCATCAGCCAGGGCACGGCCCAAAGGCTCTGCATGGCCATGAAGCCGCCGGTAAAGAACATCGACGACGCCGCGAATTTCAGGAATGCAGGGGCAGGAAAGATCCGCACCGCCGCGCGCAAGGCATCGAGCAGACGCTCGTTGTCCCCGTGGATGGCCTCGTCGGGCAAGGACAGGAAAATCCACAGCGAGATCATCAGCGCAAGCGCGGCGATGGTCCAGAACACACCGCGCCACCCCATAAACGGCAGCAAGGCCTCGACCGGTGCGCTTGCAGTGAGCGCGCCCAGCGCGCCCGCGGCCATGATGAAGCCGGTCATCGAGCTCTGCCGTTCGGCCGGATACCACATTGCGAAGCCTTTCAGCGCCCCCATCAAGCAGGCCGACACACCAACCCCGACCAGCGCGCGCGCGCTACCAAGGCCGGTAAGCGAATCGCCCATCGCAAAGGCGGCACTGCCCAGCGCGGTCAGCAGCATCAGACAGCCTTCGACCCGGCGCGGACCGAAGCGGTCGAGCGCAATACCCACCGGAATCTGTGCCAGACCGAAGGCCAGAAAATAGGTGCTGGTCAGCAGCCCGAGATCAGCGGCGGAAAGGCCGAGCTCGCCCGTCAGCGTGGGCGAAATCACTGCATTGACCGTACGCAGCAGATAGGACAGGTAATAGCCCAGCGCAAAGGGCAGGAAAATCCGCCCCAAGGCGCCTGGGGCTTGGGCAGGACTCATTTCGGGGAATCCGTT
The DNA here is from genome assembly GCF_057621855.1 of Parazoarcus sp. PS-13 R2A. Classification (NCBI taxonomy): domain Bacteria; kingdom Pseudomonadati; phylum Pseudomonadota; class Betaproteobacteria; order Rhodocyclales; family Zoogloeaceae; genus Parazoarcus; species Parazoarcus sp. PS-13 R2A. Next base: position 65,972 of record NZ_JBYEXN010000010.1, read on the forward strand.
CGGCAAAGGCGGCATTCTGCCCGTTTTGCACCATTAAGGGGCACCCGCGGAATGCAGCGGCATGTTCACGATATTGACCCGCGTCAAGGCTGTGAAGGGATCGATGCGGAGAATCGAGACATTCCAGAGGAGTTCTGCCAATGTCACTTTCCAGCCTGATGACCGATGACCACCGTGCCTGCGACCACGTTTTTGCCCGGGTAGAAACCCTCGTCGCCAAGGGCGACTGGCCTGCCGCCGCAGCTGCCATGTCGACATTCGCCGCGGCGCTGAACGCACATTTCCTGGCGGAGGAAGAACACCTCTTCCCCGCATTCGAAGCCGCGACCGGCATGCGCGGCGGCCCCACCGCAGTGATGCGGGCCGAACATGCCGAGATGCGAACCTTTCTTGACAGCATGCTGGCCGCAATTGGCGCCCGCGACGGCGACGATTTTGCGGGCGAAGCCGAAACCCTGATGATCATGATTCAGCAGCACAACATGAAGGAAGAAAACATGCTGTACCCGATGTGCGATGCCCGCCTTGCCGACCGCAGTGGCGAACTGGCAGGCGCGCTCGATACGGCCCTGCATGCCCGCACAGCCCCCGGAGCCATGGCATGAACACACCGACGATCGTCGACGCCCGCGGCATGGAACCGCCCGTGCCCTTCGAGATGGCGATGGAGGCCGTGGCCGACCTCGCCCCCGGTCAGGCAGTCACGCTGCTGCTCGACCGCATGCCCCATCCACTGTTCCGTATCCTCGATCGCGACGGCTACCGCTATACCCCGACGGTTCGTGACGACGCAGTGGTCGAGGTCCTGATCGAGCGTCCATGAGCGGCGCCAACCCCGGCCTGGGCTATGAGGCAACGCCGCCGTTTTCGGCACCGCTGCGCTTCTTTCTCACCGCACCGTTGTTCGGCATCGTCGCCGGGTTGGTGCTGATCGGCGACAGCGGCCTGCTTGCATCGCGCTGGACGCCGGGCACCCTGGCCGTGGTTCACCTGTTTGCAGTTGGCTTCCTGCTGCAGATCATGCTTGGCGCGCTGATCCAGATCATGCCCGTGGTCGCCGGGGCGGCGCTGCCCGCACCGCTGCTCACCGCCAGACTGACCCACGTCGGGCTCAGTCTGGGTGCGGCCGGACTTGCGGCCGGACTCGGCTTCGGCCTGCCGGTCGTGCTGATCGGCGCCGCGGCACTGCTCGGGCTGAGCATTTTCGGCTTTCTCGGCTGCGCCACCGTTGCCATCATTCGTGCGCCAAAGTCGTCCATGGCAAGCCACACGCCGCGTGATCTGCGCCTTTCGCTCACCGGCCTTGCACTGTCCGTCGTGCTGGGCCTCTCGATCGCACTCGGGCTCAGCGGCGGCGCTGGGCTTCCCCTGCCCTTCACGACTCAGGTCAATCTGCACGCGGGCTGGGCGCTGCTTGGCTGGGCCGGCATTCTCCTCGCGGCGGTGAGCTGGGTGGTGGTCCCGATGTTCCAGATCACGCCCGCCTATCCGGTCGCGCTTACCCGTTACTGGGCGCCCGCCATTCTCGGCCTGCTGTGCGCATGGTCCGTGCTCAGTGTCACCGGCTTCGACCAGACTGCGATCATGCTCGCGCTCACCCTGATCGCCGCCGTGATCTGCTTTGCCGGCATCACCTTGCGCCAGCAGGCGCGTACGCGACGCAGCACGCCCGACGCCTCCTTTCGCGCCTTCCGCCTGGCGATGGTAGCCCTGATTGCCGGCGCCGCCCTCCTGATTTTTCCCCAGTTCTCCGATGCTGAGCGCTGGCCAGTGCTGGCCGGCATCCTGATCCTGCACGGTGGCCTGGGCGGCGCCACCAGCGCCATGCTGTACAAGATCGTGCCCTTTCTGGCGTGGCTGCATCTCACCCAGGCCAAGGTCAAGGCACCCAACGTCAAGAAGATGCTCCCGGATGCGCGCGCCAAAGCACAGCTCAGGATGCACGTGCTTGCGCTTGCAGCGCTGCTTGCCGCTGCACTGGCGCCAGCGCTGGGGCCGCTTGCGGGACTCGCGCTGATTGTCGAGTTCGGCTGGCTCATGCTCAACCTCCTCCATGTCGTCAGGATGTGGCGGGCAAACGCCCCCACGCCACAGCGCGCCGTCACACCAGCCTGATAAGATCGGCGCCTGTTCCGACCTCAGGCACCCGTCCCGCTCATGCTCCGAATCCCGCCCGCCCTCAGTCGCGGCCTCTTCGTCTTCGCCCTTGTGGCCGTGTTCTGGCTCGCCCTGCAACCGGCACCCGATGTGGTCCAGATCGTCAGCTGGCAGGACAAGATCGAACACGCGGTGCTGTTCGCCGTGCTGATGGTGCTGGGCAGCCTTGCCTGGCCGGATCGCATGCTGCAGGTGGTGCTCGGTCTGCTCGCCTACGGTGCGGCGATGGAGGTGGCGCAGTCCTTCACCGACTACCGCTTCGGTGACCTGTGGGACTGGGTTGCCGACGCCATCGGGCTCTTGCTCGCCGCCATCCCGGCCCGCCTGCTTGCGGCCCGCTTTGGCGCGCCCCCGGCGCAGGCGTCGAGCACTGCCGGTGCACGAAACCAAGCCTGAGGATTCGCGAACCGGTATCATTACCGCCTTTCCGATCAAGACCTTGAAGTCGCGCCGCTGATGAACGCCCGTCACCAACTCGAACTCCTGTCCCCGGCCAAGAATGCCGACTTCGGCATCGAAGCCATCACCCACGGGGCAGACGCCGTCTATATCGGCGGTCCGTCGTTCGGCGCACGTGCCTCAGCGGAAAACACGGTCGCCGACATTGCCCGCCTGGCCGCCCATGCCCACCGTTTTCATGCGCAGGTGTTCGTGGCGCTCAACACCATCCTGCGTGACGATGAGCTCGAGGATGCACGCAAGCTCATCTGGCAACTCTACGACGCCGGTGCCGACGCGCTGATCGTCCAGGACATGGGCCTGCTCGAACTCGACCTGCCCCCGATCCAGCTCCACGCCAGCACCCAGACCGACATCCGCGACGCAGCCAAGGCCCGCTTCCTGCAGGACGTCGGTTTTTCGCAGATCGTGCTCGCACGTGAGCTCACGCTGGACGAGGTGAAGAAGATCGCCGCCGCCACCGAGTGCCAGCTCGAGTATTTCGTCCATGGCGCACTGTGCGTGGCCTTCAGCGGCCAGTGCTACATCAGCCACGCCCACACCGGACGCAGCGCCAACCGCGGCGAGTGTTCGCAGGCCTGTCGCCTGCCCTACGACCTGGCCGACAAGGACGGCAACATCATCGCCCGCGATCAGCACATGCTGTCGATGAAGGACAACAACCAGAGCGCCAACCTGCGCACCCTGGCTGCGGCCGGCGTGAGCTCGTTCAAGATCGAGGGTCGCTACAAGGACCTCTCCTACGTCAAGAACATCACCGCGCACTACCGTCAGCTGCTCGACGAAATCATCGAACACCCCGATGCCGACGGCCCCGCATGGCAGCGCGCCTCGAGCGGGCGCAGCACCTTCCTGTTCACACCGCAGGCGGAGAAGACCTTCAACCGCGGCTATACCGACTACTTCACCAACAAGCGCCAGCACGGCATCGAAGCCTTCGAGTCGCCCAAGTTCGTCGGAGAGGCGATCGGCCGCGTGACCCGCATCGACACCAAGGCCGGCAAGTTCTTCGAGATCGAGCGCGTGGCGCCGATCCACAACGGTGATGGCCTCACCTGGTACGACGCCAAGGGCGACCTCACCGGCCTGCGCATCAACCGTGCCGAGCACGACGCGGCAGGCGAAGGCGTGGATCGCATCTTTACTGCCGACGCGCTGCCGGCCGACCTGGTGCCCGGCACCTCGGTGTTCCGCAACCACGATCAGGCTTTCGAGCGTGCGCTGGAAAAGAAATCCGCCGATCGCCGCATCACGGTGGACGCACGCTTTTTCGCAACTGCCGAAGGCTATGCGCTGACCTTGACCGACGAGGACGGCGTGACCGCGACGGCCAGCATTCAGGCAGCCCACGAAGCTGCCCAGCAGGCCGAACGCGCACTGGGCACGATCCGCGACCACATCGCCAAGCTTGGCAACACGATCTTCACGGCACAGGAAATCACGCTCGATGTCACCGACGCGCCCTTCCTGCCGGCCTCGGCACTCAATGCGCTGCGTCGTGACGCCGTCGAACAGTTGGAAGCTGCGCGCCTGCAGGCCCACGCCCGTCCGCCGCGTGCCGCGCCGGTCGAACCGCCCGTGCCTTTCCCTGACGACTCGCTGAGCTATCTCGCCAACGTCCTCAACGAAAAGGCGCGTGATTTCTATGTGAAACACGGCGTCAAGCTGATCGACGCGGCCTACGAGGCCAATGAAGAGCACGGCGAGGTGTCAGTGATGATCACCAAGCACTGCCTGCGCTACAGCTTCAACCTGTGCCCCAAGGAAGTGAAAGGCATCCGCCCCGACCCGATGACCCTGGTCAACGGCAAGGAGACCCTCACGCTGCGCTTCGACTGCAAGCGCTGCGAGATGCACGTGATGGGCGAACTGAAGCCGCACGTCGCCAGGCTGCAGGCACAGGTCGCACCGCAGAAGATCAGCTTCCATCCCACGCGCCCCGGCGCGGGCGTTACCGCTCAGTAGTGCGGCGGCACTTCGTCTTCCGGACTCAGACGTCCGGGAGGCTGAACGGCCTGCATCTGCTGCGCAAGTTGCCGCAGATGCTGCTGCATCAGGTCGATCTGCTGTTGCTGGCGGTAGACGGTGCGATTGAGTTCGTCGAGCAGATCCTCGGCAAACATCAGCTTCGATTCGAGGCGTTCGATGCGCTCTTCCATGACGGCGGCGGCAGGGTGGCCGCAAATTGGCTTCGGGGCGCGGATTCTAACCCGCGCCACCGTCAAACGAGCGCAAATGCAGCCCGACTCAGCGCGCCACTGCCAGCGCCTCGACCGCAGCGGTGAGTGCGGGTACGACCTCTGCGCCATCGCTTTCCGCCAGCAGGTCACGTGCATGGGCGAGCAGTGCATCGGCCTTGCCGGCCTCGTTCCCCACCTTCAGCTCGCTTGCAAAACGCCCGATACTGCCCGCCACCAGGCGCGTGATGCGGCCGTTCTCGCCGGCAATCCGGCTGGTGGCAACGGCATTTGCGATCAGCTCGGAGACAATGCGCGGGTAGTCCTTGTCGGCCACGATCTCACTCCTCGACCGACGCCGCAGCATAGTTGCGCAGCCGGCGCTCGGCGCTGACACCCAGGATCTTGGCCAGCCAGGGCGGCGGCGAGCCCTTCATCATGTCCTGAAACTCGGCCATCACCTCCATCGCCGGTCCGCCCTCGATACGCTTGATCGGGTAGATATTGCCCTTGATCACCTTCGCCGCCGCCGGGCCACCGATGGAGACGACGTAGAGCACATGGCAATCGGAGATGAGCTGCACGCGAAAGCCATTCTTGTCGTCGGCAAAGTCGGCTTCGAGCGCGTCGCGGATATCCACCAGGCGGATCTCGGTCGCCGACACCTGATAGACCAGATAACGGATACAGGACCCGAAATGCCCGTTGAGCGCCTCGCCACTGTCGGAGGCAAGCGCCACCCGCACCGACCCCGGCATGTCGCCCTCAGCAAAAGCCTGCACCGGCGGCAAGGGCTCGCCCTGGGTGTCACCCCACAGGATGCGCACGGCGAGCTTCATCGCCTCCAGGCCGATTCCGATGTCTTCGCCGTCCTCCTCGCCATCCACGCTGGCAAAGGCCGTCTTCAGATCCGTCACGGTCACCGTGCGCAGATCGTCGGTGTCGATCTGCTCGCTGCCAATCCGGTTCTGCAGCACATCGATCAGTTTCGGCAGGGTGATGCCCGGCATCGACCGGGCTGCGAGGGCGACGCGCAGCGCGGCGTCACGGGTGATGGGCATTGCGCTCTCTTGCATGGGGAAGACTCCTCTTGGTCGGGGTTGCGCTCCCTCCAGCAGATTGAGTGCCAGCATCGCCAGCTCCGCTCCAGCACCCTATCCATCTGTTTTTCAATGGGTTTAATAGACGTGGATCAGGCATGCAGACTGTGCGTTTCTCGACAAACACGGGTAGCACGCCAACAAAGACGACATGGCGAGCGGTGAAAGGCGTGCCGTGGATGCTACGGACTGCGCTGCAGCAAACAGCGCGCTATCATCGGGGCAAGACTCAACCAACGGATCTTCATGTCGAACGCGCCCTCTCAGTCCGCTCCGGAAGCCCCTGCCGAACTGAGCGCCCGCCACAGCCCGCTAGACGACGTGCAAGCCCTGCTCGTGGGCACGCTGTTTCTGGCCCTGTCGATCTCGTTCTTTCGCGACGCGGGCATGCTCACCGGCGGCACGGCCGGTCTGGCCTTCCTGATCCACTACGCCTTCGACCTGCCCTTCGGCGCAGCCTTCTTCGCGATCAACCTGCCCTTCTACATCTTTGCGCTGCGCGCACTCGGACGCGAGTTCACGCTGAAGACCTTCTGTACCGTGCTGCTGCTCTCGGTGTGCACCGAGTATCTGCCCAGCATGCTCAGCATCGCCCACGTCGACCCGGTCTTTGCCGCGATCATGGGCGGACTGCTAGCGGGTACCGGCCTGCTCATGCTGATCCGCCACCGCTCCAGCCTGGGCGGGGTCGGCGTGCTGGCGATCTACCTGCAACAGCGCAAAGGCTGGCGCGCGGGCTGGGTGCAGATGGCGGCGGACTGCGTGATCATGGCGCTCGCGCTGCTGGCGGTCGACGCCCGGCTGGTCGGGCTTTCGGTGCTCGGCGCGGTGGCGGTGAACTTCGTCATTGCTGTGAATCACCGCCCCGGGCGTTATTTCGGGATCTGAGCGTGGCGGTCGAAATCGCCGAGCTGCGCCGCTGCCCGACCTGCCAGCGCTGGGACGGCACGCGTCAGCTGGCCGCAGACGGCAGCACGGTCGAGCTCGACCCGGCAAACAACCGCGGCAAATGCACCGAAGGCCCCTGGCACGGCTCCCTGCGCGGGCCGCGCAACGCCTGTGGCCAGTGGCTGCAATGGATCGAAATCCTGCCCGTCAATACGCCAGACGGTTCAACGACTGACAGCTGAGGGCAGCGAAGCCCCCAGCCCGGCCACCCTTATTCTTCTTCGTCCTCATCCACTGCAAGGTCTGGATTGACCGGCGCGGGCCCGTTCGCAAGCGCAGCCGCAAGCATCTGGCTGCGGCTGTCGGGCGTTTCCAGACTGATCCTGCCCAGCGCGCCGCTGCGATAGTCGAGCAACAGGATCTGGGCGGCTTTCTCCAGGTCGAGACCGCCCCCCTTCTGCAGGCAGCCGCGACGACGTCCGACCTCCTCGACCAGCCCCGGTCCGTCGAAGTTCGACGGGTCAATGCGATAGCGGGCGGCGAGCAGCGCAGGGTAGCGTTCAAGCAGCACGTCACCCAGGAAGGCCGCGACCTCCTCGTCGATCACCGCATTACGGCCGATCGCATGGCTCGCCGCGAGCATGAAGCCGTCGGCATCGTAGTCAATCTTGGGCCACATCAGTCCGGGCGTATCGGTGAGCGTCAGGCCGGGACCGAGATCGAGCGTCTGCTGGCTCTTGGTCACCGCCGGTTCGTCGCCAACCTTGGCCACCTTGCGCTTGATGAGGGCATTCATCAGCGTGGACTTGCCCACGTTGGGAATGCCCATCAGGATCATCCGCAGCGGCTTGATGTTGTCGCTGCGGTGCGGTGCGAGCTGGCGACACAGGCCGGTGATGCGTGCCACGTCAGCCGGCTTCTTGGCCGAAATCGACACGGCCTTCACCCCGGGCTGACGGTTGTAGAAATCCATCCACGCCTGCGTCGCCACCGGATCGGCGAGATCCGCCTTGTTCAGCAGCTTGAGGCAGGGGCGATTGCGGAAGCGGCGCAGCTCTCCGATCATCGGATTGCTGCTGGCTTCGGGCAGGCGGGCATCGGTCACTTCGATGACGACATCGATCGCAGCCAGCGTCTCTGCAGCTTTCCGGCGCGCGGAGTTCATGTGACCGGGGAACCACTGGATGGGCATCGGAAGTCCGGACTAACAAAAAAGGGTCTGCATTATCCCATCTTCCGGCCACATCTGAATCCGCAGCGCACTGCAGCTTATGTTCCGCCTCGTCATCGTCATATCTGTCCGGTTGCATGACGAATCAAAAAAAAATCCCACACCCCAATAAAACCGTGTATTGTGGCGTCGCAGTCGATTCAAGCAGTTGTCTTTGTGGTGTCGTTTCCGCGTGTTCGTTCCGCGAACTTTACGGTTTGATTCCCTCGATACTTGTTTCTTGATCGTTCCTGCACTCTGGGCGCGAGCCCCTTCTTATGTTTTAAAGGAACGCAAAATGAGCACTCAAACCGGTACCGTCAAGTGGTTCAACGACGCCAAGGGCTTCGGCTTCATCACCCCGGAACAGGGCGGTGACGACCTGTTCGCACATTTCAGCGAAATTCAAGGCAAGGGCTTCAAGAGCCTGGCCGAGAACCAGCGCGTAGAATTCGAAGTCAAGAACGGCCCCAAGGGCCTGCAGGCGGCCAACATCCGCCCGCTCTGATTAGCCCTCGCTGATCAATCAGAACGCGGCCTCAGGGCCGCGTTTTTGTTTTTGTGGTGCCGGACAGCCATACTTGGACATTGTCCCGGCTGCAGATCACCGCGCCCTCCTGGCCCCGGCCTCACTACGCATCATCCTCTGCCATGACCGAATCCATCGAATCCTTTGCCCAGCTGGGCCTGCCCGACAATCTGCTTTCGGCACTCGCCGCAGTCGGCTATGAAACGCCATCCCCGATCCAGGCTGCGTGTATCCCGCACCTGCTCGCCGGTCGCGACCTGCTGGGCGAAGCACAGACCGGCACCGGCAAGACCGCCGCTTTTGCCCTGCCGACGCTGGCGATGCTCGACATCGCCGACACCCGCCCGCAGGTGCTGGTGCTCACCCCGACACGCGAACTCGCCATCCAGGTTGCCGAGGCCTTTGGCAAATACGCGCATCACCTGAAGAATTTCCACGTGCTGCCTGTGTACGGCGGGCAGAGCATGGTGGTGCAGCTGCGCCAGCTGTCGCGCGGCGCACAGGTCATCGTCGGCACGCCGGGCCGAGTCATGGACCACCTTGAGCGCGGCAGCCTGAAGCTCGACGCACTCAAGATGCTGATCCTCGACGAAGCCGACGAAATGCTGCGCATGGGCTTCATCGACGACGTCGAATGGATTCTCGATCACACCCCGGCAACCCGGCAGACAGCGCTGTTCTCGGCCACCATGCCCAACGTGATTCGTGACGTGGCACGTCGCCACCTGCGCGAACCCGAAGAAATCAAGATCCGCGCATCGACCTCCACCGTTGCCAAGATCCGCCAGCGCTACTGGCTGGTGCGTGGCGTGGACAAGCTCGACGCGCTGACCCGCATCCTCGATGCCGAGGAAACCTTCGACGCAGCCATCACCTTCGTGCGCACCAAGATTGCGACCGAAGAGCTGGCCGACAAGCTCGCAGCCCGCGGCTACGCAGCTGCAGCGCTGAACGGCGACATGACCCAGGGCCTGCGCGAACGCGTCATCGAGCAACTCAAGAACGGCGCGCTCGACATCGTCGTGGCAACGGACGTCGCCGCCCGCGGCATCGATGTGCCGCGCGTGAGCCACGTCATCAACTACGACATCCCCTACGACACCGAAGCCTATGTGCACCGGATCGGGCGTACCGGCCGTGCGGGCCGTGAAGGCTCGGCGATCCTGTTCGTCGCGCCGCGCGAAACGCGCATGCTCAAGACCATCGAGCGCGCCACCCGCCAGCCGATCGAACCCATCGCCCTGCCCAGCCGCGAGGAAGTCTCCACGCTGCGGGTGAACCAGTTCAAGCAACTGGTTCTGGACACCCTGAGCGGCCAGGACCTCGGTTTCTTCATGGACGTGGTCAATAGCCTCACCGAAGAAAACGAACTTCAGGCACACGAGATCGCCGCCGCACTGGCTTATCTTGCCCAGCGCGAACGCCCGCTGCAGGTCGAAGAGTCCGGCCGTGGCTGGGACGTGGCAACCACCGCGACCAGCGCCGGCGGTCGTCCTCCGCGCGAAGAGCACTTCACCACCGGCGCACCGCGTGAGCGCACCGAGCGCCCGAACCGGGACGAGATCCTCGCCCGCCGCCGCTCGTTTGCCGATGGCGCGCTGGCGCGCTACCGCATCGAAGTCGGTCGCAACCAGGGCGCGAGCCCCAAGGAGATCGTCGGCGCAATCGCCAACGAAGGCGGAATCGACGGTCGCTTCATCGGCCAGATCCACCTCTTCAACGATTTCTCCACGGTCGAGTTGCCGGCCAACCTGCCCGACGACCTGCTGGGCGTGCTCAAGCGCACCCGGGTCAAGCAGTGCGCCCTCAACATCCGCCCGCTGACCGACGAAGAGGCGCTGGCCACCCCCGAGCGTCCGCGCGCACCGCGCGGCGACCATGCACCGCGTGGTGACCACGCACCACGCCGCGAGGACAGCCCGCGCCGTGAGCACACGCCGCGTCGTGACGACAGCTTCAGCGATCGCCGCCCGCCCCGCCCCGCAGGCGGTGATGGCAAGCCGACCTGGGGCAACAAGCCTGCCGGTGGCTATGACAAGCCCGCCGGCAGCTATGGCAAGCCCGGTGCGCCGAAGCCGTGGAGCGGTGCCCCGCGTCGCGACGATCGCGGCCCTTCGCGTTCAGGTCCCGATCGCTCGGGCTCTGCGCCCTTCTCGGCCGGCAAGCCGAAAAAGCGCAGGGAAGACTGAGTGCCCGGCACCGCAAGCAGCGGGGCGCCGTTTGCGGGCCTGACACCGGACTTCGTCCTCGATGCACTGGAGAGTGTCGGCCTGCGGCCTGACGGCCGCCTGCTGGCACTCAACAGCTACGAGAACCGCGTCTATCAGGTCGGTATCGACGACGGCCCGATGCTGGTGGTCAAGTTCTATCGTCCCGCGCGCTGGACTGACGCAGCCATCCTCGAGGAGCACAGCTACACCGCGGAACTGGCCGAACGCGAGATCCCGGTGGCGCAACCCCTCATCATCGACGGCCGCAGCCTGCACCTCCATGAGGGCATGCGTTTCACGCTGTTCCCGCGCCTGAGCGGACGCGCACCGGAACTGTCCGATCCGGCCACGCTGGAATGGCTGGGCCGGTTCATCGGCCGCATCCATGCAGTCGGCGCGCTGCACCCGTTCAAGTCCCGTCCGGCACTCGATATCGCCAGCTTCGGCGAAGAACCCCGTGCCTGGCTCCTCGCACACGATTTCATTCCCGCCGACATCCTTCCGGCGTGGAAGAGCACGGCGGATCAGGCGCTCGACGGCGTGCGCCGCGCCTTTGACCGTGCAGGCAAGTTCGCTTCACTGCGACTGCACGGCGACTGCCATATGGGCAACGTACTGTGGCAGCAGGGCGAAGGCGGCGGGCCGCAGTTCGTCGACTTCGACGATGCGCGCATGGGACCGGCAATTCAGGACCTGTGGATGCTGCTCTCGGGTGAGCGCCACGAGCAGGTCGGGCAGCTCGCCGACATCCTTGCCGGCTACGAGGACTTCATGGACTTTGCGCCGCGCGAGCTCCACCTGATCGAAGCCTTGCGCACGCTGCGTCTCATCCACTATTCAGCCTGGCTCGCACGACGCTGGAACGACCCCGCCTTCACCGCCGCGTTTCCCTGGTTCAACACGCAGCATTACTGGCAGGACCGCGTGCTCGAACTTCGTGAACAGATAGCGCTGATGGACGAGCCGCCGCTCTGGCCGGCCTGAGCCCCGGACAAGCGTCCGGTCACACCGACATTGCAGTGCACAACTGCAGCCACGAGCGCTAAACTCATGCCACGCGTCTAGCCCTTCCATTCGTTCACCATGCAACTTCAGGCCTGGTATCACTCCTGCACTGCCGGTTTCACGCTGCGCGGAGAGCACTCCCTGCCTTCGGGCAAGCCGGTGCTTCATTTCGTACACGGAAACGGATACTGCGGCCGGACCTACGAGCCGATGCTCGCGCGCCTCACGCCCCACTTCGATCTCTTCCTGTCGGACATCCAGGGCCACGGAGACAGCGACCACGGCGGCCGCTTTCATGGCTGGAATCGCACGGCCGCACTGTGCCTGGAAGCATGGCACGCGCGCGGCACCCTCTTCGGCGATGTGCCGGTGTTCGCGGTCGGGCACAGCTTCGGTGGCGTCATTACCAGCCTGATGCTGGCCAAAGCGCCTGATCAGTTTTCACGCGCTGTCCTGCTCGACCCGGTCCTCTTTCCACCAGCCATGATCGGGCTGATGGCGCTGTCCGACGTTGTCGGGCTGTACTCACGCAACACCCTCGCCCGCCGCACCCGCCAGCGCCGCCACCACTGGCCCGATCGCCAGTCGGCATTCACCTCGCTGCACGAGCGCGGCATGTTCAAGGGCTGGAAAGAAGAAGCCTTGTGGTCATACGTCAATCATGCGTTGCGCAACACGCCGGAAGGCGGGGTCGAGCTCAAATGCAGACCGGCCCGCGAAGCGGAGATCTTCAGCTCCTACCCGCGCCGGCTGTGGTCGTCACTGGCGCGCATCACCACGCCGACGCATGTGCTGCGCGGGGAAAAAACCTACCCATTCGCGGCCAAAGGCATCACCCGCTGGCGCGACAGCAATCCGGCAGTCAGCGAACAGGTGATGCCCGGCGGCCACTGCTTCATGCAGGAAGATCCGGCGCGCAGCGCCGAAGCCATCTGCGCTTTTCTCAGCAAGGACGCGCAGCGCCAGCCCGGCGGATAGGGTCGATCAGTATCTGGCCGGCCCCATCAGCAACTCGGGCGCGACCTCGACCGTTTCCTCACCGTTGGTTACCCAGACGTGACCATCCTGCAGGGTGCATTGCAGGCGCATGCTGCGATCGGTTAGGCGCGCCAGTGCAGGTGCAACCTCGGGGGCGATGCGGAGCACACTGAGGCTCTGCTGGCGCGTGAGCTTGGCCTTGATGCCCTCCCACCAGACAGGGGCGGCCCGACCGTAGTTGATGACCACCACCTTGTCCGAGCGACCGCAGGCTTTGCGAATCCACTTCTCGTCAGGCTGCCCGACGAAGATCCAGCGCTTGATCTCGCCGGTCAGGTCACGCTCCCACAGATCGGGCTCGTCATCGACGCAGAGTGCGTTGCCAAAGCTCAGCGCCGGGTCTGCATAGAGTGCGAAGGCGAGAAGGCGCACCATCATGCGATCGTCGGTTTCCGACGGGTGCCGGGCGAGCGTCAGCGCATGGTCGCCGTAGTAGCTGCGATCCATGTCTGCAATCTGCAGCTCAGCCTTGTAAATCGTTGCCTTCAGTGCCATCCGAACCGCCTCAGTAAAGACTTAATGAACCGTATCCGACGGACGGTTTGCACGTTGCCAGGCCACCACGGCCTGAGCCGCATGAGCCATGACCACGTCGCGCTGCGGCGCCGGCAACTCGCGCGCGAGCGATGCGAAGAGTGCCTGCGTGGCCTCCTGGGCCACGCCCTCGGCCGCCAGCCCTTCGGACAGGCAGCGAATCTGGATATGTGCCAGCGCATCGGCCACCAGGCGCCAGCCTGCAACCGGCATGTTCCCGACCAGCGCCAGCAGCAGGCTGCCGAGCTGGCCCGCCAGGCGCAGCGCTTCGTCGCGATTCTCGCTGGCAATCGACGAATGCCACAGCGCGAGGTGAATCCCGCGGCGCAGTTCGACCTTGAAATCGATCGCATTGGCCTCGGCCGCCGTCAGCGCCTCGAACTGCTGCAGAAAGCGGGACTCGGCCTGCGCATCGAGCCCGGTGCGCAGTGCGCCGAGAAGCTCGGAGAGCGCCGGAATTGCGGTGAGACCGAAAGCCTGACTCCAGGCCAGCCCCCATTGGTCCGCACCGGCCACCAGCAGGGCCAGGCGCAGGGCCCGTGCATCTTCGCCCTCCCCCGCGCGAGCCCAGTTGCGCATGGCCTCGCACAAAGCGGTCACGCCCTCGGCACGCTCCTGATCAGAGGCTTCGATGCTGAGCCGGAAAACGCGCGCAAAGGCGTCCTGCGCCGTGCGTGCGGCCTGACGCTGCACCTCGGGCGCGGCCAGCTTTTGCAGCGGGTCTGCGGGCAGAACGGTATCGGTGGAGGACGCTGATGACATGACTCGGTTCCGGAAAGCGGGCGCATATTGTGCCGATCAGGACGCAATCGGGCAACGAAGGCCTTGCATTGCAGACAGAGTCAGGCTGGGCAGTGCAGCGAGGCGATCAGTCTCGCAGCACTGCCACGATGCGGGGATTGCTACGCGCCGGCCGCAGTTCTGCAGCCGGGCACGCGCTCAGGATGCCCAGCGGAAGCTGGAGCGCGGCTTCTCAAGAGTGGGAACGCCGTCGCGCAGCGATGTCAGCATCCGGCTAAGGGCACCCGCATCCTCTTCGGTGAAGCCGCGCTTGAAATCGGTCAGGATGAGCCGCGAGCGGCTGAGCCAGTTGCCCGGTGCATCGTCGATCGCACACCAGGCAGCGGAAGCGACGTCGGGCTCGTGCTGTGCAAGCCAGAGCATGGATTCGCGCTCACGCAGGCCGTGAAGCTCGGAGCCCAGTTTGGGCAGCATGTGCGGCGTCACGCCGGCGACCCGCGGGCGGATGTCTTCGGAGAAGCGGGCGACCAGCTTCTGCAGCGAAAACAGCATGCGCCAGTCCGACGAAATCACGATGCGCGCTTCCTCGAACTCTCGAATCACGGCTTCGATCAGCGGCAGGCAGCGGAAATCCTCCACCTCGCCCCAAGGGTGGGTCACCCCGTCGAAATCCATGAAAATGTAGGTCGTTCGATTCATTCGTTGTGCTCTTTAGCACTGTCTGCAAAAAGGTTTTTTCGACAGTGGGTTCATTGATGCTGCAATGCAGAATATACTGGAATCCAGTTTTTGTGCACCGCACACAAGAGTTTCTTTTCCTGTGCCCGACCACGGCCGTAATCTTCGTCTGGTCGAATAGGTCGGTGCAAGCCAATCTTTCACGCGTAGACACATGGAGCCCATCATGACCCCGATTATCAATCTGCAAGGCAAGGTCGGCCTGATCACAGGCATCGCCAACGAGAAGTCGATCTCTACCGGTGTTGCCGAGGCCTGCGCTCAGGCTGGTGCGACGCTGATCATTACTTACCAGAACGAAAAGACGCGCGCCTTCATCGAGCCGGTGCTTCATCGTCTCGGCGTCAAGGACGCCTACCTGCTGGACGTCACCAAGCCCGAAACCATGGACAACGTCTATGCACAGATCGATGCCAACTACGGCAAACTCGATTTCGTGCTCCACAGCATGGCCTTCGCCAAGCGCGACGACCTTCACGGCCGTGTCGTCGACACCTCGGCCGACGGTTTTGCGCTCGCCATGGACGTGTCCACCCACTCCTTCGTGCGCCTCGCCAAGATGGTCGAGCCGCTGCTGGTCAAGGCAGGTGGCGGTTCGCTCGTGACCATGACCTACCTCGGCTCCGAGAAGGTCATCCCCAACTATGGCGTGATGGGTTTGTGCAAGGCAGCCCTCGAAGCAGCCACCCGCTACATGGCGGCAGAACTGGGCGAGAAGAACATCCGCGTCAATGCGGTCTCCCCTGGCCCGCTGATGACGCGTGCGGCATCGGGCATCGCCGGTTTCGACGGACTGATGGCCGCAGCGGTCGAACGCGCCCCGATGCACAGCCTGGTGACGCCGGAAGACATCGGCGCCCTCACCGCCTTCCTGGTTTCCGACGCTGGCCGACTGATCAGCGGCGGCGTACACTTCGTGGATGCCGGCTACAACATCATGGGCTGATCGAAGGGGCTGTCCTTGATCGATCTCGAGAGAGCGCGTGCAGAGCTGGGACGCGAGTGCCTGGTCCTCCCGGACCCGGTGCCCGCGCATCCTTTGGTCGACGGCAAACAGGAGATCGGTCGGGGCGAATATTCGATCGTGATCGACAAGGGCGACGACGAGCGGGTCTACAAGATCGTCAGTTCTCCCGCCGACTATTATCTCTACACTGCCGAAGACCGTCCCCAGGGCGAACACTTTCCGATCGTGTATGCCGACCACGGCATCATCGGTCGCTCGCAGTCAGGCTATCCCTTTCACCTGCTTGAGATGGAGCGCCTCTACCCGCTCAACGCCGATACGCCGGCCGCCGATCTTGCGACGCGCATGATCGAGTGCTACTGGTCGGCCTGTCAGCAGTGGAGCCGGTTGGGCATGGACATGGGCCGCATCGCACTCCACCACATGACGGTAAGTCCACTGGATGTGAGCGAGAGCCTGCAAGAGGCCCTCAAGGCACTGTCCGACTTCGTCGAGGAGTATCACGTCCTGCCCGACATCCTCAACGCAAACAACCTGATGATGCGCAAGGACGGCACGCTGGTGTTTTCAGACCCGGTGTTCATCGCCTGAAGCACCGCCCCTTCCGGGCACGAGGGGTATCATTCCCGTTCGGGCAACGGAAAACATTCATGAATCAGGACCTAGAACACGACGCAGGGCACGAACACGTACCGGCGCCGCATCCACGCAGCATCGGCATTCCGCGCACGGGAAGCTTTGATGCGCCTGCGTTTGAGCAGGCGATTACCGATCTGTTGCGCGCCAGTGGCATCACGCCCGACTCGAGTCACACCGGCCGCACCGCACAGCGCGTGCGCGAACTGTGGCAAAAAAGGCTGCTTGGCGGCTACGAACTCGATCCAGCCGAAGCGCTCGGCGACGGGTTCGAAGACGAACGGCGGGACATGGTCGTCGTGCGCGGCATTGCCATTCACGGCGTCTGCCCTCACCACCTGGTGCCGTTCCGCGGCTACGCCCATGTCGGCTATGTGCCGGGCGGGCGGCTTCATGGATTCGGGCGCATTGCGCGACTGGTGGACGCCATCGGCCACCGTTTTACCTACCAGGAATGGATGACGCGCGACATCGCCGACGCCCTCATCACGCACGGGCACGCTGCAGGTGCAGCCTGCGTAATCGAGGCCGAGCAATTGTGTCTGCTGCTCGGAGAAGATCGCCGCGGCGACGAGCGCGTCATCACGCAGGCTTTTGCAGGCAGCTTCGAACAGTCGCCCCAGTTGCGCAACGAGTTCCTGCGCGCCATCGATCATACGATGCGCTGACCGTCTGCCGCCTGCGCAGGCAGGCAGCAGGCACCGCCGAACAAGCTGGGGAGCTCAGGGAAAGAGCTGACGCACCGTGCTGCGGTGCTCGGTGATGTCCAGCATCGTCACCTCGCGCCCGAGCAGCACCACCGACCCCCGGTAACGATCGAAGCCCGACCCGGAATACTCGAAGTCGTACGCACGCCGTATCGCCATGCGTCCATCTTCGTCGCGCGCAAGCCGCAGGGAGCGGCCGGCGACGGTCTCGTCGAGCAGTTGCACCCCTTCGCGCTCGCACGCATTGCGCGCGGCGGCAATACCCGTTTCGCGCGCCTTGAGGCTGTCGAACCAGAACCAGGCCAGCAGGCCCAGCAGCGACAGCGCAGAGAGTTCAGCAATGGACATGGACACAGATTAGCACTGCATCAGCTGATCATCATGCCCCGGATCATGTAGAAGATGAGCGCGGCCATCAGCGCCGAGGCCGGCACCGTAATCACCCAGGCCGCAGCAATCCGGATGAGCTGCGAACGCTTCACGAGTTGCCGTTTATAGACCTTGCGCAAGCCCTTGCGCTCAACCTTGGAGAAGTTGGCCGGGTCCTCGTGACGCTTTGAGCGCAGCTTGAGGTCCCGCAGCATGTCGCCCTTCTCATCAACCGAGGCCTTGTTGAACAGCACGAGGAAGGCGTCGATGGCAGCCTGGTCGCCTTCCGGGTGGTGCGCCTTGATCTCGGCCATCATGCGGTCGTAGTTGCTCTTCAGGTACTCACGCAAGAAGCCGACACCGAATACGCCTCCCACCGCGATATGGGTCGAGCTGACGGGCAGGCCGAGCTGGCTGGCGATGATCACGGTGATGGTCGCCGCCATCGCGATGCAGTAGGCGCGCATCTGATCAAGCTCGGTGATCTCCGTCCCCACGGTGCGGATGACCTTGGGACCGAACAGCGCAAGCCCGAGCGCGATGCCTGCAGCGCCCACCCCCATTACCCACAAGGGAATGGCAGCCTTGTCGCTGATCACACCACCCGAGGTGATCACATCGACAATGGCGGCCAGCGGCCCGACTGCGTTGGCGACGTCGTTCGAACCATGCGCGAAGCTCAGCAATGCCGCAGCGAAAATCAGCGGCATCGTAAACAGCTTGTTCACACCACTCTTGGTGTTGGCGATCACGTGGACTTCACGACTCGCGCGATGACGCACGACACCGAAAACGATGACGGCAAAGCCGAAACTGTAGATCAGCGCCTCGATGAAACTCAGCTTCCAGACCTTGCCAAGCCCCTTGAGCAACAGGTAGGCGCCGAAACTCCACGCCATGAAGCCGATCAGCAGCGGCACCATCTTGCGTGCAGCGGCAGCCATGTCGGCCTGATAGGTGATGCTGCGCTTGATCACGTAGAGAAAGAAGGCTGCGACCAGACCGCCGAGCACGGGCGAGATCACCCAGCTCGATGCGATGGCCGACATCGAGCTCCAGTTGACGATGTCGAAGCCCTTTGCTGCCACACCGGCACCGAGCACGGCGCCGACGATGGAGTGCGTGGTCGAGACCGGTGCCCCCACTGCGGTGGCAAAGTTCAGCCACAGTGCCCCCGCGAGCAAGGCTGCGAGCATGACCCAGATGAAGGTCTCGGCGGAGTCGTGCAGCATGTCCGGATTGATGATGCCGCTGCGGATGGTGCCGACCACTTCGCCACCTGCGATCAGGGCGCCTGCCGCCTCGAAGATTGCGGCAATCACCAGCGCGCCGCCGAGCGTCAACGCCTTGGAGCCGACCGCCGGGCCGACGTTGTTGGCAACGTCGTTGGCGCCGATGTTCATCGCCATGTAGCCGCCGATCATCGCTGCGATCACCAGCACCATGCTGCCTTCGCCCTGGCCGCGTATCGCGGTGTACAGCATCACGCCGACGATAAAGAGGAAGGCAATGCCAATCCTGAACAGCTCGCTGCGACCATGCGCCGTGGCGCGCTCTATGTCGTTGATATTTTTGAGATCCATGCAAATGCATCCGGAAATCGGGAATTCGCCATTGTTTCAGAAAAAAGACAAGTTCCCAACGACAACCGAAAAATACGGGTCTTGAAGATGAAGGTCTCGCGGCATCGGCACAACACCCCGGGGCCGGGATGAGCCGGTCCGTCAGAGGCGGTGGTACTTGTCGGAACGCCCGCGGGCCTTGTCTGCCGGGTAACGCTCGGCGTTGATCGCCAGCTTGCGGCGTGCGGCATCGGCCAGATCCACCTCAAGCACGTCGGCCAGGCGGACGAGGTAGAGCATCACGTCCGCGAGTTCGAGGGCGACCTCTTCCCGCGTCCTGTCGTCGAGCGCAGCCGACTGCTCCGCACTCAGCCACTGAAAGTGCTCGATCACTTCGCCGGCCTCACCCGCCAGCGCCATCGCCAGGTTCTTGGGGGTATGAAACTGCTCCCAGTCACGCTCCTCCGCGAAACGGCGCAGGCTGTCCCGCAACTCGTGCAGCGCGTCCTTGCTCATTCGATGTGATGCTCCAGATCGAAGCCCGCCTCTGCATCCTCACCCAGCAGTTCGACCAGCCGGGGCAGGACTGCCTCCAGCCGCTCGGGCAGCACCCACGGCGGATTGACCACGAACAGGCCGCTGCCGAACATGCCGAAACCATCCTTGGGTGCGCCCCGCACGGCCAGGCGTACGTCGAGCCAGCTCTCGGCCCCGAGTGCAGCCAGTCGCTCGGGCAGCTGCCGTGCTTCCGGGCGCGCGAGCATCGGATACCACAGCGCGTAGGTGCCGGTAGGAAAACGCCGCATGGCATCGCGCAGGGTATCCACGGCCTGACGATAATCGTCCTTCACCTCATAGGGCGGGTCGATCAGCACCACGGCGCGACGCGACGGCGGAGGCAGGAGTGAGCGCAGGCCGGAGAAGCCGTCCGCCTTCCTGACCTGCACGCGCTCGGTTTCGGTGGCAAAGGTCTGCTGCAGTGACACCGCGTCGGCCGGATGCAGTTCGAACAACCGCAACCGGTCCTGCGGCCGCGCAACAGTCATCGCCAGCGCGGGCGAACCCGGGTAGAACACCAGCCGGCCATGCGGATTGAACTGACGCACCGCCTTCACATAAGCGGTCAGTGGCGCAGGCAGATCGTCGCAATCCCACAAGCGCCCCACCCCATCGGCGTATTCCGACGTTTTCTCTGCCTGATCGCCGTCCAGCGCATAACAGCCCGCGCCCGCATGGGTGTCGATATACACCCAGGGCTTGTCCTTGCGGTTGTAGTAGTCGAGCAGTTCGAGCAGCACGAGGTGCTTGAGCACGTCGGCGTGATTGCCTGCATGGAAGGCGTGGCGATAACTGAGCATGGGCGGAAACAATAGGCGAAGGCGTGGAATGCTACCACCACGGACAGCGATCATGCGCTGCCGGGCCTGCTGTACGCAGGCGATACCGATTACAATCCGCCCCTCTGGCGAGTCGTTCGCCCATCATCACAAGACCGGAACACCCATGCTGCGAATCACCGAGCTCAGACTGCCCCTGGACCATCCCGAGGAGGCGCTCAGAAGCGCCATCATCGAGCGGCTGGGCATTGCGGCGACCGACCTGCTCGCCTTCACCGTCTTCAAGCGCAGCTACGATGCGCGCAAGGCAGCCTCGCTGAGCTTCATCTACACCATCGATCTCACGCTGCAGAACGAAGCCGGTGTGCTGAAGCGCTTCGCCGGCGACCGCCACATCAATCCCGCACCGGACACCCGCTACCACTTCGTCGGTCAGGCGCCGGCGACGGTCGCGCACCGGCCGGTCGTCGTCGGCTTCGGCCCCTGCGGCATCTTTGCCGCCCTGATTCTGGCGCAGATGGGATTCAGACCGCTGGTGCTGGAACGCGGCAAGGCAGTGCGTGAGCGCACCAAGGACACCTGGGGCCTGTGGCGCAAGAACGTGCTCAATCCCGAGTCGAACGTGCAGTTCGGCGAAGGCGGTGCCGGCACCTTCTCTGACGGCAAGCTCTACAGTCAGATCAAGGACCCGAAGCACTATGGTCGCAAGGTGCTGACCGAGTTCGTCAAGGCCGGCGCGCCCGAGGAGATCATGTATGTGAGCAAGCCTCACATCGGCACCTTCCGCCTGGTCGGCATGGTGGAAACCATGCGTGCCGAGATCGAGGCCCTCGGCGGCGAAATCCGCTTCCAGCAGCGCGTCACCGACCTGCGTATCGAAGACGGCCAGGTGCGCGCCGTCGTGCTCGCGGACGGAGAAGAGATCCCCTGTGATCACGTGGTTCTGGCCCTCGGCCACAGCGCTCGCGACACGGTGGAAATGCTGCATGAACGCGGCGTATTCATGGAAGCGAAGCCATTCTCCGTGGGTTTCCGCATCGAACATCCGCAGTCCCTGATCGACCGGGCCCGCCTCGGCAAGTATGCCGGCCACCCACTGCTTGGAGCGGCCGACTACAAGATCGTGCACCATGCGAAGAACGGGCGCTCGGTCTACAGCTTCTGCATGTGTCCCGGCGGCACGGTGGTCGCAGCCACCTCGGAGCCGAACCGAGTGGTCACCAACGGCATGAGCCAGTACTCGCGCAACGAACGCAATGCCAACGCCGGCATCGTGGTCGGCATCACGCCCGAGGACTATCCCGGCGGCCCGCTGGCCGGCATCGCCCTGCAGCGCGAACTGGAATCACGCGCCTTCGAGCTCGGTGGCGGCACCTATGAGGCGCCCGGTCAGCTGGTGGGTGACTTCATCGCCGGGCGGCCGTCGACGGCGCTCGGATCGGTCGAGCCCTCCTACAAGCCCGGCGTGAAGCTGGGCGACCTGTCGACCGCCCTGCCCGACTACGCAATCGAGGCCATACGCGAAGCACTGCCTGCCTTCGAGCGCCAGATCAAGGGCTTCTCGATGCATGACGCGGTACTGACCGGGGTCGAAACCCGCACCTCGTCACCCGTGCGGGTCACCCGCGGCGAGAACTATCAGAGCCTGAACGTGAAGGGCCTCTACCCCGCGGGGGAAGGCGCAGGCTACGCCGGCGGCATCCTGTCTGCCGGTGTCGACGGCATCCGGGTTGCCGAGGCGCTCGCCAAAGACATCATCGACGGCCAGCCGGCAGACTGAGCCCGGCCCGCACCGCGCTCAGCGCGGTCAACAGGCGAGTCCGGGTCCGGCCTGGCCGGCTCGGGCTCAGTTCGTTGCCACCGCCGGCTTGGCGACGACCTTTTCGTCATGTGCCGCCGCCGGCGGCTCATCCGGCAGGATCAGCGTGAGCAGGATGGCGGTAATGCCACTGATCGTAATCGGCGATCCGATCACTTTCTGCACTGCATCGGGCAAGCCGCTCAGCGCATTCGGCACCATGCTGACGCCAAGCCCGAATCCGAAGGACAGGGCCATCACGTAGATCGCCTTGCGGTCGATTGTCTGCGTCGACAGGATGCGGATGCCAGCCACTGCGATCGAACCGAACAGCACCAGCGTTGCACCGCCCAGCACCGGCTTGGGCAGCAGCACGAACACCGCGCCGAAGATCGGAAACAGGCCGAGCAACACCAGCAGGCCAGAGATGTACTTGCCCACATGGCGGCTTGCCACGCCGGTGAGCTGGATCACACCGTTGTTCTGACTGAAGGTGGTGTTGGGGAATGTATTGAACACGGCTGCGAGGGCAGAGTTGAGGCCATCGCCGAGGATGCCGCCCTTGATCCGCTTCATGTAGACCGGGCCTTTCACCGGCTCACCGGAGATCACCGAGTTTGCGGTGAGATCGCCGGTGGTTTCGATCGCCGTGATCAGGTACAGAAACGCAATCGGGATGAACAGCGCCCAGTCGAATGCGAGACCAAACTTGAACGGTTCCGGAATCGCAAAAAACGGCTGACTGCCAAGTCTGGAGAAGTCGACCATCCCGGCGAACGCCGCGATCACGAAGCCTACCGCGAGGCCGATCAGGATTGCGCTGAGCCGGATCATGCTGTTGCGCGCAAAACTCAGCCAGATGATGATGGTGATCACCGTCAGCGCCAGCGCCATGTTGGAGGCAGAACCGAAGTCCTCCGCACCGAAGCCGCCTGCCATGTCGGTCACACCGACCTTGACCAGACTCAGTCCGATGATGGTGATCACGATGCCCGTCACCGTCGGCGTGATGATCCTGCCAAGCTTGTCGATGAACTGGCTCAGAACGATCTCGATCAGACTGCCGGCGAGACAGAGACCAAACAGCAAGGCCAGAATCTGCTCCGGCGTATCGCCCCGCCCCTTTGCCACCAGGCCGGCCGCGAGGATGGAGCCGAGAAACGCAAAACTCGTTCCCTGAAGACTGAGCAGACCGGAGCCGATAGGCCCGACACGCTGGGACTGAATCCAGGTGGAAACCCCGGAGACGAACAGCGACATGCTGATCAGGTAGGGGATGTACTGACCAAGACCAAGTGCGCCGCCAATAATGAGCGTCGGGGTGACGATGCCGACGATGCTTGCAAGAAGGTGCTGCAGCGCTGCAAGCAGACTGGCGGCGGTTCCGGGCCGATCCTCCAGCCCGTATAACAGGGCGGGCAGCCGAACAGCGGGGTTGTCTTGCGACATGATGAGGACTCCTGTGCGTCATTGGTAATGGCTCGGTCGGGAGCGCACACTCACCAGGCTTTGTGGCTCGATGAAATCCGCTCACTCGACGCATCCAAAGCACTCAGCAAGCCCCGTGCCGTCAAATCACGCCCTTTTCAGACCTCAAACCCCGGAAAACGCGATTTCTTTCGCGCCAAAATGGGGCATCGCTGAGTCCACGCACGCAAACCCTTGTTTAATAGCATTTTTCAATCCAACAACATTGGTGCAGACACTGCGCAGACGCACCTTGAACGTGAATCTATTTCGCATATCCCCGACGGCTATTCGCACTATAGGCATATCGACATATGCACGAAGCCATCACGTCCCGGCAGATCCGGAACCCCGCCCCGCCGGCTGCAGGGCGGGAAACACGATCAGGCCAGGTCCGAAATCGACCGCTCGCCGCGATGAAAGGCATCCGTGAAGCGGTCGAGACCGTGACTCCCGCCATTGACCAGCCGGCGTGCGTGACGCAGATCGCCCTCGATCAGCGCGCGCTTGATCCGGGCCTCCTTGTCCTTCAGAAAGGCCGCCAGCAAACGCCCGGCAATCAAGGGGTCGGAAGCAAGCTCGGGCTTGCGCACCAGTTCATCCCCCATCCCGAGCAGTTCTCCATAGCGCGCATAGTTGAAGCGACCGGTGAGCTGGATGTAACCCCGGCCACGAAAGCGCTCGCCATCAGGTGCGCCCTGGTTTCCAAGATCCCGACGCGCGTCGTAGAGGTCGAAGGGATGGCCACGCGGCGAGGTGTTGAAGCGTGAAAGCCCCTCCGGCACCGGCTTGAAACTCTCGGTCTCGGCACGAATCGTAGCCAGAGCCATCAACACCATCGGTTTGTCGGTCAGACCACTCTCGGCCAGTGCCGTACTCACAGGCGGCAGGTTCTCGCGGATATTGCGGATCGGCGTCGATGGAAACATCTCTGACACTGCCTGCACCGTCACTGCGGGCAGCACATCCGGCCACACGTCGGCACGTTTCGCCAGGTCGAGCGCCCCAAGCGTTCGCGGGCCGGCAATGCCGTCTGCCAGCAGCCCCTCACTCAGCTGGAATGCCATGAGTGCCGCCTCGGTCCCGCCACCGAACTCGCCGTCGAGCAGGCCCGGGTCGAAACCTCTCGACTTGAGTTCGCGCTGCAGGCGCTTCACCGCGGCGCCTTTCATTCCCCGCTTGAGCACTGTCATCGTTGTCTCCCCTGCATGAATGACGATTTCACTATAGGTCAGCGCAATCGCTTCGGCTGCAAGTCTGCACATTGTGCGGGCACATCTATACTGGACTGAAACCACGCGCGGCCGTCCATCCGACGCATATGTAGCGACACTTCACGAGCACCCCGCGTGCAACCGGAGGCTTCACATGTATGCCAGTTCGCAGGCGACCTTGATCACCACGGGCATGCTTCCGTTTCTGTTGCTCGTAAGCGCCGTGCTGACCGCACCGATCTCGATCGCCTTGCTGGCGCTCTACCGGCGTGCGGTCTTGCGCTCAATGGCGATCTCCAGTGCAGACGTGGCCACGCCTGCAATCAGTAACGGCGCCCCGCTCGCGCCCCCGAGGGCCGTGCTCAGGCTGTGCATGGTCGATGCCGGCACCCTGCCGGAACCGCGAGCCCGCGCCCCCATCCAGCGCTCGCTCGTCATGGCATCGCTGGTCTACGGTGCAGCCGGATTCACGTACGCCCTGGTCCTCGGTGGCGCGTGGATGATCCTGACCCGCGCAGATGGCTTCGTGGTGGTCCGGTTTCTGTGGTTGCTGTCCTGCTATGCGTGGCCAGCGGCACTCGCAATCGGTCTGCTGGTCGCCGTGAACCTGAAACAGCGCCTGATCGTCGCCTGCGCCTATTTCGTCATGCTGTTCGCGGTTGCGTTCTACGGCCTGCTGCGCAACGACGCGCTGAGCGTCGGCCAGGTCGCGAGCTTCTGGATGCTGACCAACGCCCCCGCCACCATCCTCTTGCTCGCATTTCTGCATCGCCGCGTACGCGCGGTCGGTCCGCTGGTGCTGGCCTTCATGGTGGTCGTCGTTACCGGATCGCAGATAGCACTGACCGTGGTCGGCAGCAGCGAAGCCGGCATGCGCGCAGCGGTACTGACTGGCGCGGCGGTCGGGCTCGGCGGAGAGGCCACCTTCTTTGCCACGATGTTGCTTGGCGCACTGCTGGCGGCGGTGGCGGGCTGGTTCTGTCTCAAGTGGCTGGGGCATCGCCATCTCGCCCGACGCAGCAGCGATCAGGCACTCACGCTCGATGCCATGTGGCTGCTGTTCGGGATGGTGCAGTCAATCACCCTCGCCTTCGAAGGCTGGGCCTGGATCCTGACCGGTCCGGTCGCCTTTGCTGGCTACAAGGCCGTCAGTACGGCAGGTTTTCGCGCCGCAGGCCTGCATCGTGCGCCACCGCACCCACCTTCGCTGCTGCTGTTGCGTGTGTTTGCGCTCGGTGCGCGCAGTGGTCAGCTGTTCGACGCACTTTCCAGGCGCTGGCTGCGCACCGGCGACATCAGCATGATCGCGGGCCCGGATCTGGCGACGAGCACGGTCGAGCCACATGAGTTTCTTGATTTCGTGGGCGGCCGCCTGTCGCGCCAGTTCGTGCGCGACGCCGACGATCTTGAGCACCGACTGCAAGCCCGGGCCAGCGGCCCCGATCCGGACGGCCGCTACCGGATCAACGAGTTCTTCTGCCATGCGAACACCTGGCAACTGGCAATGCGCCGCCTGGCCACATCGGCCGATGCAGTGCTGATGGACCTGAGGAGTTTCTCCGCCGCAAACCAAGGCTGCCAGTACGAGCTTCAGCAGCTCATCGACATCGTGCCCCTGGACCGGGTGCTATTCCTCATCGACGCCAGCACTGACAAGGCATTTCTTGAGCGCAGCCTGCTGGATCTGTGGAGCCGCGCCGCCAGCGACTCGCCAAACCGCGAACACCCCACGCCTCGGGCAAACATCGTCGACGTCGGCAAGCACGTCGAGACCATCATCCCGTCCCTGCTCGGACTGCTCGACACACCTCAGCTGCAGCCCGCCGTTGGAGCGGGCTAGCGCCCACGGGTCAGAGATCGACGCGCAGCGTTACCCAGTGACGCAACTCGACGACCCGGTCGGAGGGCTCGCCGCTGGCCTTGAATTCGCCGTGGGCGCCGTTGATCGACTGCGCGGTATACGCGATTTCGCCACGCTGACCGCCGATATTGAAGGGATAGCCCAGGCGTGCGTCGAAGCGACGATAGAAGTCGACCGAGCTGTTTCGCGTCCACTTCATCTCGCCCACCCAATAACCGGCCAGCGAGAAGTCCAGTCCGCCTGGCAGCTTCTGCATCAGCAGAAAGGACGTTGAGCTGCTTGGACTGGACCGACGCGTCAGCAGATCAATTTTCTCCTGATTGCTGGTTCTGACCAAAGTCGTCACCCCGGACCCCGGCATGACCGAACCCAGATATGTCGAAGAGATCTCGGTCCATGCCTGGCCGAGCATCAGCCGCGTCGAATCAAAAGGCTGCCAGCGCCACTGGAATTCAACGCCCTCGATCTTCACCCTCTGGATGGCCGTCGTGAAGTCGGCATCCGTCGCGGTACATGAACCGGGATAGACCTGAACGTCGCACACGGATGAAGGCAACAGCCGGTTCACCGTCAGCATCCGGTTCGGGATCCGCTCTCTGAACACCCGGATGTCCAAACTGCTGCGCAAGGATTTCCAGTCACCAAGATAGCCAATCTCGATCGTGTTGATCTCCTCCTGCTCCATGTCCGGATCGCCAAGAAACTCCTGCTTGTAGACCTGGCCTGCCGGAATGGGCGTACCACTGGCCGTCGAGTAAGGCGTCAGCACGCGGTTGCCAACGTAATCAACCGTACTGCCGGTCCGAAAGGCACGGGACGCCCCCAGACGCACCGTGTTCTCAGGGTTGAGGTGAAAGTTGAGGCTCAACCGCGGCGAGAAATTGCGACCGCCAAGCGAGTCGTACTCGCTCGCCGCCCCAAGGTTCCCGGTGAACCACTCCGCAGGCTTCCATTCAAGGTTGCCGAACAGTCGGGCGACACGCCGATAGACCGTGTCCCGTCCATACAGGAAATCGTCCGACTTCAGGCTGTCCAGCCGGTAACCCGCGCCCCACACCAGACGGGTAGCGTCGAACGGGGAAAACGTGTGTTGCGCCTCGAGTTCGTGCCGGGTACCGACATCGCCGTAGGCGTCGACCTTGTAGAGCAGATCGTCGTCACCATTCCAGGTCAGATCATCAGTGCGTTCGATATGGGCCT
Organism: Parazoarcus sp. PS-13 R2A; assembly: GCF_057621855.1. Classification (NCBI taxonomy): domain Bacteria; kingdom Pseudomonadati; phylum Pseudomonadota; class Betaproteobacteria; order Rhodocyclales; family Zoogloeaceae; genus Parazoarcus; species Parazoarcus sp. PS-13 R2A. The sequence goes on from NZ_JBYEXN010000010.1 coordinate 93,876, forward strand.
CGGAACCGTGGTCTTCCGCATATGAATAGCGCAGCTGAAAATCCGAGCCCTCACCCAGGGCACGACGCCACAGTGCCTGAATGTAGGTGTTGGACTGATCGAAGTCCCGGAGGGGATTACCGGGGTCATCGCCACCGGTGAGCACATCCACCCCATTGACTTCCTCTTTATTCAGACGCCCCTGAATCGTGGTGGCCTCGATATGGCCAAAGCTCAACTGCAGCTGATCGCTGTTGCTGAGCCAGAACCCGGCGTTCAGGTTGACGAGGCGCGAATTGAACGAGTCCTGCCAGTCAAACTGGTCAGTGAAACCAGTGTCGTTCTTCTCCTGGTAGGTGAAGCGGAAATCGCCGCTCTCGCCCAGACGTCCGCCGGCTCGCAGCGTGGTATCGCTCACACCCTGGTTGCCCTGATTGGTGCTGACCGACACGCCGCGCACCAAGGCCGGATCGACCGTAATGATGTTGATCACGCCAAGGAATGCATTCGAACCGTAGGAGACCGCGTTGGTGCCGCGCACGACCTCGATGCGCTCCACGTCCTCAAGCGCTACCGGCAGCGTCGCCCAGTTCACCCCGTTCTGGAACAAGGGCGAATACTGGGAACGCCCGTCGATCAGGACCTGCACCCGGGGGGAGAAATCCTCATTGGTCAGACCATGGTAGGTGACCCGTGCCGCATCGGTATTGTTCGGATAGGTCAGAAAGCCCGGAACGATGCGAAAGACATCATTGAGGTCTCGCGCGCCGATCGCCTTGATCATTTCGCGATCGATCACGGTGACCGAGGCAGAGGCGTCGGCAAGGCGCTGTGGCAGACGGCTGACCGAGGCAACGATGGGCAACTCGGCAAAAAACAGGTTGTCTTCTGCAAACGCGAAGGCTTCGATGCTCGAGGCACAGAGCAAGACCGGCAGCAAATTCGCAAGCATCCGCCTTCGCACAGGCGCGCCTATAACTAATTTATTAGTTCTGGCGTTTCCCGAACACAAGTCAGAAATTCCGAAGTGTTTTGCACCACAGTTCATGAATACATTGTCCGCATGTTTTTTCCGAGCGTATCGGGACCGACACATTCGCTTCTTGGACGAAGTATCCATTGCGTTTCCGGGAGCGTCAATCGCATACGAACGCCCCGGAATGAGCGTAAATGTACGCATTTGGGCAGAAGTTCCGTACTTTGTCGTACGGAAACCCGGCAGGAGCCGCACCAAGCCTGAACGACGCCTTGAGCGCAGCCTCCTTCGGGGCAGTTTCACAGAACTGAATACTGGCGCTGCACACTGTCGCAAAAATGCGACGTAACACCCGGCACTAATATACAAAAGGTATTAATTTTCAGCTTGACGAATACACCATACCGGTGATTTCAATCCCCGTCCGGAAGGCCTGTCGGGACCGTTGCTCCACGAAACCTCGCCGTATCCACGCCAAGTTTTGCGAGCTTGTCATAGAGTGTCTTGCGCGGCACACCGAGTGCCTCGGCCGCACTTGCAACATCCCCAAGCGTTTGTTCAAGCGCGCTTTCGATCAGGCGCAGTTCAAATGCTGCGACGCGCTGCGGCAAGGTTTCGCCTGACGGCGCGCCCCCCGACCCGGGTCGCCACACGCCAAGCACATAGCGTTCAGCCGCGTGCTGCAGCTCCCGCACATTGCCCGGCCAGTCGCAACTCATCAGCCAGTCGACCACTGCCGGCAGGACCGGCGGCTGCGGACGACGGTAACGCTCGGCCGCCTGGAGGCAGAACGCGTTGAACAGCAGGGGAATGTCCTCGCGCCGCTCGCGCAGGGGCGGCAGGTTGAGCGGAACGACGTTCAGGCGATAGTACAGATCGGCCCGAAAGCGGCCGGCCTTGCTTTCCTCGGCCAGATCGACCTTGGTGGCGGCGACGATGCGGCAATCAACCGGAACAAGCCGGTTGGAGCCAAGGCGCTCGACAACCCTCTCCTGCAACACACGCAGGAGCTTTGCCTGCAGCGCCAGCGGCATGCCCTCGATTTCATCGAGAAACAGGGTGCCGCCATTGGCGTGTTCGATCTTTCCGGCGCGGCTGCGTGTGGCGCCGGTAAAGGCCCCCGGCTCCACCCCAAACATTTCGCTCTCGAACACGGTTTCGGGCAGAGCCGCACAGTTGATCGCAACGAAATTGCCCTGCCGTCGGTGACCGGACTCGTGCAGGCCGCGGGCAACGCGCTCCTTGCCCGTACCGGTTTCACCATGCACCAGCACATCCACATCGGTGTCGGCCAGTTCGGCGACCAGCTCACGGACCCGGCTCATCGCCTGGCCATTTCCAAGCAGGCCGTCGGTACCCGTCGTCTGCGCAAGCTGCCTGCGCAATGCACGATTCTCCAGCACCAGGCGACGCTTCTCCATCGCACGGCGGACGACATCCAGCAATTGCTCGGGCGCAAAGGGCTTCTCGATGAAGTCATAGGCGCCGGCTCGCATGGCCTCGACCGCCATCGATACATCGCCATGACCGGTCACAAGGATTACCGGCAGATCAGGGTCGATGGCCACAACCCGCTGCAGCAGCGCCATGCCATCCATGCCCGGCAGGCGCACATCGGTCACCAGCACCGCGGGCGTTGCGGTCCCCACGCGCGCGACGACCGACTCTGCGCGGGCGTGATCCTCCACGTCGATGTCGGCCAATGCAAAGGTCTGGCATCCCGCAGCCCGCACCGCATCGTCGTCCTCGACGTACAGCACCTTCAACTCCCCGCTACTCATGCTCTCAACTCCTGATCCCTGCTCTCGTCATCCACATCCGACCCTGTCGGCCAGCTCGCACGGACGACTGCACCACCCGCCTGGCGCTGGTCGAACGAAATCTGTCCGCCCGCAGCCACCACCAGATCGCTGACGATAGCCAGGCCCAGCCCCAGCCCCTGGCCAAGCGGTTTGGTGGAAAAAAACGGCTGAGTGATCTTCTCTCTCAAGGCGGGGTCGATACCAGGGCCATTGTCCGCGACTTCAAGCACCAGAGCACTGCCACGTCTCCCCACCCAGACCTCGACCTCGGCACCCGATCGACCAACGAGCGCATCCAGCGCATTGCCGATCAGATTCAGCAAGACCTGCTCGAGCGCCTGAGGCTGGAGCGGCAGCGCGATATCCTCCGCGTAGGTCTTCAGATCGACCCCTCCCGCATCAATCCGGTGGGCCAGCCAGCCAACCACGGTGCGCACGGTCTGTGCCGCAGGCGCAGAGCCACGCACCGACTGCTGACGGGAAGCAAAGACCTTGAGCTGGGCCGTGAGCCGTGCCATGCGCTCCACCAGACCGATCATCTGCTTCAGGTTGTCGCCCAGCGGCTCATACCTGCCGCGCTCCAGAAAGGTCAGTCCATTGCCAGCAAATGCGCGCATTGCGGCCAATGGCTGATTCAATTCATGCGCCACACCGGCCGCCATCTGCCCAAGGGCAGCCAGCCGGTTGGCATCGATCAGTGCGCGCTGCGCCCCACGCAGCTTCTTTTCCGCGGCGGCCCGCTCCCCCACTTCACGCAGCAGTTGCGCATTGGTGGCGGCAAGATCCGCCGTGCGCTCGGCCACCGTGCGCTCCAGCACGGTCTGCGCCGCAAGGCGCTCGCGGATGCGGCGCGCACGCTGCGCCCAGTACATGCCGGCCACGCCAAGCACGCACAGCGCCAAGGCTGCCGCGAGGACTTCCACTCGCGCAGCCTCGCTCGCCGACGACGTATCGAGCATGATCATCATGCGCCAGTCTGCCCAGCCCAGGTCCTGCTGCCTGACCACGAAGGCCTTTCCATCAAGACGCAGCCGGTTGGCCTCCCGCCACACCAGGGGCAGCGGCTCAAGGCGCTCGGTAAAGTACTGGCGGGTATTGCTCAGCGCCTGTCGCGATGCCTCGGACAAAGGGGCGAGGGTGGAGAACTTCCATTCACTGCGTGAAGACAGCGCCACGACGCCATGGCGGTCCACGACCATGATCGACTCACCGCTCTCTGCCCAGGTACGTTCGAGCAGCGTGAGCTCGACCTTGACCGCAAGCACACCGACGACGCTCGTGCCATCAAGCACCGGATGCGCAATGAAGAAACCGGGAATGCGCGTGGTCGCCCCGACGGCGAAAAACGCACCGGAGTCGCCCCTCAGTGCATCCTTGAAGTAGGGTCGGAAAGCGTAGTTCTCTCCAACGAAGCTCTCCGGAAGCTGCCAGTTGCTGGCCGCCAGCGTGCGACCGGAGGGGTCGATCAGATACAGCACCCCGGCCCCCGTTCGCTCGTTCACCTGCTCCAGCAGGCGGTTGGCGAGATCGACCCGACGTGGATCGTTTGCATGTGCCAGGAGCTCGCGCAAACCTGGATGCTGTGCGAGCACCACGGGCAGACTTTCATAACGCTGCAATTCGGAATCCAGGCTGGCCGATAGCAGGGCCAGACGCTGACCGGCGCTGCTTTCGAGCTCGTCCATGGCCGACTGCAGCCGCCACTGATACCCGAACCACAGCAGCGGCAGGATGGCCAGGATCAGCGCCCCGCCACGAACCCGGGGCGTCCACCATGATGATGAGATGCGAAGGAACATTGATCAGGGCCTGCCGGCCGGCGCCGCATCACAGGCACGAAGCTCGGTCACTCCGCCGTCGGAGGGCAGCACCGCCGACATCGGCACACAGGCAGCGCCTTCGGCACACCACTGGTAATCAGCGGTAAAGCCGGAGCGGGTCAGGCGCAAGCGCTCGTGGGTGGTGCGGGGATGCCATTCCCACACCCCGTCATGCAGCACCGCGTCCGGCGCCGGTTCCATTCCGGCGCCGTAACCGCGCACCCGGACCGATTCGAGCACCAGCACGGCGTTCTCCACCCGCCAGTCCTCTTCCCACAGGATTTTCTCGATCGAGTGCGTCCACCCGAGGGTGAAGCTGTTGGCCGCGAGTGTTACCGCGGCCACCGCAGTTGCGAGGCAGACACCCATCAGGCCGTCAGCGGCGAGAGCCTGCGCGCCCGCCACAGGTGCCAGCCGAATACCAACGAGGCTAGCGCAAAGCCCAGCTCATCAGTGATCGGCAAGGCAACCACCAGCAGCGATGCCGCCACGAAGGCGAGCACGCGCTCGATCAGGTTCATCGGCGTACGGAAGAAACCCACCACAGCAACTCCCCACAGGGTCACGGCAAGCAAAGCCTTGAAGAATACATAGATTGTGGCATCGAAGCCCTTGTCACCCTGCAGCATCAGCTCAGGCGCAAACACGGCCATATAGGGCACGACGAAACCGGCCACCGCAATCTGCACGGCCCGCACACCGATCTTGAGCCCCGACTCCTTGGCGATCGGCGCAGCCGCAAATGCAGCCAGCGCCACCGGCGGCGTCAGGTCGGCAAGAATGCCGAAATAGAACACGAACATGTGCGACACCACCAGCGGCACACCAAGTTCCAGCAGGGCCGGCGCCGCAATCGAGCTGGTGATGATGTAGTTGGGAATGGTCGGAATCCCCATGCCCAGCACCAGGCAGGTCAGCATCGTCAGCACCAGCGACAGCAGCAGGCTGTGCGCACCAAGCTGAATGATATACCCGGCAAAGGCGGTCGCCGCACCGGTCAGCGTCAGCGAGCCGATGATCACACCCACCAGCGCGCACGCCACACCGACCGGCAGCGCATGCATGGCGCCATCGGCGAGCGACTGCACCGCCACCTTCAGCGTGGTGCGTCCATCCTTGTAACCTGCCAGCAGAACGGCGAGCACCGCGATCACGCCCATGACCGCAACGATGCCGACCGAAGCGAAAGCCGAGCAGGCGAGGCCGAGGACGATCCAGAACACCAGCCGCAGGGACAGGCCATTGAGGCGACCGGAATACGAAGCACCGAAGATCAGCACCACGGTGAGCGCCAGGCCGACCATGCCCGAAAACAGCGGCGTAAAGCCGGCGAACAGCAGATAGACGAGGGAAATCAGCGGCGCCAGCAGGTACCAGCGCTTGCGAATCGCCACCCAGGGATCGGGGCAGTCTTCCTTGGCCAGACCTTTCAGGCCGGCGCGGCCTGCTTCCAGATGCACCATCCAGAACACGGTGAAGAAGTAGAGCACGGCAGGAATCGAGGCTGCCTTGCAGATCTCGATGTAGGGCACGTTGATGGTCTCGGCCATGATGAAGGCCACAGCGCCCATCACCGGCGGCATGAGCTGACCGCCCATCGAACTGGTGGCTTCGACCGCGCCGGCAAAGTCGGCGCGATAGCCGAACTTCTTCATCAGCGGGATGGTGAACTGGCCGGTGGTCACGACGTTGGCCACGCCCGACCCGTTGATCGTGCCCATCAGACCGGACGACACCACCGACACCTTGGCCGGACCGCCCTTGGTGTGGCCGACGGTACCGAGGGCAAAGTCGTTGAACAGGTGAATCATGCCTGCCTGCTCGAGGAAGGCGCCGAACAGGATGAACAGGAAGATGTAGCTCGACGACACATAGGTCGGGGTGCCGAAGATGCCCTCGGTCCCGAAGGCCAGCTGGCCAACGACCTGATCGAGACCGTAGCCACGATGTGCGAACACACCCGGGAGGTACTCGCCGAACAGTGCGTAGGACAGAAAGCCGAGGCAGATCAGCGGCAGGGCGAAGCCCATGATGCGCCGCGCCGCTTCGAACACCAGTACCAGGGTCACAACACCGACGAACATGTCGGCATCCGTGAGCTCGCCTGCGCGCTGGACCAGCTCAGCCTCGTACACCCAGTGATAGGCGCCCAGCGCCAGCGCACTGAAACCGACCAGTTTCGTCAGGATGCTCGTGCCCGCTGCACTGCCGCCACGCAAGGGATAAATCAGGAAGGTGAGCAGCAACAGAAAGCCGACGTGCATGGATCGCACTACCGAGCTCGAGACCGGGCTGAAGGCTGCGGTTATGATCTGGAAGACCGAAAACAGGATGGCGACGTAGAAGACAACGCGCAGCATCCCATGGCCGGCTTCAGCGGCCGGCGAGGAGGCAGTTTGAGTCATGGAAACTCCGGACTGGATGTCGCTGGGCGACGGGGCAGACGGGTGCAGGCACCCTGCTCCACTCCACGGTCTTCCGCGGAGTGGCACAGGGCGCGAACGGATGATGCAGGCTTACTTGATCACGCCCTTTTCGCGGTAGTACTTCTCGGCACCGGGGTGCAGCGGAATCGGCAGCCCCTTTACCGCATTCTCGAGCTTGATCTGGCGTGCGGCAGCATGCGACGTGCCGAGGCGCTCGAGGTTTTCGAAGATGCCGCGGGTCATCTCGTAGGCCACTTCCGTGGACACCTTCTCGTGGGTCACCAGCAGGTTGTTGATTGCCGCCGTCGGCACGTCGACCGACTGCCCGTCATAGGTGCTGGCGGGGATGACCGCAGCCCCGTAGGCTGCATCGCCCACCTTGGCCACCACGTCAGCCGGGATCGCCACGAAGTTCACCTTCACCGCCGTCGACAGGTCGCGCAGCGCAGCCACGCCGAGGCCGGACGATTGCAGGGTGACGTCGATCTGGCGGTTCTTCATCAACTCGACCGATTCGCCGAAGGGCAGGTATTCAACCTTGGAGAAATCGCTGTAGCTCAGGCCGGCGGCCTTGAGGATGGCGCGGGCATTGATCTCCGTGCCCGAGCGCGGCGCACCGACCGAGATGCGCTTGCCCTTGAGGTCGGCAAGGGTCTTGATGTTCGCATCGCTGAGCGCGACGATCTGGATGTAGTTCGGGTACACCGAAGCGACCGCACGCAAGCGGTCGAGCGGCTTGCTGAAGCCGGCATCGGCATCGCCCTTCCACGCATCGGACACCGAGTCGGCCAGTGCAAAGCCGATCTCACCGCGCCCGCTCTGCAGCAGGTTGAGGTTCTCGGCCGAAGCCTTGGTCGATTGCACCTGAACCTTGGCGTCAGGAATCTTCTCGCCATAGATCTGCGACAGCGTCACGCCCAGCGGGTAGTACACGCCGCTGGTGCCGCCGGTCAGCACGTTGACAAAGGTCGCCGCCGAGGCGGTCTGGGTGACTACCGTAATCAGCGCGCCAAGCAGGCAGTTGCGCACAATGCTCTTCATCGATCGTCTCCTTCAATAGACTTTTTGAATTCGCCCATAAATCCTGAGCCCTCAATACATCGCAATCGTCGTGCCAGAAAGCATCGACAGGACGACGCTCGTAACTATCTGTTTTTATTTGCTTGTTCGTTTTTCACCCGCACCCGCCGAGGTGCAGATTCCGAACTTCCGGAATGCAGCCACCAAAACCGTCCGGACTTTCAGACAAACCGGGGCGCACTGCGATACCTTGTGCGGTTCAGCCGCTACCTGACGGCCGAACGATCTGGTAGAACTCGGCGCGCTCAACAAAACCCGCCACGCATGGCGGAACAACAGCGATACCGGAGGCATGAAACATGGAGACAATCGACTGTGTGGTCATCGGCGCAGGCGTGGTGGGCCTGGCATGTGCCCGCGCGCTGGCGCAGGCGGGACGTGAAGTGATCATCCTCGAACGCGAGACCACCTTCGGCAGCGGCATCAGCGCGCGCAACAGCGAGGTGATCCATGCCGGCCTGTATTACGCCCCGGGTTCGCTCAAGGCGCGCCTGTGCGTAAGCGGTCGCGACATGCTCTATCGCTACTGCGCCGAGCGCGGCATCGGCCACCAGCGCTGCGGCAAACTGCTGGTCGCTCCTCAGCCACAACAGACCGATGCCCTGAAGAACATCCACGCACGTGCGCAAACGAATGGGGTGCACGATCTGCGCTGGCTCGAGACCAGCGAAATCCGTGACATGGAGCCCGAGCTCGACGCGCACGCTGCGCTGCTGTCGCCCTTCACCGGCATCGTCGACAGCCACGGCCTGATGCTTGCACTGCTGGGAGATGCCGAGCATCACGGCGCCATGCTCGCACTTGCCAGTCCGGTGCGTGGCGGGCGGGTAGACGGCGACGGCATCGTGCTGCAGATCGTCGATGACAGCGGCACCGAGACCGAGCTGCGCGCCGGGTGCGTGATCAATGCCGCAGGGCTAGACGCCATCGACATCGCGCACCATATCGAGGGCGTGCCGGCTACAGCGCTGCCGCAGGCGCACTTCGCCCGCGGCGTGTACTTCACCTACCGTGGCCGCGCGCCCTTCTCCCGCCTCATCTATCCGATTCCGGAAGCCGGCGGACTGGGCGTGCACCTCACCCTCGATCTTGGCGGACAGGCAAAGTTCGGCCCCGATGTGGAATGGATCGACGCCCCCGACTACAGTGTCGACCCGGCACGCGCCGAGCGCTTCTACACCGCGATCCGCAAATGGTGGCCCGCACTGGAAGATGGCCGTCTCGATCCTGGGTACGCTGGCGTGCGCCCCAAGATTGTCGGCCCCGGCGAGCCCGACGCCGATTTCCGCTTCGACGGACCGGCGCAGCACGGCATTCCGGGGCTCATCCAGTTGTTCGGGATCGAATCACCCGGGCTGACCGCGTCGATGGCAATCGGGGAACATGTCGCCCAGCTCGCCCGGCGCGCCTGAGGACGCGATCGGGGCCTTACCCGCCCAGCAGCTTGCGCAGGTGATTGGGCAGCGCAAACTGGGCGCGATGCACCTCGCCGTTGTAGTGCTGCAGTTGCCCGATACCGCGCTCGGCGATGCGCCGATCGACCTCGTCAGCGTCCAGCGCAAGCGGGTCGAGCGTTGCCGATGCGGTGGCGAGGCCCCACAGGCTGCCGTAAAGCGGAATGTAGAGAAAATACGGCCTGACAACGGCAAACACGTGACGCAAGCGAGCGACCAGGTCGCGCACGCGCTCGGGCTGGAAAACCGGCGCACCGATATGCAGGCTGAGCGCACCGCCCGGGGTCAGCATGGCCGCGCAGCCGCGCAGGAAATCCTCGGCGTACAGCGCTTCGGCCGGGCCGACCGGGTCGGTCAGGTCGAGCACGATGAGATCGTAGGTATCGCCTGCAGCGGGACCATCCTCCATCACGTAGCGCAGCCCGTCGCCAATGCGGATCTCAAGACGGGGGTCGTCGAGGGCGCCGTTATGCACCGACTGCAGATGGTGGCGGGCGATGTCGATGACCTTCTCGTCGAGCTCGGCCAGCACCACGCGTTCCATGGTCGGGTGCTTGAACAGTTCGTCAGCCGAACCGCCGTCACCACCGCCGATGATCAGCGCGCTGCGTGGCGCCGGATGGGTGATTGCCGGCACATGGATGATGTTCTCGTGGTAGTAGAACTCATCCCGCTCCGAAGTCATGAAGCAGCCATCGAGCCGGAACAGGCGGCCGAACTGGGGTGAATCCCAGACTTCGTACGCCTGGAACTCGGAATGACCTTGCTCGATCAGCTCCCCGCCGCGGTAGAAGTACCCGGAATCGTCGTTAAGCTGCTCAAAGATCAGGCCTTCGGCTTCGGGCAGTTTCGCACCGCTCATCGATCAGACCTCGGCGGGCAGGCGACCGCGCACCACCTGGTGCTCGACACGGTCTTCGGGGCCCATTGCGGCGATCACACGCTCGAACACGCGACGCGCACGGTCGCTGTTGTCGCGCGAGTAATTGCACACATACACGTCGAGGGTGACATCGCCGCTCTCGGGCCAGGTATGGATTGCCAGATGCGATTCGGCCAGCACGACGGTACCGGTCACGCCTGCGGCCTCTCCGGTATTCTCGTCGCGAAACTGGTAGAAATATGCGCCAAGCGGCGTGAGCCCCGCTTCGCGACATTCCGCGACGCACAGGGACTCGAGATCGGCGCACTCGCACATGAGTTTGCCGGCGTCAGCGCACCGATACAGATCGGCAATCAGATGAAGACCATTCATTTACGGGTTCGATATTCCAGGTTGAGTCAAGCTGGCAATTCTAGCATGTCGTGCTTCGTTAATATTCGTGCAAATATTACGTATTGCAGCGCCTGTCATGCCCCGTTTTCCTGCATCTGCAGCCAGCGCTCGCTGGAAAAGGTGAACGACTCCCGGTCGCGCCGCCACACCACGGCATCCGGATACACCATCAGCCACCACGTCTGCGTGCCCGGATACGGCACAGCGCGCGCAAAGCCCTCCGGCTCCAGCAAGGCGACACACCACGACGGACGCGGATCGCGAACCGACTTGTAGAGAATCGCGCCAACGCCTGCGTCGCGCACCTGCCGCGAAAACGCCTGGGTTGCCGCGTAATCGGTGGGGTGCTGCCACAGCGCCGCATCGCGACTGAACGGCGCCGCACGCAGATCGACTGCAGAGGTGGCGATGGCAGCGCGAAAGGCCGTGTGGGCGACCGGCTCCATGCGCTCGAGATCGACCGCATCCATCAGAAAACGCCAGCGCCAGTAACCGAGTTCGGCACAGGCCGTGCGGACGGTTCCGGCACCGTAGAACACGCCCGGATCGGTTGCCGCACGAAAACGCGAACCACCGCGCCGCGTCGGATAACGAAACGGCGCAGCCAGCAGATAGTCCAGCCGTCCTGCAGCGTCGGGCAACGCCGGCTTGCTGTCCTCGAGCAGACTCTCCAGTACGTCCTGCTCGTCCCGGCTGTCGACGATCTTCATCGTGGACGCGACGTGCTGTGCCTCCACGATGCGCCAGGCCGCGCCGCGCCAGGCGCGCGCCTCAGACGAGACCGCGAGAGGCGTCCAGGTACTGGACGACACGGACCAGCCCCTCCGTACTGCGAATGAGATCGACCGGACGGCCGTTGAGTGCGCGGTTCTCGCTGTTGAGCCATGCGCGGGCACTGGATTCGTTGCCGACAATGGAGTCGAGCGCACGGAAAGCGCGCACGAACAGCAGCGCAAACTCCCACTCCTTGCGCCCCTGATCAAGCACATAGTCGCCACTGTAGAGTCGCGTCACCGTTGCCGGGCTGACGCCGAGCACCCGCGCCAGCAGCGCGCGCGAAACATTGAGCTGCTCGGCGGCACGCGCGACCGCCTTGCTCAGCACCGATGCGGCTTCAGGCCGGACTGCAAGCCCGGGGGAAATGACTGCCATAGGGCACCTCCTTTCTGCAGAAATTCTAGCACATCAATATTTCTACAGAAACCACGCGGTCGATCAGACCCGCTACATTTCCTCAGTCAGCGCGGCGATGCTCACAGCCTCGTCGCGCGCGAACGCGACAAGCTCCGGATAAAAACGCAGAAAGCCCGCCTCCATCTCTGCCCATCGTGCATCACTCAGGGTGTCGAGACTGGCGCCGAGTTCGAGCGGCCGGCGCAGACGACTGCCAATGCCATTGAGCGCGCGGCGCAGGCCATGCTCGCTGCGATAGGTCGACAGCCAGTCCTGCTCAGCCATGCGCCGCAGGGGCAAGGGCAGGCCGTCGGGCAGCACGTCCGGATGACGTGCTTCGCTCGCCAGCAAGGCAGCATAGTTCTCGCGCAAGAAGGCATCCAGGGGTTGCGTATTGAATCCGTCCCAGTGCAGCGTGAGCCAGTGATCGTAGAGCATGTCCACCAGCACCCCGCCAAAGCGGCGCCAGGGTGGCTCGAAACACCGCACCGCAGCACGGTGTTCATGATGCGCATCGGTAAATGCGTCGACGCGCCGGTGCAGGCGGATGCCGATCGCGAGCGCAGGTGCAAGATCTGCCGGCAGCGGCCCTTTCACGAAATCGCCCAGCAGGTTGCCTGCAGGCGAGGTGCGGCTGACCTGAGCAAGCTGCAGATGCGCGAGAAAGTTCATCCGCAGCTCATGCTGATATCGGGGGCGAGCCCTTCTGTTGCAACGCGCTTGCGCGCCAGCTGGCGATCATGCCAGCGCGCCAGTAACAGCACACTCACCAGCGCGCCCAGAAAAGCCATGAACATGTCGGACTGCGTATCCCACGGATCGCCCTGGGTGCCGAGAAACTCGTCCGCCCCCTGCCCCATGAGCAGGGCTGCGCCCCACTCCACCAGTTCGTACCAGGCGCTGACCGCCATCGCAACGCAAACCGACAGGAAGCCGGCCAGTCGCCTGCCGCTGACACGCCCTCCCTGCAACAGGATTTCCCGCGCCAGCAGCGCCGGCACCAGCCCCTGAGCAAAGTGTCCGATCTTGTCGTAAGGGTTGCGAGCGGTCGCCAGCACGTCCTGCAGCCAGAAGCCGAACGGAACCCGCGCATAGGTGTAGGCCCCGCCGACGATCAGGATCACCGCATGCACGAAGATCAGCCCGTACAGCAGATCGGTGAGCGGATGCCGCCGGTGGGTCAGGAACAGCGTCGGCAGTGCGATCAGCACTGGCGCAACCTCCATCAGCCAGGTGGCGCGGTCATACGGCTCGATGCCGGACATCACCAGCAACACACAGCAAACTCCTGCCGCAGCAAGCAGCACGGTCTCTCGGGATCGCACCCGGTGGTTCTTCGCGTTCATCGTTTGCCTCACAGCGGACATCTGGTCGTCATGCCAGACGAGAAGCGAATTCTACAAGGCTCGCGTGGGGCCGGACTCACCGCATCCAGAACTTTGCCTCTTCGCTTACCGTCACGGTCGAGTCTTGCGCATCCACCACCGAGAAGCGGAACGGGTGCGAACCCACGCGCAGCGCACCGGGTTCGACCCTGACTTGCGCCGTTGCCGACGCCGAAGCTGCCGCCGGCACGACGACCTTCAGCGGCGCCGAAAGGTGAATGCCGTCGATGCCCGTGACGCTGACGTCGAAGGTCCGCGCCTGCTCGCTGGCATTGATCAGGCTCAGCTGGAAGGCATTCTCGATCGAGCCGTCAGCGGCTTCCGTTGCGAGCACGGCGCGGTCACGCTCGATATCGAGCTTGAGCGGCACGCGCGTGGCGAGCGACCACACCGTCACCGCCAGCAGGGAGAAGAACACGGCAGAATAGATCAGCACGCGAGGACGCAGGCTGCGGCGAATGATCGTATTCGTCGACGAGCGGTTCTTGAGCGCATTTTCGGTCGAGTAGCGAATCAGCCCGCGCGGGTAGTTCATCTTGTCCATCACCTGATCGCAGGCATCGATGCAGGCCGCACAGCCAATGCACTCCAGCTGCAGCCCGTCGCGAATATCGATGCCGGTCGGACACACCTGTACGCAGATGCTGCAATCGATGCAGTCGCCGAGCCCCTCCTCGGCCGGCACCGCCTTCTTTGACCGGCCGCCACGGGCCTCGCCCCGCTTCTCGTCATAGGCCACGATCAGGGTATCGGGATCGAACATCACGAACTGGAACTGCGCGTAGGGGCAGATGTACTTGCACATCTGCTCGCGCATGAAACCGGCGTTGCCATAGGTCGCTGCACCGTAGAACAGCACCCAGAATGTCTCCCAGCCACTCAGTGAGAAACTCAGTGTCGCATCAGCCAGTTCGCGGATCGGCGTGAAATAGCCGACGAAGGTAAACCCGGTCCACAGTGAAAGCACCAGCCAGACGCTGTGCTTGGCCGCTTTCAGGCCGACCTTGCGTGCGGACCACGGCGCGGCATCAAGCTTGATGCGCCTGGGTCGATCGCCCTCGATCCGCTGCTCTATCCACAGGAAAATCTCGGTATAGACGGTTTGCGGACAGGTGTAGCCGCACCACAGTCGCCCGGCCACCGTGGTAAAGAGAAACAGCGCCAGGGCGGACAGCACCAGCAGGATCGCGAGATAGATGATGTCCTGCGGCCACAGCACGAAGTCGAAGACGAAGAAGCGGCGGGCATCGAGATCGAACAGCACCGCCTGACGCCCGTTCCATGGCAACCAGCACAATCCGTAGAATACGATCTGTGTAAGCCATGCAAACACCCAGCGCCAGCGCTGAAAGAGGCCGCTGACCGTGCGCGGATACACCTTGGGATCGGATGCAAAGAGCGGCTGTATCGGGATGACACGCTGGGGGCTGTTCGGCTCGGACATTGGGGCGACCACGGGGTTGGAGAACACCGGTCATGACCGCCGGCTTAAGGTTTATTTTTGATGCATGTTAAGGTTAGCAGCGTCCTGGCTCATAATCAACACTTCGGATACACCTTATAAAATCATGCGCCTCAGTGCCTTCTCCGACTACTCGCTGCGTGTCCTGATGCATCTGGGCACGCATACCGACCGACTCGCCACGATCGGCGAAATTGCCAAGTTGTACGACATCTCGGAGAACCATCTGACCAAGGTCGTGCATCAACTCGGTCGTGCCGGTTACATCGACACCTTGCGCGGCAAGGGTGGCGGCATCCGCCTGGCCCGCGCCCCGCGGCAGATCCCGCTCGGCGAAGTGCTGCGTCACACCGAGACCGACTTTGCGCTGGTGGAGTGCTTCGGCGAGGCTTCGCGCTGCCACATCGAACCCGACTGCCAGCTCAAGCCCATCCTGAACGAGGCGCTCGTGGCAATGTTCCGGGTGCTCGATGGCTACACCTTGGCCGACATCCTGACACCGGGCCTTGAACGCCCCGCGGTGATCAAGGTCATCAGACACTCCATCGCAGAAGACAAGGCCTGAGCAGCGACTGCGCCCGGCTCACGCCGTTACCGCAAGCCGCCCCCGGTACAGTTCGGTAATCAGATCGCGTGGGGTGACGATGCCGCTCAGCCGCCCTTCGTGATCCACGATGGGTATATGGCTGTGCCCCGCGCCGCCCAGCAATGCAATCACATCGATCAATGGCGTGAGCTCTTCCGCCGTCTGTACCGGCGTGCTCATGACCTGACCGACAACCTCGGCCTTGTCGCTGTGCGTGCGTCCGCTGCGGCGGACAAAGCGCCGCAGGCGTTCGTCGAATCCGCGATAGCCTCCAGGACCGGCCCGTCTCATCAGGTCGGCGCGGGTCATCATGCCCACAACTCGGCGCGCCCTGTCCACCACCGGCAAGGCCTTGATCTGGTGTCGCTGCATCACCTCCCAGGCCTCTTCAAGCAGGGTTCCATACTCGACCGAGATCACGGCTCGCGTCATCACGTCTGCACAGCTCACGCTGCCGAAGCGGCGCCGGTAAGCATGTGCTTCTGCACGCAGAAACAGGTCCCGCAGGTCTTCGCGGCTGACGTCGAGCACCTGGTTGTACTCGTCGAGTACCGCATCCAGATCCTCGGCAGCCAGCCCCCGGAGCGATGAGGGTGCAGCGCCCGCCGGTTCGGCGGCAGCGATCACCGCCTTTCGTTGCGGGTACTCACGCCCGGTCGCACGGTTGTAGAGCACCGCCAGCGTCAGCAGGCAGACGGAATTGATCAGGACAGGATAGATCACGAAGCCGAAGCCGAGGCCCTCGATCGCGGGGCCACCGACCACTGCGGTCAGCGCCACCGCGCCGGCGGGCGGATGAATGCAGCGCAGCACGAACATCAGACCGATTGCAGCAGAGACCGCGACCGCAGCGGCCATCATCGGCTCCGGAATCCCGCGCGCACACGCGACGCCGATCACCGCCGCCAGCAGGTTGCCGCCGAGCATCGCCCACGGCTGTGCCAGCGGACTCGCCGGTACGGCGAACAGCAGCACGGCGGAGGCGCCCATCGGCGCGATGATCCAGGGCAATGCAGCCGCATCGACAAACAGGCGTCCAAGCAAGGCGGTTGTGAACAGCCCGAGCAAGGCACCGAACGCTGCACGCAGACGCTCCTGCCCGTTGACGTGCTGCTGGTTTGGCAGAAATCCGTGGCGTGCCGCCCAGACGCGACGCAGCACCCCCGTCATGGCGCGCAGACGCCCGGGCATGTTCGCCCGGGCGAGGCACTGTGCAGACGACTCAGGGCAATACAAACGTGCATGGAAACCGGCTTCCTCGTATCGACTCGAATCCCAACGCATCCACCGCGCGCGTTCTCGCGCGGGTGGACCATGGGCAGCGATTGGACCCGAGGACGGGCAAAGACGGAATGACGATGGTCAAGCGTCAGCGCACCCGCATCGACACCGACCGGGGCGCATGCCGGTATTGCACCGGCACATCTCAATCAGTCGCAGCGATCAGCCCTTGCCGGACGCACCCTCGGCGCCAGGGCCAAACGCCGTGCGGACCTTGCCGAGAAGCCTGAGCGCAACCAGGGTCAGGGCGCCCGCGATGATGCCGACCACGACGTCGAGCACAAGCGGCGTTGCCACACCCAGCACACCGCCGATGCCGGCCACCGCGCCGGCCACCTCTGCAGCGTTTTCGATACCATGGTGCAGCAGCGGCACACCATGAGTCAGGATGCCGCCCCCCACCATGAACATGGCCGCGGTTCCGATGACCGCAAGCGCCTTCATCAGGCGGGGCGCCGCCAGCAGCAGCCCGCGTCCGACAAGTTGCCAGACAGCGCTCGTCTTCTCCAGCAGGTGCTGACCGACATCGTCCATCTTCACGATGCCCGCCACCAGGCCGTACACCGCAACCGTGATCAGCACCGCAATAGCGGACAGGACCGCAAGCTGGGTCACGAAGGGCTGACCGGTCACGGTACCCAGTGCGATCACGATGATCTCGGCCGAGAGCACAAAGTCGGTGCGGATCGCGCCCTTGATCTTGTCCGCTTCAAACGCGGCCAGATCGACACTTTCATCCGCCACCGCCGCCAGTTGCCTGGCATGGTGAGCCGCATCCTCTGCCGGATCGTGCAGAAACTTGTGCGCCAGCTTCTCGACACCTTCGTAACACAGGAACAGCCCCCCGAGTATCAGAAGCGGCGTCACCAGCCAGGGGATGAAGGCGCTGATCGCCAGTGCCGCCGGCACCAGAATCACCTTGTTCAGCATCGACCCCTTGGCAACCGCCCACACCACCGGCAGTTCGCGCTCCGCTCGCACGCCCGAAACCTGCTCGGCATTGAGTGCAAGGTCGTCGCCGAGCACACCAGCCGTTTTCTTGGCGGCGACCTTGGTCATTACCGCGACATCGTCAAGGACGGTCGCAATGTCATCCAACAGGGCAAGCAGACTGGCTCCGGCCATCAGGGTATCCGTTCTCGGCAAGCGCGCGACCGGTGAGGTCGCGCAGATTTGAAAGGTGTCACTATAAAACCTTAAGCAGGCAAATCCACGACTGCCGGGCACAACCTCGGTCCGGCAATCGATCCGACGCTCACGAAGGCGTCCGGCACGGCGCTCAAAAGCCCCGTAGCCGTGGGTTCTCGACCTGGGCGGCAGGCCTTCATTTTGCCTTGACTATCAGTCACCTCGCCACCCACCCAATCCAAATGGAATTCCCGCTGCAACTCCTCTATGCTTCCCAATACAAGGCGGGACAAGAGGAGACAGACAATGGACAGGAACGGACGAGTGGCAACATGGCTCGAACTCGCGGTTGCGCCCGAATGGCGACGCAAGTCGATGCATGTGTGTGTTCACCCGGTTGGTGCGGGAGACGATCAGTGCTTTGCGATCTCCATGGATGGTCGTCGCCTGTGCGCGAGCAATGGTCAGCTCACGACCTTTCGCGGACGCCTGGCGGTAGAGCGCTTCCTGCATATGGTGCAGATTGAAACCTTCGATCTTGCCGAACCCGATCCGGGGATGAGCTCATTCCCGCGTGGCTATTTCTGCCTGTGCCTGAACCGGCAGAACTGCCTGAGCCCCTGCGCAGAACAGGTCGATCATACCGAACCAACCTGCTCCCCGACCTGCAGTCTCGGCCAGGTTGAATGGCACCCGCACGCCCCAGCCTCCGACAGGGGGCTGAGACGGAGCGCGCAGCGCAACTGAAGCCCTGAGGCACACCGCGAACGATCGCGGTGCGCCCGATTCACAGCCGCTCTGACGGCGTCACCGAAAACGGCGCGTCGAGGAACTCCTCGGGCGTCGGCAGCGGCGTCGTGGGCAGCACCATATCCTGCGGACGCAGCTGCTCGGTGAAGCCTTCGAGCGAGCCCATCGAGTGGCTGTCACGACGCGCAACCGGCTCGCTGATCATGTAGGCGATCACCAGCTGCGTCAGCGCCACCAGCGCATCACGGTGGGTGCGCTCCTGCCCGTGCGAGGCATCCGCACCGAAGCCGATCAGCGCGGTTCGAATGTCGTTTCCGGCCTCGACAGCCGCCGCCGAGTCGGAGCGGTAGTAGCGGAAAATATCGCGCCGATGGGCGATGTCGTTTTCCTTCGCCAGGCTGATCAGCTTGTGCGTCAGGTGATAGTCGAAGGGGCCGGACATGTCCTGCATGCAGATCGTCGCAGCATGCTCCGAAGTATTCTGTCCCGGCGCGGCGATGGAGATGTCGAGGCTGAGCATTTCGGCAATCTCGCCGTGCAAGGCGGCCGACGCCCCCGACCCGACCTCTTCGGTGATGGTGAGCAGCGGATGCACATCGACCGGCAGCTGCAGCTTGTGGTCACGCACCGCCTTGCATGCAGTCAGCAGTGCGGCCACCGCGGCCTTGTCATCGAGGTAGCGCGAGTTGATATAGCCGCTGGCCAGGATTTCGGGCTCGGGGTCGAAAGCGATCCAGTCGCCGACATTGATACCGGCCTGCTCCAGACCCGCCGTGTCGGTGACAGGCAGATCGACCCTGACCTCGACGAACTCCCAGCCGACAGGCTGGGTATCGACCTCGCCACCGAAGGCGTGCCCCGATGTTTTGAGCGGGAGGCAGGTTCCCCGCACATGACCGCTGTCGGTAAAGATCGTCAGCCGCGAGCCTTCGGCGAAGCGCGAGGACCAGTGCCCGATCGGCACGATCTCGAGCCGGCCATTGGACTTGAGACTGCGCACCATGCCACCAAGGGTGTCGAGGTGGGCAACGATGGCGCGTGCAGGCTGCGCTTCGCGTCCACGCAAGGTGCCGCGAATCGCGCCACGGCGCGTCAGTTCGTAGGAAATCTCGAGCGCTTCCAGGCGCCCCGCTGCATAGCGCACCACGGCATCCGTGAGCCCGACCGGGCTGGGGATGGCCAGCAGTTGCAGCATGGTTTCCTCGAGGTACTCGTAATCGATCGGCGGTATTTTCTGCGTCATGTATGAATTTCTCCTGTGAGCTGCCGACTGCGCGGAAACAGCAGGTCGACAAAGCGCTCCGCGGTGGGCTGAGGCTCATGGTTTGCGAGCCCGGGGCGTTCGTTGGCCTCGATGATGACGTAATCCGGGCCATCGACCGCCGGCACCAGAAAGTCGAGCCCGGTCACTGGAATATCGAGCACGCGGGCAGCCTTTTCGGCGGCTTCGCGCAAGGCCGGGTGCAAGTCCGCGGTCACATCGTGAATGGTGCCACCGGTGTGCAGATTGGCAGTGTTGCGCACCCGCAGACGGGTTTCTGCGGGCAGCACGGACGACAGCGTCCAGCCCTGCGAACGAATGCAGCGCTCGGCTTCGTCATCGAGGGGAATCTTCGACTCGCCCCCGGTGGCCGCGGCACGACGCCGACTCTGCTTTTCGACCAGGGTCTGCACCGAACTCTCGCCATCGCCGACCACCACTGGCGGGCGCCTCACTGCAGCGGCCACCACGCGAAAATCGATGACGACGATGCGCAGATCCTCGCCGCTGCAGAACTGCTCGACGATGACGCGATCGCAGAAACCATGCGCACGCTCCACCGCAGCCGTGACTTCATCCGCGGCCGTAAGATTGACGCTGATACCCTTGCCCTGTTCCCCCTCGACCGGCTTGACCACGACTGCGCCATACCTGGCCAGAAATGCGGCGCGCGCGGCGGGGTCGTCGGCAGCGATCTGGGCCGGCACGCTGACCCCTTCTGCCGCCAGCAGTTTCAGCGTCACGCGCTTGTCCTGGCAGCGGCTCATTGCGATGGCCGAGGTCAGCTCGGACAGCGACTCGCGACAGACGATGCTGCGCCCGCCCAGCGTCAGGCGGAAGTATCCGCCCTCGGCATCCAGAATTTCGGCGTGAATGCCGCGCCGTATGGCCTCGTCGACAATCAGCCGCGCATACGGGTTGAGCCCCTCGAGGCCTTCAGACGGGCAAGTAAACAGCGCCTCGTTGATCGCATTGCGTCGCTTCACCGCGAACGCCGGAATCCGCTGAAAGCCGAGCTTTTCGTACAGGCTGATCGCCTGCGCGTTGTCGTGCAACACCGAAACGTCCATCCATGCCCGGCCCCGCGCGAGGTAGTGCTCGGCGAGATAGCGCACCAGCGCCTCACCCACGCCGGGATAGGTCGCCTGCGGTGCCACAGCCAGCGCCCACAGACTGGAACCGGCCTGGGGGTCGGCAAAGGCTTCGACATGATCCATGCCCATTGCCACGCCGATCACCTCGCCGGTGCTGCGATCCTCGGCCAGCGCATAGGTGATCACCCGGCTCGCGCGCTCACGCCACACCCGCTGCGGGTCGACCGGCACCATGCGTCGCATCCTGTACAGGGCATTGATCGCGGCCACATCTGCGCGGGTGCGCAAACGCCGCACATTGAATCCGCGACGCGTCGCGCGTTGAGCGCGATAGGCGCTCAATTGCAGGCGGAAGGCATCGGACGGGTCGAGAAAGAGCTGTTGCGGTGCGGAGCCCACGACCACCTGCGGCTTTTCGACATAGAAGGCAATATCACGCTGGCCCGCACGCTCAAGCAACAACTGGCTGGCGAGCGCGGCCGGATCGCGCCAGGTCTGTGCCGGCAGCCAGCGCCCCCAGCCACACTCCACGATGACATCCTCCGGCATCGCCACGGCTTCGGGCTGACCGGCGGGCAGATGCAGCGCCTGATTTCCGGCGCGCCTCACGCGCGCAAGCTGTTTGCGGATCATCACCCGCTCCTCAGGAAACATGCGTCTGAAGCCACCACTCGAGCAGGCCGAGCTGCCAGAGCTTGGAGCCGCGCAAGGGCGTGATGTGCGCCATCGGATCGGCCAGCAACGTGTCAACGTAGTCCTTGCGGAACAGCCCGCGTTCCCGCGCCGAGCGGCTGCTCAACGAATCCCGGACCCGCTCCAGCACCGGCCCCTGAAGATACTTGAGCGCCGGCACCGGGAAGTAGCCCTTGGGACGGTCGATGACCGCCGACGGAATGACCTTGCGCGCCGCCTCCTTGAGCACACCCTTGCCCCCGTGGGACAGCTTGTGGCGCGCTGGAATACGGGCAGCGAGTTCGACCAGCTCGTGATCGAGGAAGGGCACCCGCGCCTCGAGGCCGAACGCCATCGTCATGTTGTCGACCCGTTTCACCGGATCGTCCACCAGCATGACCGTGGTATCGAGGCGCAAGGCCTTGTCCACCGGATCATGCGCCCCGGGCGCGTTGAAGCTGGCAGCAACGAAGGCGCCGCTGCAGTCCACACCCTGATAGGCCGGACTCACGACACGGCTGTACTCTTCGAAATCGCGGTCGCGGAAGGCCGCAAGATAATCTGCCACCGGATCATTGCTGTTGGCGACCTTCGGATACCAGTGATAGCCACCGAACACTTCGTCCGCGCCCTGCCCGCTCTGCACCACCTTGCTGTGGCGCGACACCGCTTCGGAGAGCAGATAGAAGCCGATGCAGTCGTGGCTGACCATGGGCTCGTTCATCGCATCGACCGCCTCGGGCAGGCGGGTGAGCAATTCGGACTCGGGCACGAAGATGCGCTCATGAATCGTGCCGAACTCACGCGCGACGATGTCCGCATACTCGAACTCGTTGCCCTTCTCGCCGCCCACATCCTCGAAACCGACGTTGTAGGTACGCAGATCCTTCACCCCGGCCTCGGACATCAGGCCCACGATCAGGCTTGAATCAACCCCGCCGGAGAGCAGGGCGCCGACCGGCACATCCGCCACCAGCCTGCGCTTGACCGCGCCTCGCAGACTGTCGAGCAGAATCTCGGTCCATTCTTCGAAGCTGCGGTTCTCGTCGGCTGCATCCTGCGGATACACCAGCGACCAGAAGCTGCGTTCGGTGCGCCGCCCGTCCGCTTCGATGCTCATCAGCGTTCCTGGCGGCAGTTTGCGCACCCCCGACAGCAGCGTGTAAGGCGCCGGAACCACCGCATGGAAAGACAGATAGAAGTTGAGCGCGGCCGGATCGATGCTCGTGTCCACCCCACCCGCCTTGAGCAAGGCCGGCAGGCTGGATGCAAAACGCAGTCCGCCCGGCAGTTCAGCGTAGTACAGCGGCTTGATGCCAAGCCGGTCGCGGCCAAGCAGCACCTTGCCGCTGTCGCGCTCCCAGAGCGCAAACGCGAACATGCCATTGAGGCGCTGCACGAAGTCCGGCCCCCAGGCGTGATAGGCCTTCAGCAGGACCTCCGTGTCACCGTGCGAGAAAAACTGATAACCCTTGCCCTCAAGTTCACGCCGAAGCTCGGGGTGATTGTAGATCGCACCGTTGAACACGATGCCAAGGCCGAGTTGCGGATCCACCATCGGCTGCTGCGCAGATTCGGAGAGGTCCATGATCTTGAGTCGCCGGTGGCCCCAGGCCTGTGCGCCCTGCGCAAACACGCCGCCGTTGTCCGGACCACGCCGCTGCTGATGCTCGTTCATCCGCGAAATGGCGCTCAGATCGGGCGTCTGCCCATCGAATCTCACCTCACCTGCAATTCCACACATATGGCATTCCTGTTTGATGACAAGCTATACATTCTAACAAATTTATTTTGTCCGAATTTGTGTATCGCCATCCGACCCCTCATCTGTCATAGCACTTCCCTGCCCGTCCTGCCCGGAACAACAGCCAATCAACTCGCCGGACATGCACGGAAGTCGGGTAAAATCCCGCCCTCTCTTGCTGCGCATGACTGCCGCCCAAGCGCTGGCACACGCAAGGCGGAACGACGCAGGCCCACCCTATTCCGGAGTACACCGATGAGCCTTCTGGCACAACTGAAAAAGGATTCATTGCTTGCACGCAAAGCGGCAGACAGCGTTCGCGCCACGCTGCTGAGCACCCTGATCGGCGAGGCCGAGATGGTGGGCAAGAACGCCGGCAACCGTGAAAGCAGTGACGACGAAGTGCAGCAGACCATCCGCAAGTTCCTCAAGAACAATCAGGAAGCGCTTGCAGTGATCAAGGATGAAGCTCGGCTTGCCATTCTGCGCACCGAGTCCGACATCCTTGCGAGCTATCTCCCGGCCATGGCGTCGGAAGCCGAAGTGAAGGCCTTCATCGCGGAAACCGTCGCGGGTCTCGCCGATCGCAGCCCGAAGTCCATGGGTACCGTGATGGGTGCGCTGAAGGCAAAGTACGGCACCAACTTCGATGCCAAGCAGGCCAACGCCTGGGTGCGTGAGGCCCTGGCCGGCTGAGACACGCCCTTACTCCGAGTACCCCTGCATGTAGCGCGTACGATCTTCGTAACGCAGCCCCCACCACGGCAAAAAGACGTTGCCCTCACCGCGGGCGCGGAACCAGGGTTTCTCGGGGTCGACGGTCCGTGGATGTGCAGGCGGAGTGACGACCACCGCAGTGGCCGTGCCCGGCTCGGTCGTGCCGGCGACCAGAACCATGCGCCCCTTGTAATGTGCATAACTCACCGCCAGGGCAACATTGGTCAATGCACTGCCTGCCCCCATATTCCCCACCAGGGCCGGCATATTGAAGGCGTCAGTGATGATGTCCAGCTCGGGCAGCGGCTCGGCAAGGGCATGACCAAGCAGGCTGAGGCGGTCACCCGCCACATCGTTACCCTTGCCTGCATCGTGGATCACGTAGGCGATTTCATTTACGGGCCGTGCGACGCCTGACGCTGCCGCGCCCAGAGCAGAACGCCACGCCTGCACCGCTCTGGACTCGCCGGGGCGCACATCGAATTCTCTGGCGTGTCGCACCGCAGGACGCCCTACCCAGGCCAGCGGATCGCGCCCAGTCTCAAACGCCGGCCCCGCCAGCACCAGCAGTACACAGTTCTCGCTCATCTGCTCATCGAGCGGAAAGTCCGGCGCGTCCCAGTTCATCGCCCAGACAGTTTCCGTCGGATGAGCTTCAAGGTAATCAAGCGCTGCGCCGAGCGAGGTGAAACCCGCGCTTGCCCCACCCGTCGTGATGCGGACATCGGGTGGGGTATCCCCGCTGGAGATAACCGGGTCTCTGCCAATACCGAACTGGTCGGAGATCCTCTTGCGAATGATGCGGGTAGCCTCGAGCGGATCGAGCTTGTCGGTAGCGGGAATGGCGAACTCGACATGAATGCCGGCTAGCTCGCGCCAGTCTTTCGGGTTCTCCGCCTGCACCGTATAGAAATAGCCGCTATTCATTGCGTAGCGACGACCAATGGGTCGGAGTAGCTCACGGACATAACCTGCGAAAAAGCGCGAAAACGTTGCCCGTCCATTCCAGCTGGACACGATGGAGGCGACAGGCTGCACCGACAGGAATTTTTCTGGCTTGTTCTTGACCTGAAGATCTCCCTCATTTGGCTTCGCCAGCCCAAGCGTCCATAACAACTGCCACTCGGTCGGATAATCGCGGCGAATCAGTGGGTTCAGCCACTGAACGCCGACCACCTGCGCGACGAATGGCACCCCAGGCCTGTGTGCGCCCCGCTCCGCGACGGGAGCCGCTGCTTCGGCGGAGCGAATGGCCAAGACACTGGAAAGCATAAAAAATGCAGCGGAGGCAAGCGCAGGTAGGCCAAGAGTGCGTGCCATCAGATACTCCTCGGAAAAATCTATGTAGCTTGTGTCCGCCTGCCAGCCGAGCGTGCTGCTCAACACGATGGCAAGCAGGAAAAGAAGGAGCGTCAGCCCTATGCGACGCGGCCGGGTTGCGATCAGTGTGTTCACACGCGGCTTCCCACGTTCAGCAAGGCTCCGCCGACACGCTCATCAACGATCTTCGTAGGCTTTACTGCTTCAGAACCAGCCTCCTTGACCCAATCATGCAAGGGAAGCTTCTTCATCGTGCCGTCCAGGAAGTATTCAGAGAGGTGTCCGTGCGGGTGCCCCAGTTCAGAGAGACTCTGTAGGTAGCGCCAATCCGCCTCCACACGCAGTTCATGCCAATCCGACTCAGTCAGTGTGCATGTGCCGATTGCAACATCGTAGGCAAGCACCCGTTCCGCATGAACTGGATTGGTCATGATCGTGGAGTGATCGGTCGCGTTCTGGTCGAGCGCATCCTTGAGAAACTCGCCGATCTGCCTCGATCGCCATGCACGATATGTCTCATCCTCCTGCGCGTCGGGGAGTTCGCCGACGACCAGCCCCCTGTTATCGACCATGCCGGCTCGGCGCGCCTTCATCCGCAAACGGGCACGGTCTTCATAGCGCATCTGCGCTTCGCTCCGGGCATCGCCGCGAGGAGCATCGTCGGTGCGGCCATCCGCGCTGCGTTGAATGCCGTGCGTGTCGTACGGATCACGCGGATCAAGCTCGGCACCACTCTTCCGGGCATTACGCGCAGCTCCAGCGGGATCAAGGCCTTCGTCAAATCCGTCAGTTTTCTCAACGCGACTGAAGCGCGTGGGTAGAAAAGGCTCAAGGGCTGGCGCGTTGACAGGAATTTCCCAGTCCTCTGGCGGCTCGGCATTCACCCGCAAACCGATCAATTCCGTCAGCGGCCAAAGCACGACCGAGGTCAGCAGTGTCAATGCCTTGCCAAGCATCGAGGAGTTCGACTCCAATCCGCTAACGAGTCGATACCGAATGCGTGGCGACGGCGGGTACCAATACTCGGTCGCCTCGCCCGCCCGCCAATGGTTCTTCCAGAAGTGGTAGCGCCCCGGCGAACCGACCGGATAGCCTTGGGCGAAGACACGTTGAGAGAACACGCCTGCAGCGTTGGCATCCTCGATCTGTTCGTCACTCAGACCGAGCCAGCCGATACCACGGATGGTATCGGCTGAAATAACCTGATCGTGCGGATTGCAGTACAAGGTGACCCGTCCGACGGTACGCTGATCAATGCCGTAGCAGGCGCGATCACGCTCAACGGTAAATCCGGCACTATTGTCTAGCGGTGCGGGATTAGCCATCAGCCGGTCGATGTGTTCGCAGGGCTGTTGCGCTGCTGCCCGGCTGCGGAGAATGTCGAAAAAGGCCTTGAGTGTGTCGCGGCGTGCCCGCCAGGTTTGGCGACCTCGCCGCCCATCCCCGTCACTCGCGCCACGCTGGCTCCAGGAGTCGAAGCCGTTCTCAGGTTCAAGGTTATAGGGTGGATTGGCCAGCACATAGGTATCGGCAACCGCGCCACTCGCCTCGCCGAGAAAGGCCGCACCGAGACCAATCATGTTGCCTTGACTGTGGCATACAAGCGTAATCGGACAATCGGGTTGTTTGCTACGGATGGAGGCGATCAACCTCGCAAGACGCAGCGCAGCATGCACGTAATAAGCTCGTGGCGGGCAACTGTACACATCACGCCCTGGCACCGGATTTACATGCTGCGCGGTGATCCAAAGAAAGAGGTGATCGTCGAGACCTTCGGACCAGAGGTCCGCCAAGGTAGAGCAGCCATTGGCAAACGGCCCTCCGCCCCAGTAGTCGTGCTCGTTTAGCCACACATTGGCCCCCCATTCCTTGACAGCCTTCATGTCTGCCTTGTACCCCCACCGGAAGCGGATCACCGGTGAGTTATGGGGGACTTCCTTAGTGAAGGTCTTGTCTGTTCGGTTTGGATCGACAAAGCCCTCGGGATCCAGCTCGTCGGTGTACCCAACAGGTGTTAGCTCACCGGCATCGATACCCGGATAGGCAAGTTGCGCTGGCCGGCGCGCCAGGCGTTTATTGAGCCCCACGCATAGCCCCTGCTCGGCCGCGTCATACCACTCGCCGTCGGAGTTAACGCCATGAACCAGGATCACCACGCCTGGCAGCGGCAGCCGCTGAAGACAAGGGTAGTCCGAACAGTCGGGCGATGTGGTGCATTCGCCGCGGGCCAGTACCCGTTGTGGCTCGACGCGCGATGGCTGATTCATGATCCACTCGATACGGTGACAGACGAGCCCCCTACGCGCAGGATATTCGGGGCCACCTCATGGGCAAGCAAATCGCAGTTAAGCAGGCTCGGTAGCCAGTCTGACGTGATTTGGAGCAGGGAAGACATGCGCGCCGTCTACAATGCAAATTGGATATCACCCACGATGATACACAAATATATTCTAATGGCATCTATATTGCACAACGCTGCCGTTATGCACTGCCGAACCGGAGACTCGGGCGGCCGCATTCTGGCTCACATGGTCGACAGCATTTCTTGCGGCAGTAATGTGGCCCCACTCTTCAGCGCCCCGGAAAGTGGCCGATTGGCACTTCTCCATTGAATGGCAGGCTGCTACATTCCACTTCGCTCCTTGAGCAGCCCCTTTTGCTACGCGGCATCGTCTCCCTGGATCGATGTCGGACACCCGCAACTCGTACATGTCAGCCCTGCAACTGAAACTACCGCCTCCCGTCGCCGCCGCGTTTGTCGCGCTGGTGATGTGGCTTGTTGCCTCCCTGCCTTCCGCCGCTCAGTCCACGCCCCTGC
Source organism: Parazoarcus sp. PS-13 R2A (assembly GCF_057621855.1). Taxonomy (NCBI): domain Bacteria; kingdom Pseudomonadati; phylum Pseudomonadota; class Betaproteobacteria; order Rhodocyclales; family Zoogloeaceae; genus Parazoarcus; species Parazoarcus sp. PS-13 R2A. The sequence goes on from NZ_JBYEXN010000010.1 coordinate 122,080, forward strand.
AACTGTTGCTTGGCGGGCCGATTGCGCTGGTTGGCGGACTCATCAGCGCGACCGGAATACTCTCTTTCTGGCTTGCACGTACAACCATCAACCCGATGCATCCGGAAAGGTCGTCGTCACTCGTCACCTCCGGCGTCTTTCGCCTGAGCCGTAATCCGATGTATCTGGGACTGGTGATCACGCTGGCAGGCTGGGCGATTCATCTGCCATTGTCGCCAGCACTCCTCGGCCCGCCGGCCTTCGCGCTCTACATCCACCATTTTCAGATCCTGCCCGAGGAGCGAATCCTCGCCTCGATGTTTGGCGCTGAATACGAAAGCTACAAGACCAAGGCCCGGCGCTGGCTCTGATCTGCCTGCTGGCGGTAGCCGAAGCGGTCAGGCCTTTCATCTCGCACACGCCCAAAGTGCAGCAAGAACCATCAGCCCGCCACCCAGCCAGCCGGCAACACTGAGGCTTTCTCCAAGCCAGAACACTGCGAAGAGCGCGCCGAATACCGGTTCGCTGCTGGTCAGCAAGGCGACCCGGCTCGGCGAGCTGTGCCTGAGCGCCCAGTTCTGGGCGTAGAAGGCAAACAGGGTGCAGCCAAGAACCAGATAGGCGGTGGATTGCCAGAACGCGGCTTCCGCGGGCAGCGCGGGCACACCATCGAATGCAAGAACGGCCAGCCCCAGGCTGCCAAAACCAACGACTGCAGCCTGAACCGCCGTCAGTACCAGCGCTGGCGCAGTGCTGCCGCGAGTCAGCCTGCTCGTCTGGCAGACGGTGATCGCACGCAACAGCGCGGCTGCAAGCATCAGACAGTCCCCGAGCCCGAGCGTGCCCGACAGTCCGCCGCTGAGCAGCAGTGCGCCCGCCAGGGACACACCGGCAAACAGGAACATGGCCCGCGGCGGACGGACCCGCTCCATCGACCACTCAACAAATTGCGTGAATACCACGCACAGGCTGATCAGGAACGCAGCGTTGCTGGCCTGTGTGTTCGCCACCCCGAAGGTTTCACACAGAAAGATCGCCAGCATCAGCGCACCGAGCGGCAGCCCGGTACGAATCGCATCGCGCTGCTGCCGGGCCGACGCACGCAGCACGGACGGCAGCAGCAGGGCAAAGGTCAGAATGAAGCGCACGGCCAGAAAGCCCAGTACGGGATAGAAGACCAGGGCGCTCTTGGCGACACCGTAACTGCTCCCCCAGACAATCGCCACGAGAATCATGGCGACATCAGACGCACGGAGCAGACCTTGGGGCACGGAGCCAACACGTATCGACATGGCAGGCACAACGCAGATGAACTGGAAGCGCAAATTGTCAATTAAGGCGCTCAAAGCGATAATCCTGCGATCACGAACAACACCTGTTCCTCATGCGCATCAATCATCCCCCTGAATGCTTGCCTGACATGGCAGCCTTCGCCTGCGTGGTCGACTGCGGCAGCTTCTCGGCTGCGGCGCGGCGCATGGGGCTCACCCCGTCGGCAGTCAGTCGTCAGGTGGCGCGACTGGAAGCCGTGCTGCAAGTGCGACTGCTCGAGCGAACGACACGCAAGCTGCGCCTGACCGACGCCGGGACTGCCGCATATGCCCGCTGTCAGGACATGGTGTCGGCCGCGCGCGAAGTGCTTGCGCTGAGCGACACCCACACCGCCGAGCCACGCGGCCTGGTGCGCGTGAGCATGGCCAAGGCGCTGGGGCGTCTGGTCATCCATCCCCTGATGCCCGAATTCCTGCGCCGCTATCCGGAGGTGGACGTACAGATGGTGGTGACCGACCGCACCGTGGACCTGTTTGAAGAGGCCATCGACCTCGCCATCCGCGTCACCGATGCGCCGCCGCCGGGGCTCGCGGGACGGCCCTTGATGCACATCCGCCACATCGTCTGCGCCAGCCCGCAGTATCTGGCCGACGCCGGCACGCCCACCCACCCGCATGACCTGGCGCAGCATCGTTGCCTGTATCTCGGGGAGGATGAACGCGACCGCCACTGGCGCTTTGATCGCGCAGGAGACAGCGCCAGCGTCAAGGTGAGTGGGCGCTATGTTGCCAATCACAGCGAGATCAGGCTTGAAGGCGCACTGCAGCACCTCGGCATCGCCAGCCTGCCCGAATTCACTGCGCGGACAGCGCTGCAGCACGGCACACTGATCGAAGTGCTCCCGGACTGGGAGCACAGGACCGACTACGCCGGTACGGCGTGGCTGCTCTATCCCTCAAACCGCTTTCTGCCGGCAAAGCTGCGGGTCTGGATCGATTATCTGGTGGAAAAACTGGTCGCTGACACCGGGGCGCCGGGCATGCCGCGCTGATCAGCGCTGGCATCAAATCACATTGACTCCTGCGTGTTCCTCGACCGTAATACATGCACAGAAACAGACAGCTGAAATCACGCTGACGCAGACGGCGTCGGACGTGTGGTGACTCAAACCCCGACCTGAGGCAAGCCATGAGCAACCCGACCCGGCAGGTGGAGCACGACTGCGCCGCAGCGCAAGGCTGCGGTGCGATTGAACACATCATCCAGCCCCGCGACAAGGATCTGGGCGGATTCTCGGTGCGGCGAACGCTACCCACCGCACAGCGCAAGATGGTGGGCCCGTGGATCTTCTTCGATCACATGGGGCCTGCAGAATTTCCGGCCGGTCAGGGCATCAATGTCAGGCCCCACCCGCACGTCAACATCGCCACCGTCACCTATCTGTTCGAAGGCGAGATCCTGCACCGTGACTCGCTCGGCAGCCTGCAGGCCATACGCCCCGGCGACATCAACCTGATGGTGGCAGGCAGCGGCATCGTGCATTCCGAGCGCGAACGTCCGGAACTGACGGCCGTGCCACATCGCCTGCACGGCCTTCAACTCTGGCTCGCGCTGCCGGAAAAGGACGAAGAAATCGATGCCGCCTTCCATCACTACCCCGCAGCGGCGATCCCTTCGGTCACGGTCGAGGGTGTCCCGGTGCGCGTCATGATGGGCTCGGCCTTCGGAGTCAGCTCCCCGGTGAAGGTCTTTGCCGAAACCCTGTACCTGGAAGCCCATCTGCACCCGGGCCAGTCGCTTGCGCTGCCTGCGGCCGAAGAGCGTGCGGTGTATGTGGCCCAGGGCAGTCTGACGGCCCAGGGCACCGACATTCCCGAGCATTCGATGGCAGTGTTCGCCAATGTCGCAGGTGTCGTCCTGGAGGCGACCCGTGAATCGCGCATCGCGATCATCGGTGGCGAGCACCTTGGCACGCGCTTCATCGACTGGAACTTCGTCTCCAGCCGCAAGGCGCGTATCGAGCAGGCGCGGCAGGACTGGAAGGCTGGCCGGTTTCCCAAGGTGCCTGGTGACGAGACGGAGTTCATCCCCTTGCCCGAGTGATCCCCTGGTCGGCCCGGGTGCGCACCGGGCAAACCGAGCCGCCGGTCGTGCTATTCGATTGAAAGAGACTCGATCCAGCGTTCGCCCGGGGCAACATCATCGCGCATGCCCGGGTCGAACGGCGCCACGTCGCTGGCATCAGGCGGCGCACTGATGTAGTTGAGGTCGATCGCTTGCGGGCTGCCCACCCACCCGCGCTCACCCGGTTCAAGTCTGAAGTACAGGCCGTTTCTCATGCTGGCGCCGAACTCGCCCGGACGCTTGAAGAGAAACAGCAGATCATGCTCGAGCCAGCTCATGTCCTTTGCGCTCACCGTGCGCGGGTTCGAGTAGGGATAGGGCACATGGCAGACGATCTCGACCTTGCCGTCGAGACACTTGAACTCCTTCATCGACAGAAAGTAGTCCGCGAAACGCGCGTGATCCATGCTGATCTCAAACGAACTGACACCCCCACCCCGTGGCGAAAAACGGACCGTCCCAAGCGGGATGCGTTGCTTGTCGCGTGTGTTTGCAAAGATGGTCTTCGTCCCTTCCAGATCTGCTGCGGATACAACGGCAGGCCAGCATGCAAGGAAAGCGGCGAACAGACAGACCTGAAACCTCACCAGCAGACGTAATGGATTCATCAGGGCGCTCCTGTGAGTCTGGGCCCAGGAACATCGGGCCTCGACACCAGTCTGAACCCATTGATTTATCGACTCAAGCCTCGAGCATGCAGGCTACCGACCGGTCCGCAGCCATCTTGCGATGCAGCACCGGCTGACCGCTCCCGCTGCAAGCGCCTGATGCGGTCGACCGGTGTTATCGCCTGGTGTTATCGCCCGATGTTATCGTTATCCACCGTGTCACCCTACCTAAGGGCACTGACAATGAAACGCACCTGGCTTCTGTTTCTCCCGCTCGTGTCCGCGTCGTCCCTGCTGTTTGCGCAGGACAGCAGCCGCAGCGACTGGATCAGGAACCCGGCGATGGGCAACTACAAGGCCTACGCAGAGTTCAAGATGGCCAACTACGATGGTGCTCGCCATGTGTGGGAGGTGCTGGCGGGCGTCGGCAATACCGACGCCTTGTTCAACCTCGCTGTGCTGGCGGAAGACGGTCTCGGTGAGCCGCGAGACCTCGCCAAGGCCGAGGCGCTGTACATCGCGGCGGCAGACGCCGGCAACTTCAAGGCCCAGTATCGCCTGGGCATGCTCTACAGCAGCGGCGGGATACTTGATAAGGACCTCGAGAAGGCACGCTACTACCTGAGCCGTGCGGCAGCGGCGGGAGATCGCGATGCCGCCGCACGGCTGCAGTCGCTGTCCATGCCCGAACACACACCCGGCGATTTCGAGCGGGCCGAAATCCTTTCGAGCAGCGGCAGACACGCCGAGGCCGCGAGCCTTTACCGGCGGCTCGCCACACAGGGCGACGCCAGATCGCAGACGCGTCTTGCGTGGATGTACGAGGCCGGGCTTGGCGTCGAGCGCAGCCTGGACGAAGCCGCTCGACGTTTCGCCATCGCAGCCGAGGCGGGCGAAGCCGAGGCGCAGTACGCGCTGGCCGTCATGTTCCGCACCGGCAAGGGGCAGCCCGTCGATATCGCGCGCAGCCGGCACTGGCTCGAACGCGCAGCGGACCAGCACTATCCGCCGGCGCTTGCGGCACTCGCAGCCGCAAGCGAGGCGGAGGGCGGTGAGTAGTCACCCGCCCCGTACCCCGCGCCCCGCGCCCGGCACAGCGCATTCGGCATTTTTCTTTCGGGACGCACTTGCTAGACTTTGGATTTTCGTTCTGCCACTGATCCCGCCATGTCAGAAACCGCGCTGCAACCGCCCCATACCACCTCTGCATCCCGCACCCGGGTTGAACTTGCCCTGCGCACGCTCGGCATGCCATCCGACATCGTCGAATTCACCATTCCGACACGTACCAGTGCAGAAGCCGCTGCAGCGATTGGGTGTGGTGTCGAACAGATCGCCAAGTCAATCGTCTTCAAGACCAGGCAATCGGAGCGCTGCGTGCTGGTCATCGCCAGCGGAGCCGACCGCATCGACGAGAAGAAACTGAAGGAAGTGCTCGGCGAAGGGGTCAAGCGCGCCGACGCCGATTTCGTGCGCGCTCAGACCGGATTCGTCATTGGCGGTGTGGCGCCGGTTGGCCACAGCGGCGAGGTGAGCGTACTGGTCGACGCTGCGCTGTGGGCGCTCGACCCGATCTGGGCTGCAGCGGGCACACCGAACACGGTTTTCAGGCTCGCCGCAGACGACCTGCACCGGATCCCCGGTATCCGCGTGGTCGACGTCCGGCAGGCGCCATGAACCGTCCAGGCTGAAGGCCCTGAGCGATCAGGCCTCGGCCATGAGCGCACGAATGTCTTCGAGCAAGGCATCGACACTTTCGACCTGCGTGTCCCAGCCACACATGAAGCGCGCCCCACCGGCACCGATGAAGGTGTAGAAGCGCAGGCCCCGCGCGCGCAGACCATCGAGCACCCGCGCAGGCAAGTGGACGAATACGCCATTGGCCTCGACCGCAAACAGCAACTCGGCCCCCGGAATCGCCGCCAGCCCGGCCGCCAGCCGCTGCGCCATGGCGTTGGCGTGGCGTGCATGCTTCAGCCACACATCGTCTTCGAGAATGCCGAGCCACGGCGCGGCGAGGAAACGCATCTTCGACGCAAGCTGACCCGCCTGCTTGCATCGCCAGGCGAAGTCCTCGGACAGACGGCGGTCGAAGAAGACCACCGCCTCACCCATCGGCAAGCCCATCTTGGTACCGCCAAAACACAGCACATCGACGCCGGCACGCCAGGTCACATCGGCTGGCGACACCCCAAGCGACGCCACTGCGTTGGCAAAGCGGGCACCGTCCATGTGCACGCGAAGATCGCTTGCATGCGCGAGCGCGGCGATGGCGGCAATCTCGTCGGGACGATAGACCGTGCCGACCTCGGTGGCCTGGGTCAGCGTTACCACGCGCGGCTTCGGGTAGTGGATATCGCTGCGCCGCGCGATCACCTCCCTCACCGCATCCGGTGTCAGCTTGCCACCTGCACCCGGGGCAGTGAGCAGCTTGGACCCATTGGAAAAGAACTCCGGACCGCCGCATTCGTCGGTCGCGACGTGCGCCAGTTCGTGGCAGATCACGCTGTGGTAGCTCTGGCACAAGGCCGCTAGGGCAAGCGAATTTGCCGCGGTGCCGTTGAAGACAAAGTACACATCGCAGTCAGTTTCAAAAAGGTCTCGCAGGCGCTCGGACACCCGTCGCGTCCACTCATCGTCACCATAGGCAGGCGCGTGCGCCGCGTTGGCCGCCACGAACGCCTCCATCGCCTCCGGGCAGATACCGGCGTAGTTGTCGCTGGCGAAATGCTGCATGCTGAACTCCCAAAAATCCGAAAAACACTGCTGTCCGTCATCGACGTTTTTCGCCGTGGCGTTTGACTCATGCCCAGATTACGGTAGGCTCTCCGCTTTCTCAAAAGGAGCAATCCACATGGCAAAAGCCACTGCACGTCACATCCTGGTCGCCAGCGAAGCCAAGTGCAACGAACTCAAAGCCGCCATCGAAGCCGGTGCCGACTTCGCGCAAGTCGCGAAAGAGAACTCGACCTGCCCGTCAGGCCGTCAAGGCGGCGACCTCGGCTCCTTCGGCCCGGGTCAGATGGTCAAGGAATTCGACACCGTCGTGTTCAGCGCACCGATCAATGTCGTGCAAGGCCCGGTGAAGACCCAGTTCGGCTATCACCTGCTCGAAGTCACCAGCCGCAGCTAAGCACTGAGCTGTTTCAGCCGGTGCCGGGGTTGGAGGGGCTGAGCCCCTTCAACACTTTCATCCGCGCCTTTTTACGGCGCGCGTTCAGCCGGTCTGGCGCTGCTCGAAAATCTCGAAAAACCCTTCCCCCTCGCTGACCACCACCTCGCGTACCACCGCGTCTCTCGGGCCGATCCTGGCCCACTCGACCAGCGTCTGCAGCACCGCCTCTTCGCCGGCGATCATGGCCTGAACCGAGCCATCCGGCCGATTCCGCACCCAGCCCTTCACACCCAGCGCAGTCGCCTGTTCGACCATCGACGCGCGGTAGTAGACGCCCTGGACACGACCCCGTATTTCAAGATGCAGCACACGTTCAGACATCACCCCTTCCCCAGCTCCCACAGTTTCAATTGACTTCACCCCGTCCGCGCTTCATGCGTGGAAAGGTCCATTTGACGGCATGAATGCCACTGCCGTCCATCCTCAACGTTCGATGAGCGTCAGCCCCGCCGGCAGCGATTCGCCAAAGGCACGGCGGCGGTCCGCCTCGTCCAGCGCCACCAGCTCGCGTACCTGCTGAATCCAGCTCTCCGGCGCATTGATCTGCACCAGACGACGCCCCACCTCCTCGCGCACCGCGGGCGACAGATCGCGCGCGCGATCACCGGTGAAGCGCGCCAGTTGCGCCGCGGCGAAGGCCGCGGGCTCTATCTTCTTCCAGTCCAACGCCAGCACCGCATCCAGCCATTCGGCAGCGACCTCGGCCGGTACCGCCGTGTGCGGGCTGGCATAGAGCGGCTCGCGCGCCCCCACCCGGCCGAGCGCCCACCAGGCCTGTGCTTTCTCTGCCGGCTGCGCCAGACGTTCGAGCAGCCAGCGCCCCACCTCCACCTTGTGCTCAAGCGGTACCCGCTCGAGTGACGCGGCCAGTCGCACCATGTCGTCGTAGGCGGCGAAGGCCGGGTTCTGGTTCTGATTGCGCCTGGGGGCGGACACCAGCGCCTCGAGCTGGTTGGCCAGCACCTCGAGCAGGACGAGCTGAGCCGGCTCAGCGAGCCCGGCTGCGGCGCGCCGCCACAGCGTCCACCACTCCGACCAGTTCTGGCGCTCATTCACATATTGCAGGCCTTGTTCAAACAGCGGCCACAACTGTTCGATGCGCCAGTCGTCGAGCGGTGCGCCATACCCCGGACGCAGGCAGAATCCCGCCAGGTTGAGCCACACCCGCTCGTGCTCGGCGGAACGCCGGCGGCGCTTGGCACGTGCCCAGAGGGCATCGAACAGGGCACGCGCAAGCGCCATGTCCCAGGTCTCGCGCTTGCCCAGCAGCACTTCAAGGTCGGCCCGCAACTGCCGCACCGGTTTGACCGCACCGGCACTCGAAGCCCCGCCCGAACCGCCACCTGAGGCTGCACTGCCGAACACCCGATCGATGCACGCCACCGCCTCGGCAAAACGCGGCGGCAACCCGGCCTGCGGATCCGCCCCCCCCTCAGCCTCGGTATCGGCGCCACGCAGCTGGAATTCGAGCAGCCAGCGCCGGTCGGGCTCGTCCGTGCTGACGCAGTGCATCTGCAGGGAGCCGACCTCGGTAATCGTACTGATGAGTTCGACCGTCACGTCTCCGCGCCCGCTGCCCTCGTCCGACTTGCCCACGACGGTTGCGATCGGCGGCAGACGGACGAAATCCTCGCCCGAGAGCGACACCACGTCGCCCGGCTGATGCGCCAGACCGGCACTGGAAGCAACCAGATGGAAGCGCACCGGCTGCCCGAGGCGCAACGCAAAACGGTGTTCGCTGAGGTGAATCTCTCGATCCTCCTCCGTACCGCGCGGCAGGACGCAGATGCCGCGCGCGCCGCCCGCCTCCTCGCCCTGCCTGTCGTCCAGCACCAGAAAGTAGCTGCGCGCCGAGCCGCCGCCAATCGCCGGCGCCAGACCGTCGCGTACCAGCGAATAGGCCACCGCGCCGCGTGCCACGGCCACCTCGGCATCGTTGGCCAGCACCTGTGGCGATGACCCGCGCCACTGCGCAAGCATCTCCACAATCCGCGATGCAAGCCCCGGCGAGCGGAACACGCCGCCATTGAGCAATACCGTATCCGGTACCGGCAGTGCCTCTGCGGCCGGCGCGGACTCGCCGAGCGCGGCGCGTGAAGCGCTGGCGTGACGACCGAGAAACGCCGCAAGGTGGCGGGTGATCGCGGCATCGGCGGGATAGGGCAAGCCGAACTCGACGATGCCGGCACGGCGACGGCGGGGCTGCTCGTCTGCGCCCACCAGGGGGAAGAAGCCGTCGGCAACGAGACGCTCGACCTCGTCGCGGGTGAGTTCGGCAGAGCGCGCGCCACCGATCAGCCTGGAGCCGGCGCCCAGCAGCGTCACCGTCACCTGCGCCGGCGCACCGTCGGCGAGCAGCTGTTCCTTGGCGTTGCGGCATTGCTGCACGAGCTGTGAAAAGCGTGCTGCCGTCAGCCTTTGCCCTGCTGCGCTCAGCCGCGGCTCGAGCAGATGCGCCAGGGCCAGATCCATGTTGTCGCCACCCAGCATGAGGTGGTCGCCGACTCCGATACGGGTGAGCTGCGGCATGTCTGCGCCCGGCTCAACCTGAATCAGGGTGAGGTCGGTCGTGCCACCGCCCACATCGCACACCAGCAGCAGCCGGGTGTGCTGCAACTCGGCGGCAAGGCTGGCGCGCTTGCGAAACAGCCAGTCGTAACACGCGGCCTGCGGTTCCTCGAGCAGACGCAGCGTGTGCAACCCTGCCAGCCGCGCGGCCTCGACGGTCAGCGCACGCGCGCCCTCGTCGAAGGATGCCGGCACCGTGAGCACGATCTCCTGTGCTTCGAGCGGAGCCTGGGGGAAATGCTGCAGCCATGCCGCACGCACATGCGCAAGATAGCTCGCACTCGCCGCCAGAGGAGACACCTTGGCCACATCATCACCCGCGCCCCACGGCAGGATGGGCGCGAGCCGATCGACTGCGCCATGCGACAGCCAGCTCTTGGCGCTGGACACCACCCGTCCCGGCACCTGCGCCCCAAGATCGCGCGCGAGGGCGCCGACCACCGCCTGTTCGACACCGGCGCGATCGGGCGCTACCCATGGCAAGGCGGTGTCACCTGCAGCCAGCTCCCCCTTTGCGGGGTGATAGCGCAAGGAGGGCAGCATCGGCCGTCCGGCCACCGCACCCGGCGCGACGAGCTGGGTGATGGACAGCAGCTGAATCTCGTCACTGCCCGGCGCCGCGTAGGCGACGACCGTATTGCTGGTGCCGAGGTCGATACCGACGCGGTAACGCATCGACCGCCCGGCACCCACATCGCGGGAACGCGTGCTCACTTCAGGCGGACGCCTCCGCACGCACCTCGAACTCGACCTTCCAGCGCTGCTCGCCATCGACCGGCACGGCTTCCAGCTCCAGCGTACCGGCCTCGGTGACCCGTGCATGCAGCCTCACCCGCACGATTTCGCCTGCGGCGCGGCCTTCGGCAGGCAGGGTGGCCTCGATCTCGTCGAGCTCCTGCAATTCGTCGACCGACCACATGTCGAGTAGCGTGCCAACCTGATCCGTGCGTCGCACCGACGAACCGAAGAAACGGAACCTCACCGGTTCGCCCACCACCAGGCCGAATTCCTGCGCCGGCAGCGCAGCCTCGGTGCCCTCCTCCATGCCGAATGGCGCCAGGCACAGGGCTTCGATCGGCGGCTCCATGCCGGGAACGGCAGGCATGCTCGACTCGACCGCCACGTAGTAGGCCCGCGCCGTACCGCCGCGAATCCGCACACCGCGGCCACGGCGCACGTATCCGTAGTAGGCCGCACCGCGCGCAACCGCAAGATCGAGATCGGCGCCGCCGAGCAGCCGTGCCGGCGGCGCACCTTCGGCCGTCAGCCAGGATTCGAGCGTGGCCAGCAAACGGTCGGCAAGCAGGCCGGACTTCAACACACCTCCGTTGAACAGCACCGCGGTGGGATGCAGAAAGCTCGCGTCGTGTGGCTGCGCCGTGTCGAAGCCCTCGAGCGCGGCTGTCGCCTCACGCTGACGGGTCAGGAAAGCGGCCAGATGACGGGTGATGGCGGCATCCTGCGCATAGGGCAGGCCCAGTTGCGTGAGCGCTGCACGCGCACGGACCTGAGGATGCTCGGACACTGACACCTGGGGGAAGAAGCCATTGAGCAGGACGGCATCGAGTTCGCTGCGGGTCAGTTCGGTGCGGACCGAACCGCCAATCAGCTTGGCGCCGCGGCTGGGCACCACCAGCGCAACTGCGTCGACATCCGGCTCGGCCAGCAGCTTTTCCTTGGCCCCGCGGCAGGCGTGCGCGAGCGCCCGGGTCTGCCATGCATCGAGCCGCGTTCCCTGCTCGGCCAGCTTGCGCACCACGCCATAGGCGAGCGCCAGATCCATGTTGTCGCCGCCCAGCAGGATGTGGTCGCCCACCGCCACACGGTGCGGTTCCAGGTTACCGTCACGCTCGACCACTGCGATCAGCGACAGGTCGGTCGTGCCCCCGCCGATATCGACCACCAGGATGATGTCGCCCAGCTTCACATCCTTGCGCCAGCCGCCCCCGCTGTTCTGAATCCAGCTGTAAAGCGCGGCCTGCGGCTCTTCGAGCAGGGTCAGACGGGTGTAGCCGGCAGCGGCAGCGGCCTCGGCAGTCAGCTCGCGCGCCACCGGATCGAAGGATGCCGGGATGGTGACGGTGACATCCTGCTCGGCAAACGGCGCCTCGGGGTGCGCCGCATTCCAGGCCTCGCGCAGGTGCTCGAGGTAGCGTACCGACGCATCGAAGGGCGAAATGCGCGCAACCTCTTCGGGCGCATCGGCGGGCAGAATGGGCCCGCGCCGGTCCACGCCGGGATGGCACAGCCAGCTCTTCGCGCTCGCCACCATGCGGATCGGGGTGCCCGCGCCACGCGCACGCGCAAAGGCACCCACGGCGAAATCCTGATCCGCGGTCCATGGCAGGGCGAGATCGCCCGGCGCGAGTTCGCTGGCATGCGGCAGATAGACGAAGGACGGCAACAGCGGCATGGCCTCGACTGCGCCCGGCCCCGTCAGCTGCGGAACGGAGAAAACCTCCAGCGCGGCTGCCTCGCCGTCACTGGTCGCGGTGTCGACGTACGACAGCGCGCAGTGAGTGGTGCCAAGGTCGATGCCGATCGTATAGCGTGGCGCGGTTTCCGCGGCGCCACTCACCGCTTCAGTGTTGTCACTCATAGCTCGACCTCCGCCGGCGCGATGATGGCCGGATCGTGACTATCGGAGAGACTCGGCAGACGGGTATCGCTGACACGCCAGCCGCGATGCGTCAGCTGCCCGCTGAAGGGCGGCTGGCCGACGACCTTGCCGCTCAATCGAATCGCCGCAGCGTCGAAACCGGCGGCCAGGGTGATGCGCTCGCCTTCGTTCTCCGCGCGCACCGGCTGCAGGCTGAAGTGCTCGCGCAGCGTCTTGCGGCAACCTTCATGCACCAGCCGAGCGGCCGCACCGATGTCGGCATCGGAGTAGGCAGTGATGTCTTCCTCGACGAAATCGACCAGGCGCGCCTCGCGCTGCAGCAGGCCAAGCAGTTGCAGCGCCGATTCCGGCGACGTCTGATGCAGGGTGCTGACAGCGGGTGCGACAACTGCAACGGCGGGTTCAGGCTCGGCTGCCGGTGCGGGCTGTGGTTCGGGCGCGCCAGCGCGCAGGCGGCGAATGCCTGCGGCCAGTTCGGCATCGCCGATGATCGCGAAAAAGGTGCCGAAGGCGAGCGAAATACGGCCGAGCAATGAGGGGTTTGAGTCAGTCATGCGGGCGCTCCTGGATCATGGGGTGAGCTGGCGGATCGTCGAATCGCAATTGCGAAGGCACGCTGCGTCCTCGCGCCGGGTGCGCGGGCGTCGAAACCGACCGGTATTTTGCACCGCAATATAACCCATCCGCGACCATCTGCCAGCGCCCGACCGATCTGCGGGACGACAATGCCGTCAAAGTCAGGCCGCACATTCCGCAGCCTGCGCAGGTCGCCCGGCGCACATGACCCGAATACGCGCTTTGCATCGGGCCTCGAACATCGAACCAAGGTTCCTGCCCGGGCCTTCACCTTCACCCGGGCACAAAACCCGCCTCGCTGCTGCAGGCCAGACCGGTCACGCCCGGGACGGAGGATGCGGCGGAATCGACGCCAGCACGGCCACCAGCAGGCGCCAGGCCTGCGCCACGCTGGCCACCTCGACCCGCTCGCCCGGCGCATGGGCACCGCGAATGTTCGGACCGAAGGAGATCATGTCCATGTCCGGCCAGATCGCGGTCAGGATGCCGCACTCCAGACCAGCGTGGATCACCTTTACCGCGGCGTCACCACCGAATTCGCGTCGATACACTGTCTGAAACAAGGCGAGCAGGCCGGAGTCCGGGTTGGGCGCCCAGCCGGGATAGGGCTCGCGCACCGCAGCGGACATTCCCGCAAGGGAAAACAGACTGACGATCTCGGACGCCAGTTCGCGGGTACCGGCGTCGAGCAGGGAGCGCACCATCAGCGTGGCGTGGATGTGTTCTGCGTCCACCCGCAACACGCCGAGATTGCTCGAGGTCTCAACCACGCCGGGCACCCGCTGACTCATGCGCCTGACGCCATGCGGCGCCACGTGCAGCGCGGCAATCACACGCCGGCCGGCCTCGTCGCTTAGCACCCGTGACGGCACACCCGGTTCCGGCAGCAGGCGCAGACGAAACCCGTCATCCACCCCACCCAGCTCTTCGGCAATCTCGTCGCGGGCACGCGCCAGCGCAGCCTGCAGTGCCTCGGCACCGCCGTCCGCCAGCACGATCAAGGCCTGCGCTTCTCGCGCAAGTGCATTGCGCGCAGTACCGCCCTCCAGCGTCGCCACCCGGTAGTCCACCCCGGCTGCAGCCAGCGTATGCAGCACCCGCAGCAGCAGCTTGATCGCATTGCCGCGCTGCAGATGGATATCCACGCCCGAGTGCCCGCCGCGCAGGCCATCCACCACGATGCGCAGCGCCTGATGTCCCGCGGGCACGGGCGCGGCCTCCATCGCCGCGTCGACCACCACGTCCGCGCCGCCCGCACAGCCAAGATAGAACTCGCCCCAGTCCTCGGTATCGATGTTGATCAACAAGCGCCCGCGCACGGCATCCGGCTTCAGCCCGTGGGCGCCGCTCATGCCCGATTCCTCGTCGAGCGTCAGCAGGACTTCCAGTGCAGGATGCGCAACATCGTCCGATTCAAGCACCGCCAGCGCGAGCGCGACCCCGATGCCGTTATCCGCCCCAAGCGTGGTGTCGTCGGCCACCAGCCAGCCATCACGCAGTTCCGCCTTGATGGAATCGTGCATGAAGTCATGGCTGCTGCCGCCATTCTTCTGGCACACCATGTCGAGATGGCCCTGCAGCACCACGCCAGGGTGGTTCTCATAGCCCGGTGTGGCGGGCTTGGACAGGATCAGGTTACCGGTCTCATCGACCTTTGCGCCCAGCCCGCGCGCCTGCGCCCAGGCCGCAAGCTCATCCCGTATCGCCTGTTCATGCCGCGAGGGCCGCGGAATGCGGCACAGCGTGGAAAAATGCCGCCATACGGCAGCGGGTTCAAGACCGGACAAATCCATCCTGCACATCCTCTTCAGTCGAAACAGCGGCCGACATTGTGTCGCCCGCGCGCAGATCCCTTTCGCGAAAAGGATAGCGTGTTTGCAGGGCGAGGTCGCTTCCCTCATGCGGAACGTATCCGCGGCCTCCGGCGCACCAGTCAGCTACCCCGTAAGACATAAGCCTTTACAAGAAATTACCTTGCGTAACAGCCCGGATGCAAAGGATGGCCTAATGTCGGTCTGACGCTGCGGGACTCGACGCGGAACATTTTCAGCCTTACCGGGAGCAGCCAGACATGAACATCCGCATTCCGAAACAGACCGCCCGCTGGACGCTTCCGCTGATTCTCGCGCTGTCGGTGAGCGCCTGTGTGGTCGCACCTGCCGAGCCCTATTACGATCGTGGCGACACGATCTACGTCACACCGCCGCCTCGTGTCGAATACCGCGGTTATCCGCCGTCGATCGGCTACATCTGGATCGAAGGCAACTGGATCTGGAGCGGACATCGTCACGAGTGGGTTCCGGGACGCTGGGCGCCCCCGTCCCGCCACGCCTACGAGCTCCAGCGCCGGGAGCGCATGCTTGAGATCGAGCGCATGCGGGTGCAGGAGCAGCGTCAGGCGCTGGCGATAGAGCGCGAGCGTGCCCAACGCGCCCGCGCTGCCGAGCAGGCACAACGCGAACGCGCTCTGCGGGATCGCGCCGCGCACGATCAGCGCGATGACTCGCGGCGCGAGCGCGCGGCAGTTCAGGAACAGGACCGCAGCTCGCGCGACCGCGACCGTGACCGCGGACGTGAGCAGAACACGCGGGAGCGGGGCCAGGAACCAAACCAGCAGCGCAGCGAGCGACGGGAAACCCGCCAGACCGAACCCGAAACGCGCAACCGGCAGGAACGCAGCCGCGACGAGGCCCAGACAACCGAGCGCAGTCGCGACCGGAGCGAGTCGCGCAACGGGCGGTCGAGAGATGAGGAACGCGGCGACGGCGAGCGCCGGAACTAGTCCCCGGACGGGCAGCCGGTGCACACTGCGGGAACGAGGACGCTGACGCCGGGGTCTCCCGGCAGGTGACGCCGGCATGCCGGAGGCGCACAATATCCGGAGCGGCAGCACTGGGGTCCGCCTCAGGGCTTTACATGCACATCCGGTTTCGCCGCTGCGCCCTCCGTTCTCGCCGCTGCGCCCTCATTACGTCGACCCGAACATGATCGAACCCCTGCTCCTGACATCTGCGCGAATTGTCACTTTCTTCGATCAGCAACTGCTGACCAACGCGAGCGGCTTCTTCTTCGAGCGCAACGACCGTCTGTTCGTGGTCACCAGCAGGCATGTCGTGTGCGACTTGGCCAACATGCATCAGCCGAACCGGATCGAGATCGAGCTGCACATGGATGCCGACAACCTCGCCGAGTCGACCGGGTTCTCGATACCGCTTTACTGCGATGGCGAGGGCCTCTGGCGCGAGGGGCTCGACAATGCAGGCAATATCGATGTTGCCGTGATCGAAATCGACCGCAATGCGCTACCGGAACAAGCCCTCTATTACGCCTTCACCCCTGAGCACCTGCTAGGGCACTTCGACCAGGTCGAAGTCGGCACCTCGCTGCTGGTGGTCGGTTTTCCGCTGGGTTTTCACGACACCCTCAGCCACATGCCCGTCGTCCGCCATGCAATCATCGCGTCCTCTTTCGGTCTGCGCTTTCAGGGCAACGGCTACTTTCTCACCGATGCGCGCACCCATCGCGGCACCAGCGGCGCCCCGGTGGTGATGCGCATCAAGCACCCCGAGGATGAACACACCGAACTGCCGTGGATGCTGCTCGGCATTCACTCGGCGCGCCTGGACGTCGGCTCCCGCGATCAGCAGGTGGACGAGGCCCTGGGCCTGAACTGCGCATGGTATGCCGACATCCTGCTGACACTCACCGAGAACTAGGCCAGGCGGGCACGGTCCGCACCAGCATATTTTCCTGAAGACGGTTTCCCTGCCCTGCACGGCCTATACTGGATGAGCACCTGCAACAGCAGGTGCCCACCAGGAGAAACATCATGGGCAAGTCACAACACAGCAACAAGGAAGCGCGAAAACAACCCGCGTTGAGCCCGAAGGAAAAAAAGGCGGCCAAGCAGGCCAAGAAACACGAGTCCGACGTAAAGCCGCTCGTTCCCGGGCGCTGAGGCAGCACTGCTTTACCGGCCTGCCGTTCGCGAGGCGGGCACCCGGTCGAGGCCAGCATGCGGCCACTGAACACGCCCGGCTTCCAGGTGTTCGGTTCGTGCACCGCATGCGCAGGCTGATTACTCTTCCAGCAGCATCTTCTTCAGATAGTCCGGCAGACCGGACAGCACCAGCGTATCCGAGGCGCGGTCATACTGGATGGCGCCCGAACGCAATCCGCTGCGATCAAATTCCAGCTTCCATTGTTCGCCGCTGGCGCGAAAGCGCACCAGCGGGCGAATGGCACGCCGGTCGGGCACAAAACCGCTGCTCAGCTTGATGGCTTCGGAATTGAGCGCCGTATCCAGGCGCTCCGGCTGCTCCGGCCACACCTGACGCGCGATCTCATCGAGCGCGACCGGCTCGCCCGTCTCCCCAAGCTCATCCAGATAACCATGGGCACGCTCCAGCAGCGCATCCCGCGCCGGCGCCTCCAGCCGCTCGGTCTCCACAAACTGATTGAGCGCGAGCACCAGCTTCTTGGTTTCCTTGAGCGCAATCACGATATCGCTGCAGCCCAGAAAGCGCTTGAACCAGGCGGCGACATCGCCGCGCCCCTTCAGAAAGCTGATGTAACGCTCGTCGCCACGCTGCCAGCCCGCGAGGTCGATGCGGCCGGCCGCCCGCAGGCTGGAAAAATCGAGGTAACTGCAATCGACGATGTCGAGCGTGCCGCTGATTGCAGAGCCAATGCTCTCGCCCACCAGCGCCACCCACAGGCAGTCGGTGCCGCCCTCGGTGATGCGTGCGATCACCACGAACGCGCTGGCATCGAGCTCCTCATCGTGCGCGCAGATCTGCAGCTGCTCCATCATGTGCCGGGACAGCGTGATGAAGTCGGCGCTGCGCTCGACCACATGCGCGCGCAACAGCCGTGGCATCGGAAAGCTCTCCTCGTCCTCCTCGAAGCGGCCGAAGCCCTTGCTCGATCGATCGGCGTAGTGGGTACACAGGCGTTCGACGAGTCGCACTGCGGCATCGTCGAGCGGACACCCCGCTGCGCGCAACTCGATCGCGGCCGGGGCCTGCGCCTCCTTGATCAGACGATGAACGACAAGATCGGTAATGGTGTGCTGGATCTGGCTGGGCTGATTCGGGCTCATGCGACGGACTCGGGGGCATTCGGGGGGCCGAATTCTCTCATGCCTGCGCCCGCCGCTCACAGCATCCCGGACATGTACGCTTCGGTACAAAGTCGCTTAACCATGATGTCTAGAATGTTTTGTGCCGGATAGCCGACTCCGCCCGAGACGGAATCGCGTTCTGGACCGGCATTCACCACGCTCAGAAAAGAGTCTCATCATGAAAAACATCAAACTGGCTTACCTGCTCCTGATCGCGGGGCTGACTGCGCTTTGGCTGCTGGCCGACAACATCCTCTCGATCCCATACGATTTCTTCGCTTACCGCGCATCGCTGATCAATTACAGCGGCATCATCGGCATCGGCGTCATGAGCGTCGGCATGATCCTCGCCATGCGACCGGCCGCGCTCGAACCCGTGCTCGGCGGACTCGACAAGGGCTACCGCCTGCACAAATGGCTGGGCATCACCGGCCTGGTGGCCTCGGTGCTGCACTGGCTGCTGGCCAACGCACCCAAATGGATGGTCGGCTGGGGCTGGATGGAACGCCCGCAGCGCGGCCCGCGCGTCGAGCAGACAAATGCAGTGTTTGCCTTCCTCGACAGTCAGCGCAGCCTTGCCGAGTCGGTCGGCGAATGGGCCTTCTACGGTGCGGTTGTGCTGATGGTGCTGGCGCTCGTGAAGTGGTTTCCCTACCGCTATTTCTTCAAGACCCACCGCATTCTCGCGATCGCCTATCTGGCCCTGGTCGCACACGCCGTGGTGCTGATGAAGTTCACTTACTGGGGCGAAATCATTGGGCCCTTGATGGCCGTGCTGATGGCTGCGGGCAGTGTCGGGGCGGTGATCTCGCTGACCCGGAAGGTTGGCAGCCGACGCAAGGCACACGGCACAATCGAAGCGCTCGAATACCACGCAGAGAACCGGGTGCTGAAGGTTGCCGTCAAGCTTGACGGCCGCTGGGCCGGGCACAAGGCCGGCCAGTTCGCCTTCGTCACCTTCGACCCCGCCGAAGGCCCGCACCCCTTCACCATCTCTTCTGCATGGCAAGGCGACGGCAAGCTGTTCTTCCTGATCAAGGGCATCGGCGACTACACCCGCCGGCTGCCTGGCAGCCTTAAAGTGGGCGATTCGGTGAGCGTCGAGGGCCCCTACGGCCGCTTCGAGTTCGAGAGCGACAAGCCCAGCCAGATCTGGGTTGCCGGGGGCATTGGCATCACCCCCTTCATTGCCCGCATGCAGAGCCTGATCGGCAAACCGGATGCACCGGCGATCGACCTCTTCTACAGCACCAGCGCACCCGACAAGGGCTTTATCGAGCGCATCCGCCAGATTGCGGATGCAGCCAGGATCCGCCTGCATGTGCTGGTAGCGGACAAGGACGGGCGCCTCAACGCCGAGCGGATCCGTCAGCAGGTGCCCGACTGGAAACGCAGCGACGTCTGGTTCTGCGGCCCGGCAGGCTTCGGCAGTGCGCTACGCAGGGATTTCGCCTCGAGCGGTCTGAGCGCAGACGACTTCCACCAGGAACTGTTCGACATGCGTTGAGCTGCCGGACGCTGTCCACGCGCAAGGGGCCGGGTATCGCAATGCGACACCCGGCCCCGAGTTGTTTCTGATCGACGGAAACCGTCGCAGCGATCAGAGCGCGCCGGTGTATTCGCCGCGCGCCGGGTAGTCCGCCTTGATCGCGAAGTCGATGGCGCCCAGCAGATCCTGGAACTGGGGACGGGCAAACGGCATGGTCTGCACTGCACCGTAGTACAGCGTGCCGTCGGGACGAACGAGGAATACACCCGGCTCGCTGAAGAGCCCCGGCTCCTCGATACCGATCGAGGTCTTGCCACGCGAGGTGCTGATATACAGGCCCCACTGGCGCGCACTGTGAAGGTTCAGGCCATAGCCGAACTTGATGCCGCTGGCGCTGACCTTCTCGGCCATCAGCTTGGCGCGCTCCTCGTCGTCACTGCTGACGGCAATGATCTGTACGCCGCGCTCAGCAAACTGCGGTGCCAGGCGCTCGAGTTCGACCAGGTACTTGGCACAGATCGGGCAATGCAGGCCACGATAGAAAACGACCAGATCGAAGCGTTCGCCGGGCGCAGCGCCCAGGACGAAACGACTGCCATCGATCAGCGGGACGTTGAGTGCGGGGACGGGCTGGCGGGGAATCAGGGCATTTACGGTCATTGTTTCTCATCCATGAAATCGGTTTGAGGCGCCACCGTAAAGCAGCACCGGAAAAAGGATCCGGACACGAGTCCGTGTTGTTGCAACAGACGTCGTGCTTGATCCGACGGATGCATTATGATGTACTTATTGCAACACAAAATACTATTTTGATTGCAGTTCGTACAAACACAGTGATCAATCACGACATGCCTAATCGCCTCGACAGACTCTCCGCCCTGATTGACGGTCTCGCACCGCGCGTCGGCGTCATGCGTCCGCGCAGTGGTTTATCGACGCTCAGCTTCGATGCCGCCCAGGCATCCCGTCTGCACCTGCACCTGATCGCGCAAGGTGACATCCGCCTGCAGACTCAGGCAAATCCGGACGCCCGTGCAAACGCGCCCGCGATCGTCGTCTGCCGCGCCGACATTGCGCACTCGATCACGGTATCGGAGCCCGATGCGCTGATGTGCGCCGAGGCCGCGCTGGAGGGGCCTGCCGCCGCCCTGCTGCTCAACGAGTTCTCCAAACCGCTGGTTCTCGAGCTCGACGAATCCGATGCCTCGCTGGGCTACGTCGTGCGCCTGATCGCATCCGAACTGAGCAACCCGCGTTGCGGACAGCCGGCACTGCTCGACCGTGCGGGCGACATTCTTTTCATCGGCCTGCTGCGTCACCTCGTTGCCCAGCCTCAGACAACGAGCGGACTGTTCAATGGCCTTGCCGACACCCGTATCGCCCGTGCCCTGGTCGCGATCCATGCGGCGCCGCAGACGCAATGGACACTGGAGATGCTTGCCGAGGAAGCCGGCATGTCTCGCACCGCGTTCGCCACGCGCTTTCGCGAACTGATGCACCAGCCGCCGGGCAAGTACCTGGCACAGGTCAGGCTGTCGATTGCGAGCCAGGCCGTACGCAGCGGCGCCGGTCTCAAACAGGCCGCGCGCGACAGCGGTTATGCCAGCACCGCGGCGTTATCGCGCGCGCTGTCGCGCTCGAACGCACGCTGCAGTGACGCGCTCGCCGCAGAAACATAGACTGACGGTCGCGCCTCGACGACAAGGAGTACGCAAGTTGAAGAACGACAGACCCGGCAAGCAGAACACCGGTCCAGACATGCGAACACAGGCACTGTCATGAGCACATCGTGCTACTGGCTGCTTCGCCACGAAAACCGGCTGCTGACCGTCAACGATCCGACCGGCGTGACCGCGTTTCCGTTCGGCCTGCCACACGAACTCGACAGCCCCGCCGACGCCTTGCTGATCGGCGAATGGCAGGGCGCGCCATGTTATGCGGCCGATATCGACACGCTGCCATCCGGCCTCAACGCCGAACTGACTCCCGTGCGCGCCCTCTTCGGGCTGGCCGGTGCCGAAGCATTTGCGCTTGCCGGACGCGCGACCCAGCTCCTGGACTGGCAGCGCAACCACCGCTTCTGCGGGCGCTGCGGCACCCCAACCCAAATGGCGGCGGGCGAACGGGTCATGACCTGCAGTGCCTGCGGGCTGGTGGCCTACCCGCGCATTTCCCCTGCGGTCATGGTGCTGATACGCCGTGGTGAAGAACTCCTGCTGGCACGCAGTCCGCACTTCGCACCGGGTGTCTTCAGCGCGCTGGCCGGCTTTGTCGAGGCCGGCGAAACCCTGGAGCAGTGTGCCGTGCGCGAGGTGCGCGAAGAGGTGGGGATCGAAATCACCAATCTGCGCTACTTTCACAGCCAGTCCTGGCCCTTCCCCAATTCGCTGATGCTCGCCTTCTTCGCCGACTACGCGGGCGGCGAGATCACACCGGAACCGTCCGAGATCGAGGCCGCAGACTGGTTCCTGCCCAGCGCACTCCCCTTGTTGCCCGCGCCCTTGAGCATCGCACGGCAACTGATCGATGCGGCCTGCACACAGGGCAGCGGACGCGATCACGCATGACATGACAGCAGGCCCGGCGACGGCGCCTTCGCCCCTTGCAGGCTGAGCGCGCCACCCCTGTCCTGTGGTGAGCGGGCATCACCGCGGCTGATCGCGACATCGGACATTTCGTTTGCCGAAAACCTTCCACGCCATTTAATCCAGGCATGAAGCGGCGTAGCATGATGCCAATGGCGACAGCATTCGGCAGTTCCATGACTCCCGTACCACCCGTTCGCAAAATCGGCACCATCGAGGCGGTCAAAGGCCCGGTGGTCGATATCGTGTGCGACGTGCCGCCGCCCCTGCACCGGGCGCTTTACGCCCAGCCCAATGGCGAGCGCTGCATCCTCGAAGTGTTCCGCGAACTCGGGGAGGGCCATGTCCGGGCCATCGCACTGCACCGCACGGCGGGTCTGGCGCGCGGCATGCCGGTCATGGATACCGGCGGCCCGTTGCAGATCCCGGTCGCGTCGGCCTGCCTCGGACGCCTCCTCGACGTCTTCGGCAATCCGCTCGATGGCGAAGCCCCCATCGACACCACAGCGTACCGCCCCCTGGTCGCCCCGCCCGGCCCGCTTGCCGACGCACGCGCCGCCGAGAGCGTGCTGGAGACCGGCATCAAGGTCATCGATCTGCTCTGCCCGTTCGTGCGTGGCGGCAAGACCGGCCTTTTTGGCGGTGCAGGCGTGGGCAAGACCGTGCTCATCACCGAATTCATGAACGCCGTCATTCAGCTGCATGAAGGCGTATCGGTGTTTGCGGGCATCGGCGAGCGCATCCGCGAAGGTCACGAACTGTGGCACGACATGCGCGAGGCCGGCGTCATGCCGCGCACGATCATGGTGTTCGGACAGATGGACGAATCGCCCGGCGTGCGCTTTCGCGTCGGCCTCACCGGCCTGACCTACGCCGAATACCTGCGCGACACGGTGGGCAAGGACGTGCTACTGCTGATCGACAACGTGTTCCGCTTCGTCCAGGCCGGCAGCGAGATCTCCGGCCTGCTCGGGCGCATGCCGGCAACCGTCGGCTACCAGCCCACACTGCTGTCCGAGGTCGCCGAACTCGAAGAACGCATCTCCTCGAGCGCGGCCGGCAACATCACCTCGGTGCAGGCCGTGTATGTCCCCGCCGACGACATGACCGACCCTGCCGTGAACGCCATCTACAGCCACCTCGACACCATGGTGGTGCTGTCGCGCAACCAGGCCGCAAAAGGCATCTACCCTGCGGTCGACCCGCTGCTGTCGAACAGCAAGATGATGGATCGCCACTTCCTCGGCGAACGTCATTACCACGTGGCCGAGAACGTGCGCGAACACCTCGCCCGCTATCGCGAACTGGAAGACATCATTGCCATGCTCGGCGTCGAATCGCTGTCCGAGACCGACCGCCGCATCGTCGGGCGCGCGCGGCGGCTGCAACGCTACCTGACCCAGCCCTTCCACGTCGTCAGCCCGCACACCGGCATTCCCGGGGTATCGGTGCCGCTCGGCGACACCCTGGACGACTGCGAAGCCTTTCTGCGCGGCGATCACGATTCGGTGCCCGAGGCCGACTGCTACATGCGCGGCAGCATGCAGGGGACAGGCAGATGAGCACCTTCAGCCTGCACATCGCCAGCGCGACCTTGCAGACCCGCTTCGATGCAGTCGCCAGCTTCGTCGGCAGCGATGCCTCGGGGCAGTTCGGGCTCATGTCGGACCATATCCCCATGGCCACGATACTGGCACCCGGCCTCGCCCGCTTCCGCGAAGCCGGGGCGGCCCGCTGGCGCTACCTCGCACTGCCTGGTGGCACCTTGCGCTTTGCCGACAACGTCCTCGCCATCGCCACCCACAGCTTCGTCGTGGGTGAGGAGCTGAGCAGGGTCCGTGCCGAACTGGATGCAGCGCTCGAACGCGAGGCCCGGCAGCACGCCGACCTGAGACACAACCTCGACCAGCTGGAAACCGCACTCGCACAACGGCTGTGGGATCTGGAGCGAAGATGATGCGCCCCGCAGAGCCCAGGGACACGCCTGCAGACACATCCGGCCACCCAGACGGGAACACACCTGCAGCGTCCCGTCGCGAAGCGCTCAACGACGCGGTGGACAAGGACGTCGCCCGCATCGAGAAGGGCGAGCGCGAGCGTCGCAGCGTGCTCGGCTATACCGTGTTCATGGGCACCATCGCTGGCCTGTTCGTGCTGCCGGTGGTCGGCGGCGCCTATCTTGGGCGCTGGCTCGACGGCCTTGCCGAAGGCTATTCGGTGCGGTGGACGGTGAGCCTGATCCTGCTCGGCGTGGTCATCGGCGGCATCAACGTCTATCGCTATCTGGAGGAGCACCCATGAACGCCCGATCTCCGGCACTGACCGACTGAGCCGACCATGGATACCGAATCGATCATCTTCACCATCGGCCCCCTGGCGATCACCCGCCCGGTGGCCACGACCTGGGCGGTGATGCTCGGCCTCACCGTGCTGTGCGCGCTTGCGACCCGACGCCTGAAGCTCGACCCCGGCACCTTCCAGACCCTGCTCGAGGGTATCGTCGGCACCATCCACGACGCCATTGACGACACCCTGCCCGACTACGGCGTGCGTCTGCTGCCCTTCATCGGCACGCTGTGGATCTTCATTGCCATTGCCAACCTGGTGGGCGTGCTGCCCGGCGCAAGTTCGCCGACGGGGGATCTCTCCACCACGGCAGCCCTGGCGATACTGGTGTTCCTGTCGGTGCATTGGTTCGGCATCCGTGGCGAAGGGCTTCGCGCCTATCTCGCGCACTACGTTCAGCCCAGCCCGATCATGCTGCCCTTCCACATCATCAGCGAGATCTCGCGCACCGTAGCGCTGGCCGTGCGCCTGTTCGGCAACGTCATGAGCCTGGAGACCGCCGCGATCCTTGTGCTGCTGGTCGCCGGTTTCCTGGTGCCGGTGCCGGTGCTCGCCCTGCACATCGTCGAAGCGCTGGTGCAGGCCTACATCTTCGGCATGCTGGCGCTGGTGTACATCTCGGGCGGCATCCAGTCGCAGCAAACCCGATCATCCCGTATCAAGGCAGGAGTCTCTTCATGAACGACATGACCTATTTCACCACGCTGTCCACGGTTGGCGCGCTGTTTGCCATCGCGCTCGGCGTGTTCTTTCCGGCGCTGGCCATGGGCCGCGCCATCAGCCAGGCGCTCGACGCGATTGCGCGCCAGCCCGAAGCCGAGAAGTCCATCTCGCGCCTGCTCTTCATCGGTCTGGCAATGATCGAATCGCTGGCCATCTATGTGCTGGTGGTGGTGCTCATCGTGCTGTTTCGCAACCCGCTGCTCGAATACCTGCTCAAGTAAGGACGACCGATCATGCAACTGGACTGGACGACTTTCCTGCTCCAGATCGTCAATTTTCTGGTGCTGGTATGGCTGCTCAAGCGCTTCCTGTACCGGCCGGTGCTCGACGTGATCGCCCGCCGCCGCGAGGGAATCGAGAAGGCACTGAGCGACGCCCGTGACGCCGAGGCGCGCGCGGAAACCCTGCGTCAGGACTACGAGCGCAAGCTCGCCGAACAGGACAGCGCACAGGCAGCCGACATGGCCAGACTGGGAGACGAGATCGCAGCAGAACGCCGCCGCCTCATGGCCAAGCTCGATGCAGAACTGGCCGCAGAGCGCGAGCGCCAGGTTGCGCTTGTCGAAAAGCAGACGGCCGATGCCGGTCGCAAGGCAGGCGATGCCGCACGCGCCGCCGCCCTGAGTTTCGTCAGCCGTCTGCTCGGCCGGCTGTCCGGTGACGAGCTCGACACCCGGCTTGTGGACATGCTCATCGAGGATCTCGCCACACTGCCCGCCGAGCAGCTCGAGGCCTTGCACGACGCTGCCGCTGCGCCCGAGGCCAGCCTGCAGCTCACCACCGCGCGCGCCCTGAGCGAGGCCGACGAGTCGCGTCTGCTTAAGGCCCTCACGGACACGCTGGGCCGCAGCCTGCCGATGACGAAACAGATCGATGAGTCCATGCAGTCGGGGCTGCGCGTTGGCATCGGCCCCTGGATGCTTGCCGCGAGCCTTGCCGACGAGCTGGCGTTTTTCCGTTCGGGAGCCCGCCGTGCGTGCTGAGCATCTTGATCCGCCCGCGCCAGCGGACAGCGCCAGCTACAGCCCGCGCTTGCGCATCGTCGAGCGCGGCAAGGTGACTTCGGTCGGCGATGGCGTGGTGTGGATCGAAGGCCTGCCTTCGGCGCGCATGGATGGCATCGTCAGGATCTCGGATGGCAGCGAGGCGCTGGTCTTTCATCTCGCGCCCGACCGTATCGGCGCCATTCTGCTCACTACCACACCCGCGCTCATGCCCGGCTGCGAGGCACGCCAGTCCGGCGACATCCTCACCATGCCGACAGGCGACGGCCTGCTGGGCAGGGTCATCGACCCGTTGGGCATGCCACTCGATGGCGGCACGGCGCCCGACTGCAGCGGCCGCCGCGCGGTGGAGGGCGACTCCCCACCAATCATCGCGCGCGATTTCGTCGACCGCCCGCTCTACACCGGCAGCAAGATCGTCGACACCCTCATTCCGATCGGCCGCGGCCAGCGCCAGCTGCTGATTGGAGACAACGGCACCGGCAAGAGCGCACTCGCACTGGACGCCGTCATCAGCCAGCGCGACCAGAACGTGCGCTGCCTGTACGTCATGATCGGGCAGAAGCGCTCATCCGTCGTGCAGACCATCGATACCCTGCGTGCCCACGGCGCACTCGCCTACACCACCCTGGTCGTGGCCGAAGCCACGGCCAGCACCGGCATCCGCTACCTGGCCCCATTCGCCGGCTGCGCGATTGCCGAAGACTGGATGAACGCCGGCCACGACGCCCTGATCGTGTATGACGACCTCACCACCCATGCGCGGGCGTATCGCGAGCTGTCGCTGCTGCTGCGCCGCCCGCCGGGGCGCGAAGCCTATCCGGCCGACATCTTCTATCTGCACGCACGGCTGCTCGAGCGCTCCACCCGCCTCAGCGCGGCCAATGGTGGCGGCAGCATGACCGCGTTGCCGATCGCCGAGACCGAGCAGGGCGAGATTGCGGCCTACATCCCGACCAACCTGATCTCGATTACCGACGGCCAGATCCACTTCGACAGCAAGCAGTTCGCCCGTGGCGTGCTGCCTGCCATCGACATCACGCGCTCGGTCTCGCGCATCGGCGGCAAGGCCCAGCACGAGGCCATCAAGCGCGAAGCCGGACGCATGAAGCTGGACTACCTGCAGTTTCTCGAACTCGAAGTGTTCACCCGTTTCGGCGCCAAGCTCGAAGCCTCGATGGAAGCCCGTATCCGACGCGGACGGCTGCTGCGCGACATCCTCGCCCAGGACCGCCTCGACCCTCACAGCGCCCTCGACCAGCTCGCCTGGCTCATCGCCTGCAACGAGACGCTGCTCGACGGACTCGACGATGGTGAGCTCGACACCGCGCTGCACCGCCTGCGCACCGGTGCGGCAGGCACTGGCCTCACGCTCGACAGCCCGCGCGCCGAATGGCTGACGGCGGTGCGCGGCTGGCTGAGCACCGCCGCCGAACAAGCATGAGCAAACGCCGCGAGCTGGAGAACCATATCGACAGCCTCGCCGACATCGGCGAGCTGCTCGGCGCGATGAAGAACCTCGCCCTCGTCGAGAGCCGCCGCATCAATACCTTCATCGACGCCCAGCGCGCCGCCGCCGACATCGTGGAACACACTCTGGCCGATTTCATTGCCGACTATTCCGGCCACATCGCGCCCGCCGCCCCTCATGGCGAAGTCGTGTGCCTGATCGGTTCCGAGCGCGGATTCTGCGGCGACCTCAACCAGCGCCTGATTGCTGCAGCGGAAAGCATCCGCGAGGACGCGCAGATCGTGCTCGTCGGCAGCCGCCTTGCCGACGCCTGGACCCGCGACTTCGCAGCCAGTATCCCCGGTGCGGGGTTTGCGGATGAGGTGCGGAACGTACTGGCAAACCTCGTCGCTCAGCTCACCCCCTTGCTCAAGGGAGCACGCCCGTTCGGTCCGCCCGCACTCAGCCTGCTCTATCTGGTGGAAGGCGGCACGAAACACCATTCGCTGCTGCCCGCACCCGAGCCGCGCCGGGACGGGCCGCGTCGCAGCCATGCACTGCAGCTGAATCTGTCGCCGCAGGGGTTTCACGCCGGCCTGATCGATCAGTTTCTCGAAACTGCGCTCGGTGGCGCACTGTATGACGCGCTGCTGCACGAGAACCAGCTCAGGCTCGAACACATGGAGCAAGCCGGCCACCGCATCGACGAACAGCTCGAAGAGCTTGGCCGGCGCAGCAACCGGGCGCGCCAGGAGGAAATCACCGAGGAAATCGAGATCATCCTGCTGTCGAGCCTGGGCAGCAGGGAGCCCTGACCCAGGTTGCGATGGCCGCGCGCCCGCCCCGCTCAGAGGTCCAGTTGCAGCGCCGCGAGCCGGGAATACAGCCCACCCTGCTTGCGCAGATCTTCCGGGGTGCCGGTTTCGACGACACGCCCGCCCTCCATCACCACGATGCGATCGACCTTCTGCACGGTGGCGAGGCGATGGGCGATGATCAGCGTGGTGCGCCCCTCCATCGCGGCGTTCAGCCCCTGCTGCACGAGGATCTCGGATTCGGCATCGAGCGCACTGGTGGCCTCGTCCAGCAGCAGCAGACGTGCATGCTTGAGAATCGCACGTGCAATGGCAATGCGCTGGCGCTGCCCGCCCGACAGCCGCGTGCCGCGCTCGCCGAGGAAGGTCTGGTAGCCCTCGGGCAGACGGCCGATGAATTCATCCACCAGTGCCGCGCGCGCCGCCTGCATCACTTCTTCGTCGGTCGCATCCATGCGCCCGTAGCGGATGTTCTCCAGCGCGTTGGCGGAGAAGATCACCGGGTCCTGCGGCACGATGGCGATGTCCTTGCGCAGATCGTGCAGACTGAGCTGGCGGATGTCCTGCCCGTTGATCAGCACGCTGCCGCCGGTCACGTCGTAGTAGCGCAGCAGGAGCTGGAACAGACTGGTCTTGCCCGCACCCGACGGCCCCACCAGCGCAACACGCTCACCCGGACGGATGTCGAGGCTGATGTCGTCCAGCGCACGCACCTGCGGGCGACCGGGATAGGCGAACACCACATGATCGAGCCGGATGCCAACCTGCGCCGCGGGCGCCGGCTGTTCGGGTTCGTCCTGCTCGCGGATGGCGGATTCGGCATGCAGCAGATCGAGCAGACGCTCGGTCGCGCCAGCCGCGCGCATCACGTCGCCCCATACTTCCGCCATGGTCCCCACCCCGCCTGCCACCAGCGCCGCATAGAGCACGAAGGAGGCCAGCTCGCCACCGGTCATCAGGCCGTCGTGCACCTGGCGCGCACCGATCCACAGCACGAAGATGATCGTCCCCATCACCGCGGTGATGATCAGCGCCGTCAGCGCGGCACGCACCCGCGTGCGACGGATTGCAGTGACGAAGCTGGTTTCGGTGCGGTCTGAATAACGCCGCGCCTCTTCCTGCTCCTGGGTACAGGCCTGCACCGTGGGCATGGCATTCAGGATCTCGCCGGCCAGCGCCGACGTATCGGCAATGCGGTCCTGCGATTCGCGCGACAGGCGCCGCACCTTGCGCCCGATGACCATGATCGGCAGCACCAGCAGGACCATCAGCACCAGGTTGAGGGAAAACAGATAGAAGCTGGTCACGGCCAGCATGATCATGCCGCCGATGAACTGGAACAGGCTGCGCAGCCCCATCGAGATCGAACTGCCGACCACGGTCTGGATCAGCGTGGTGTCGCCAGTCAGGCGCGACAGCACCTCGCCAGTCTGCAAGGTCTCGAAGAACTGCGGCGACTGCGACAGCACCCGCGCATACACCGCATTGCGCAAGTCCGCCGTTGCGCGCTCGCCCACCCAGGACACGGTGTAATAGCGCATCGCCACCGCGAGCGCCCACAGGCTGGCCAGCCCGAACAACGCCACGAAATGGCCGTTCAGACTCAGCGCCCCGAGCAGCCCCTTGCCCGCCGCCTCACGGCTTTGCGCCCCGAAGCCGAAATCGATGAGATCGCGAAACGCCAGCGGAACGAGCAGGATGGTGCCCGACGCCACGCACAGCAGCACGAAGGCCAGTGCGATACGCACGCGGTAGGGACGCAGAAATGGCCACAGCCCGCTCAATACCGAAAGCCGCCGCGGGCCCTTCCCGGCATCCTGCCGCGCCTGTTTCATCGCTGAGCCTCAGGCCGGTTTGCGAAATTCGTTCGCAACCCATGCGTTTGCGCTGCTGGTGGTGAGCTTGAAGCCCGCCGACACCCTCAGCCGCGCCAGCTCCTCGCCATTGGCATCAAAGGCGGCGAGCATCGCGTAGGGGTCGTACTCGTCGGGTTCGATATCGAGCGTGACGTCGATGCGGCCGTCGTCGCTATTCACCGTGACCTTCTTGTGAAACATCGCGTGCAGTTGCTGCTCGTGCCGACGCCTGAACTCGGACGCGGTCTTGACCAGCGTATTGAACGCGTTGGCGTCGAGCGGCTTTGGATTCTTCTTGTCGCGCCCCATCGTCCACGGGCCGACCAGCGCTGGCTCGGGTTCGCCGTCGATGGTCATCGACACCGCCCAGCCCTCGTCATCTTCGTTCTTGATCACGCGCGCGGTCCAGCCGTCGTCGCACCACAGTCGCGCCTCTTTGATCGGCGCAGATTCGTCGAGCCCGTCGGACTCGCTGCTTGTCATCTCAGTCATCGCGCCATTTTACTGCTGCAGCGCACCCGGCAGGGCCTGCTTTCAGGGAAAAGACCGCTGCCATTGACGCGACCGGACTCCGGGTCTCACCATTGCAGCCCACTTGCGCTGGAGTTTTCACATGACAACCGCCGTTCTGCTCTTCGACTCACAGGCAACTGAGATCAAGCGTCTGCTTGCACTGTCAGCCGCTGAAATCGAGTTCGTCGAAGAGCTGGATGATCTCGAATCGGTGCGACGCTGCGATATCTGGTTTGGCTCACCAGACACGGCCGCCAAGCTGCTGAGCAAAGGGTGCAAACCGCGCTGGCTTCAGTCGACATGGGCCGGAATCAGGCCTTTGCTGGCGACAGGCCTGCCCACGGATTACCGGCTCAGCCGGGCGGTCGGCATTTTCGGTCAACCGATTGCGGAGTATGTTCTTGCGCGCCTGCTGGAACACACACAGCAAACACGCGCGCGCGCACTGAGCCAGACCAGGCGTGAATGGAATGCCGTGGCGCCGGGAATCCTGTCCGGCAGCAAAGTCCTGATTGTTGGTGCGGGCGAAATCGGGCAAGCGGTGGCAGGCTTTCTGCGGCCGTTCGGCGTCCGCCTGACCGGCGTTGCGACGAGCACAAAGCCCGTCACGCATTTCGATACCGTGGTGACGATGGACGATCTGTGCACCGCGGCTGCCGATGCAGACTTCGTGGTGAACATCCTGCCGGACACGGCAGCGACCACTGACATCTTCGACGACGCCTTCTTCGCTGCGCTCAAGCCCGGTGCGATCTTCATCAACGTTGGGCGCGGCAGCGCAGTTGTCGACCGCGCGCTGATCAGCGCACTCGAACAGGGCCGGCTCGCGGGCGCCGTGCTGGATGTCTTTCGCGAGGAACCCCTGCCTGCGGCGCATCCGTTCTGGACAACGCCAAACCTGACCCTCACCGGGCATATTGCCGGCCCCACCCTTCCATCCCTGATCTGCGAACTGTTTGTCGAGAATCTGCGCAGATTCAATGCGGGTGAAGCGCTGAAAGGCGAAGTGGACTTTCTCAGGCCCTACTGAATTCGCTGCACCCGCCGTCACCCCGCCCGTCTCTGCGCTGTCCCGATGCGCAGGGACGCGACGGAAGACGCACTGCGGCAAGGGCGAACCGCAGCCCTCAGGCCACGTAGAACAGAATCGCAAAGTAATGCACGGCACTTCCTGCGATCACAAACAGGTGCCAGATACCGTGCCAGTGGGCGAACTTTTCATCGAAGACGTAAAACACGATCCCCAGCGTATAGATGAGCCCGCCCACCGCAACCCAGGCAAAGCCTGCAGGTGACAGGGCTTCGATCAGTGGGAAGATCGCCGCCAGTGCGGCCCAGCCCATCAGCACATACAGCACCAGCGACAGCGCTCGTGTGCGCTTTCCGAGCACGAACTCCTGGACGATCCCCACCAGCGCCAGCCCCCAGATCACGCCGAACAGCGACCACCCCCATGGCCCGCGCAAACTGACCAGCGTAAAGGGCGTATAGGTGCCTGCGATCAGCAGGTAGATGGCGTTGTGGTCGAGCTTGCGGAAGAAGCGCTTCAAGTCGCCCTTGGTGCTGTGATAGGCGGTGGAGAAGCCATACAGCATGACCAGGGTGGCGCCATAGATGGTAAAGCTGACGATCTTCCACGGATCGCCGCTCAGCGCGCCGATCACGATCAGCACGACTGCGCCGGTGAGCGCGAGCAGTGTACCCACGAGGTGGCTGTAGCTGTTGAATCTTTCGCCGTGATACACGACTGCTCCCTTTCTCGGACGATGCGTCGCAAACGGCAGCAGTTGCCACGTTTCCGGTTCGTCACAGTAAAGACAATGGCTGTGAGCCACGCCGAACGGATTCGTTCGGGCCGGAAACATGTCCTGACAACACAGTCAGTGAGCGCTAGGGGAAACGCTCACGACAAGGCGATCAGGCTGTGTTCTCGGGCGCTGCCGATTCCACCGTCACTTTGACTTCAACCGTCATGCCCCTGAAGGCGTCCGGCGAACCGATGTAGCTGCCCGTCAGCGGCGCCGCCTGTGAAGGGTCGCGCACCACGGCAACCCGGATCAGGTTGCGTCCACCGACGATTGCGTTGGTCGGATCGAACGGCAGCCAGCCCGCGCCCGGCAGATAGACATGCACCCAGGCATGCGACGCGCCACCGCCAACCATGCCGCTTTCGGCACCCAGCAGGGACTCGTCGTAGAGGTAACCGGACACGAAGCGCGCTGCCAGACCGAGACTGCGTACAGCCTCCATCATGAACAGGGCGAAATCGCGGCAACTGCCGCTACCGAGATTGAGGGTTTCGATCGGCGTGCGGGTGCCCTCCTCGTCGCGCGACTCGTAGGTAAACTGGGCCTTGATCGCATGGGTAATGGCAATCAGCACGTCCAGCGTGCGGTCAGTGCCGGCGTCGGCGCACACCTTGCGCACCCAGGCGTCGACCCGGTGCTCGGGGTCCTTGTACTGGCGCTCGTTGCAGCGGGCCAGATCGGGTATCTCACTGGCGTCGTAACTGAACGGGAGCCGCTCCGCATAGGTTTCGATCATGTCGACATCGGGCGCGGACGGATAGTGCTCGGCCACGAAGGTGGAGTCGAACACCAGTTCTGAAGCCTGCTCTTCAAAGCTCGCAATCAGCACCGAATTGCTGAACACATCGTGAATCCAGCGCAGCTTGGCCGGCGGATTGATGCTGATCCCGGTATCGACCAGGCGCAGGTCGTGACTGTCCCGCGGACGGCACATGAAGCGGTGCTCGCTGAATGCGACCGGCTCGCTGTAGCGATAGACCGTTTTATGCGAAACCTTCAATCGTGCCATGTGCTGCTCCTTTGATACTTCGTGTCTCGATGTGTGCGGGCACCGCCCGCGCAACATTCATTTTCCGGCTTCTGTGGGTCAGCGGCGTGTCAGCAGCAGCCCGCATTCGAGGTGGTGCGTGTACGGAAACTGGTCGAACACCGCTGCAGCGCTGATCTGGTGCGTGTCCTGCAGCGCAGCGACGTTGTCCTGCAGCGTCTGCGGATTGCATGAAATGTACAGGATGCGGTCGAAACCGCGTGCCAGTTCCACCGTGGGTGCGTCCAGTCCGCTGCGCGGCGGATCGACAAACAGCGTGGTGAAGCGATACCTGTCGAGATCGACGTCCTTCATGCGCAGGTACTCGCGCGTGCGGGCCAGCGCGCCGCTGATCTCCTCGCTCGACATGCGCACCATCTGCACATTGTCGATGCCGTTCGTCAGCAGGTTGTAGTTCGCGGCGCCCACCGAAGTCTTGCTCACCTCGGTCGCGAGCACACGGCCGAAGCACGGCGCAAGCGCGACGGTAAAGTTGCCATTGCCGCAGTAAAGCTCGAGCAGATCGCCGTCCAGACTGGCAGCCTGGGCGCAGGCCCAGCCCAGCATCTTGCGATTCACGCCGGCATTGGGCTGGGTAAAGCTGCCTTCGATCTGCTGGTAGCGCAGCTGACGTCCGTTGAGCTCGAAGGATTCCAGCACCCAGTCCTGCTCAAGCACGATCTTCTGCTTGCGGCTGCGTCCGATCAGCTTCACGCCGAGCTCAGCCGCCAGCTCGCGGGCGGCCGGCTCCCAGCTCTCGTCCAGCGGGCGGT
The DNA here is from genome assembly GCF_057621855.1 of Parazoarcus sp. PS-13 R2A. Lineage (NCBI taxonomy): Bacteria > Pseudomonadati > Pseudomonadota > Betaproteobacteria > Rhodocyclales > Zoogloeaceae > Parazoarcus > Parazoarcus sp. PS-13 R2A. The sequence goes on from NZ_JBYEXN010000010.1 coordinate 156,513, forward strand.
GGTACACCAGCGTGATCAGCATCTCGCCGCTCAGCGTCGCCAGAAACTCGACCTGAAACAGACGGTGCCTGAGTACCTGGCTGCCCTGCAGACGCTCGCGCAGTCGCGGCATCATTGCACTGATGGATTCGCAGGCTTGCGGGAACTGCTCGATCGTCACCGGCACCTTGGGCTCGGCAGGGTCGAACATGGCGTAATCGATCCGCTCGCCGTCGTGCCACATCCTGAACTCGGCGCGCATGCGGTAGTGCAAGGGCTCGGAGGCAAACACCTCGGGTTCGGGAAGCGCGAAGGCCGCAAAGTTGTGCTTGAACTGCGACACCTTGTCCGCGAGCTGGTCTGCGTAGGTAGAGGGGTCGATGGTGGGAATGGGCATGATGTCCTTGGGTGTTGAGGCCGTCCCGATGGAAAGCAGCCGATGCGAGTCGAACGGACCTGGCCGTTGGCAGAGGGCGGAATATACCCTTGTCAGCCGTCGGCCGGGAGCTCATCGGTCAGCGTCCCTGCAATACCGCGCGATCTGTGGCGCTTGCAAACAGCGCGTCCGCCATGTCGGCAATCTCCGGCGGAATCGGCGACAACGGCCCGCCAGCCGCCTCGGCCGCGCGGATCAGTTTGGCAACCACGTCCGCCATCGGCAAGGATGCGCCGAAGTACAGTGGCGCGCCATCACGGAAAATCGCCAGCGTCGGAAAGGTCTCGACGTCCAGATCATTGGCCAGATCCGCCTCATCCTCGATATCCAGCCACGAGAACACGATATGCGGGTGCTCTGCGGCAAGCTGCTCCAGCACGGGACGGAATGAACGACAGGTACCGCACCAGTCGGCGCACAGCGCGAGTACGACGTGGTGCTGCGCGGGCCGCGACGCGGCGGCGTCACTCAGCTGTGCGAGGGGAAGGAGGATGGACATCGGCGTGAACGCGGGAGAATGGATCGAACTTCGACAGCTTGTCCGAAAAATGGCGCCCAGACCAGCCCGGATGTCCCTTACATCCCCTGCAGTGGGGGTTGAATGCTGGCAAACGGGCGCCCTCGCGCATCAGTTGAAGATGCGTAGCGCCACCAGCGAAATGCCCGGAAAGAACACCAGCAGGGAGATTCGCACGATGTCGGAGGCCAGGAAGGGCATCACCCCACGGAAGATGGTTGCCATCGGAATGTCTTTCGCGATCCCGTTGATGATGTAGACGTTCATCCCCACTGGGGGGGTAATCAGGCCAATCTCCATGACCACGAGTGCAACCATGCCGAACCAGATCGCCTTCTCTTCCATGCCAAGCCCCCAGTACTCCATGCCGAGCACGATCGGCAGAAAGATGGGCACAGTGAGCAGGATCATCGACAGGCTGTCCATCACGCACCCCAGCAGGATGTAGATCACGATGATGGCGAGCATGACGGTGAAGGGCCCGAAGCCCATTTCCTGCACCCAGGCGGCCGCCTCCTGCGGCATCTGGCTCACGGCCATGAAGGAGTTCAGCATGTCTGCGCCGAGCAGGATAAGAAACATCATCCCCGTTCCCTTTGCCGTCCCGTACAGGCACTCCAGGAAAGCCGGCCCCTTCAGCCCACCCGACCGCCACGCCGCAATACCAGTCGCCAGCACGCCCACGGATGCCGCTTCGGTCGGGGTGAATACGCCACCGTAAATCCCGCCGATGACAACCAGAAAGATCAGCAACACCGGCCAGGTCTCCATCAGCGTCACCAGCCGCTCGCCCCACGAATGCTTTGCCGTCCCCGGGCCAGCTGCAGCAGGATCAATTCGGGTCACAAAGGCGATCACCAGCATGTAGCCCATCGCGGCCAGCACGCCGGGCACGAAGGCAGCCAGGAAAAGCTTGGCAATGTTCTGCTCGGCAAGAATTGCATAGATCACCAGCGGCACCGAGGGCGGAATCAGAATGCCGAGCGTGCCGCCCGCCGCCAGTGAGCCTGCAGCCAGGCTTGGCTTGTACTGATGACGCTTCAACTCGGGCAGTACCACATGCGACATGGTCGCCGCGGTTGCAAGCGACGACCCGCAGATCGCGCCAAAGCCGGCACACGATGCAACCCCCGCCATTGCCATGCCGCCACGCCAGTGGCCGATGAAGGCATTACCGGCCTTGAACAGCGCGCGCGACAGGCCGCCCTGGGTGGCGAACTGACCCATCAGCAGGAACAGCGGCACCACCGACAGGTCGTACAGCGAAAAACGACCATAGGGCGCGTTCTTCAGATAGGCGATCAGCGGATCCCAGCCCGACACCCATGTATAGCCTGCCGCACCGATCAGGAACATGGCAACGCCGATCTGCACGCGCAGTGCCAGCATGGTCAGCATCGCCACCCCCATGACGAGACCAATCGAGGTTCCGCTCATGCGTGATCACTCCCGCGCAGATCAAGCGCAAAAGTGTGGAGTGCGGCAATGCCGAGCAATGCGAATGACGGCGCAACCGGGACATAGCCCCACCACACCGGGAGGGCGATCACCATCGACGTCTCGCCATACTCGCGCATCTCCAGCATGCCCTCCCAGGTACGCCATGCGAGCAGGAAGGACATCGCGGCAAGCAGCAGTGCGGCAATCGCATCGAGCACGCGCTTGAGCGAGGACGGTGCCCACACGGTAAAGAAATCGACGAATACATGACCACGCTTCAGCTGGCAGTACGGCAGGCACATCGCAACACCCATCGCCGACAGCATCTGCACCAGCTCGTAGTCGCCCGGCACCGGCAGGTTGAACAATGCCCGCCCGATCACGCTGGTAACCGACATCAGCGCCTCGGCAAGAAAAAACACACCGCCCAGCACCGCCAGCAACGCACACGCCGTCGAGATGCTGCGACCGATGAGCCCCCTGAGGGCAAGTGCCGGCGTATCCATGGACTCAGCCATTGAACTCTCCCTTCAGAATGCAACAATCCCGCCCGGCCGGCAGCAGCGTGCTGCGGGCAAAGGCGGGACCTTATTACCTGGAATGCTGCTTGACCAGCGCAGCAGCTTCGTCGTGGCACTTTCTGCCCTCGGCCCCTTGGCCGAAGTCCCCCTGACCTACCCGTCGGCGACGGGTTGAGGCCTGACAAACCGTGTTGGCGCGCGACCGCTGGCCTCATGACCATCGGTATCCCTGCGCGGGCCCGCACCCAGGCGTGAGTCTCACGTCCGCTGTCGGTGTCTGGTACCGAATGGCCCCGCCTGCTGCGCGGCGCCGATGACCGGGGAGCACCTGACGCTCAGGGCGCGATGCGAATGACACCCCAGCGCTCGCTGTCGGGCATGTGTTCGGACATGCCGATACGGCCGATGCCGGGCAGCTTGATTGCAGGCGGCCAGGCGTCCACCCCGATGCTGAGCCCAAGCAGACTCAATTCGATCCCTTCCTCGGCCGCAAGCGTGACCCCGAGCAGACCGAACAGCGATACCTGCCCGCCGGAACCGCTGGGTGCAGCGCCGAACAGGGCACCTTCCGGCAGGTAATCCTTCCCGATCGCCGTCGGCGGCAGCTCAAGCCGGAGCTCGGGCACTTCGCGACCAAGGTGGGCAATGAAGGTATTGCTGTTGGGGCCGGGCCAGATGCGGTATTCGTTGGCGTGCGGATAGCGTTCGGCCGCATCGTGCAGCCGTGCGATCAAGGCATCCACCTCGGCTCCACCGCGCACATCACGCAGCAGTTCGGGCTCGCTGCCAAACCAGTAGCCGTCCGGAATGCCCTCGCGCACCCGGACCGCACTCCGCCCGTGCGCGACACCAAAGCCCATCACCTCGAAGCGTGTGTAATCCGCTGCACCGCGAGGCTTTGCGGCAATCCAGGTATGCACACCGAAAATCCCGCGCCAGCGTACCGCGCGGGCGGCATAGACCTGCACCACCGCCTCGTCCACCACCGCCGGATCGGGCGCCAGCCCGCTGCTGTCACGCCGTGCAGTACGCCAGTCCGCTGCCTGCGCGTCCCCGGCAAAATGCATCGCGGTCGATCCCACGAGCGGCACAAAGAACGCGATCAGCACCGCGGCAATCACTCTGCGTACAGGCCATCTGTTTCCACGGACGGTGATTTCCTTCATGCGAGCTAAAACTCCTCGGTATCAGTCTCGGTCTGCGTGGCGGCGCTACAGACGCCGACCAGCCGCCTGATGGCACTCGCCGGCTGAACGCAAGCTCACTTGCGCCCGCTGGCGATACAGGCCGCCGAATCGGTCTCCGGCAGATCGCCTGGCCCCTCCGGGCGCGCCAGCAATTCCTCGAGCAGATGCCCGTGCCGATCCGCCTTGGTGCGCAGGTAGTGCTGGTTGTGGTCGTTGAGCTGGCCGAAAAGCGCACGGCGACTGACGACGTCGATGCCGGCCTTGCGCAGGGCACTCACCTTCTCCGGATTGTTCGTCAGCAGTTCGATGCGCGGAATGCCGAGATCGTCGAGCATCTGCTGCGCGATCCGGTAGTCGCGCTCATCCTTGCTGAAACCGATCACCTGGTCGGCGTCGATCGTATCCAGACCTTCGTCCTGCAGTCGATATGCTCTCAGCTTGTTGGCCAGTCCGATCCCCCGCCCTTCCTGGGCGAGATAGAGCAGCACCCCGCCCCCCATCGAACAGATGGTGGTGAGACCGTTGCGCAACTGCGCCCCGCAATCGCAACGCTGGCTGCCAAAGATATCGCCGGTCAGGCAGGACGAATGCACCCGCACCGGAACCGCATCGGCCCAGTTCTCACGCTCACCAAGCACGATGGCAACATGCTCGCGCACGCCGTCCTCTTCGCGAAACAGCACGAAGCGTGCGTCGCCCAGTTTCGCGAGCGGAACACGCGCATCGCTGACGCGCTTGAGCTGTCCGGGGCCGCTTTCACACAACTCGATCGCAGAAGTCACCTTCACGACCAGCAGCGAACCGTCGGCAAGGTGCTGCGCAACCGCTTCCGCTTGTCCGGCACTCACGGCAAAGGCAAGCGCAGCCGGCACCAGTTGAGCGTGCCGCATCAGCAGCAGACCTGCACGCTCCGCAGCGGTCGAACGCACAGGCGCGATACGCGGCGTCTTGGGCAATACGGAAGCACGTCCGAGTGCGAACTGGGTCAGCAGCGGGAAGCCGGGCGCCTGCGCCGAATCGAAGTGCTGGGTGGCCGACACATCGCTGACCTCGACACCAAGGCTCGCCAGCCGATGGCGCGAAAGCACCAGTGTCGGCGCGGAGCCGGTAAGCACACGAGCGTCTTCCAGTGCGGTGGCGCCAAAGCCCTCGACCGGCGCGATCAGCGTATCGCCCTCGTCGTCCCGCAACAGGATGGGCACGCCGCGGCGCAAATCAAAAATGGCGCGCTCTGCTTGGCGCATCAATCATTCTCCAAGGGGTATTCGTCGGCTGCAGACACGTTGCAGCCACATCTGCTCGATACACTGGACTCTGACCGCGGCGATCCGGATTCCGTTCGGAAGCCGCCTGGCGCGTCGGCGCGAGGGCAAGTGAAGTATCGGCTGAAAGTTAAGCCCTGAACTATAGCAACGGCAAGGCCGATGCCGCCAGTCAATCGGCGACCAATCAGCGCTTGCGCCGCCGGCGCTTGGCCGCCAGCGCTTTCCCCGGGTGCGGTGCAGGCTTGTGTACGAGACCAAGTGCCCCACGCGAAAGCCGGTCCGCGTCACCGTTACGATACCGTGGCACCCATTGCCACTCAATCGCCTCAAACAACCCGGCCAAAGCCTGAACCCTGGCGATGAGCGCCATCAGCCTGGGCACTGCCGTGTGGGCGCTGCCCGCCGCATGACGTACCGCAAAATCGCTGTCGCCACTCAGGACCAGGCGCTGCGCACCCGCTGCATGTGCGAGGGAGAGCGCGGCGCACACGGCCTGCAGTTCCGCCTCGTTGCTGCACCCCGTGCCCTCTCCACGCTCGGAGAACTCCACACGACTGCCATCGGGCGATTGCAAGACAACGCCAAGACCAAGCTTGCCGGGGTTGGGCAGCGCGGCGCCATCGAACCAGCCCAGCCAACAGTCCCCGGTTTCGCCAGGCGACGGCGTGGGGACCATGCGAGAATCTACCGACTGGGATCGCTTTGACACGCGCTACGCTCTGCAAGGGATGTAAGAGCGGCATATTGCCACCACCTGCCCCTGCGGCAGCACTTTCGAGAGGTTAGTTACATGACGGTATGTGAATTCGGGATCATCGGCATGCGTGACGAACAGTGTCTGCGCACGGTAACGAACGCAATTCAGGACTTGCCCGGCATTACCCACGTCGAGATCACCCTCGCAAGCGGCCGGGCCACGATCGAGTTTGGCACTTTCGTATCCGAAGCAGACATCCGGCAAGCCGTCGAGGATGCCGGATTCGCCACGGAATAGCTCAATCCGACCCAGGCGGGCACATGGGCCGAACGCAATGCCGTCCGCATGAAGCGCGTCACACCCCAATGCGGGGAGCGAAGCGCACAAAAGCCTTTGCCTTGATAATGACATACGGGCAATATCTGTAGCGGAACACAAAAGAACAGCTGCAGCATGTCAGCACGGCTCGCAGCCCCTACAGAGCATATTTTTTCCCCGGGCATCTCGATGAAGGGTCTGCCTTTTAGAAGATCGCGCTCGACGCAGGTATTGCTGCGTTTTCCCATCATTTTTTCCGCTTACTGGCTTGCGTGGCACGCAGCCAGCCTGTTCGAGGTCTATCCAAACGTCAGCGCATTCTTTGCATCAGCCGGGCTGACGGTCTGCTTCACGATGGTGCACGGTCTGATCGGTGTCCCTGCGCTCTATCTCTCGATTATCGCAGTGCGGTTACTGGACCTTCCTGCTCCCGACTTCAGCGCCATCTTTCTGCTTGACCCGATACGCGAGATCTGTGTTTACGGCCTGGTTGGCGCGCATCTGCGCCAATGCTGGACGCGCCCGGAGTACCGGTTCTCTCTGCCAATTGCGGTCCGAGTCATCTACAGCGCCTTCCTGGCGAGCCTGTCGTCCGCCCTGCTGGCGGCCCACACGCCTGCCCTCAGCAGCACGCCAGCCGAACTGCTTGGCACCGCAGTCCTGTCGTTCTGGGGCGGGGATTTTGCCGGCGTCATGATCACCGTCCCCGCCTTCATGATTCTGTATCGCCTCTTCAGCCCCCCGCTGAACGGCAACACGGTAAACCTCATTGACGCCCTTCGGAGAGCGCGGCCACTGTCGCTGGTGATGTACCCCCTGCTCGGCCTGTCCGTTGCCTTGTTTTCGGTTGCCTTGCCCGCCGTGCTTGAGGTCGACACACGCATCGCCATCCTCATCCTGTTCCCTGTCGTACTGGCAGGCCTGTCCCGCGGCACGATTGTCGGATTCCTGGTGGCCATCGTATCCTGTGCGACCCTCCTCGTTGCCGGTTCCGCTACCGGTTTCAGCTTCAACGAACCCATCGAGATCCAGTTGATTCTGGCGCTTGCCGTCGCCCTCGCCCTGATGGCGGGCGCCTCCCACGATGACAAGGAACATGCCTGGACGCTCGCCACCTTCGACGCGGTGACCGGCCTCCCCAATCGCTACATGCTGATGGACCGGCTTGAGCACGCGCTCACGAGTGCTCGCCGTACCAAGACCACCATGGCGGTGATGTACATCGACCTTGACCACTTCAAGGAGGTCAACGACACGCTCGGTCATCACGCGGGTGACAACCTGTTGAAGCAGGCAGGGGAGCGGATCAGAAACGCCGTCCGACGTTCGGATACAGTTGCGCGCCTCGGTGGGGACGAATTCGTGGTCGTGCTGTCCTCGGTTGACAGTATCGAAGGGGCAGACCATGTTGCTCGAAACGTCCTGTCCGCGCTGGAGCAGCCCTTTTCACTCGGTGCCCGCGTGGTGACGATATCCGCCAGTATCGGGGTGGCCGTGCATTCGACCACCAACCAGGCAACCGACGACGTGCTCAGGCAGGCGGACCACGCCATGTATCAGGCGAAAAGCGGTGGACGCAACCGCATCTACCATGCATCCACACCGTGTGCAGGCACCGCATTTGTCCAGGACGAACTGCGTAGCGGCGCTTCGAACTGAAGTCGCAGTCACGGGCGTAGCGCCTCGGACGCCGCGTCCGGACTGATCCGCTCGCACAAAAAAATAACCGCGTCAATGCCGGGCATCAATGCGGTTTTCATTTCTTATTATCAGCGGATTCCGGTTTTTCTTATGAGAACCGTTCAATACATGATCTGCCACACCTTCTTATTCGCTCATCAGCCAATTGAGCCGATGTAGCCTGGCGGACGATGGTCAGACATTTAAGCAGTGCAACGGTCGAATGTTTGCTGACTTGCAGGCCACCACATGACGACCTCGCAGTAACAGCTGTGGCTTTTTTCGCCACTGAATGCACCCAACCACCGCCATCCGTCTGCTCTTGTCTCCTCTCTCACCCCTCCTCCATATTCCTCCGCGCACGCCGGCGCCCTCCTCCTCACACAGCCAGCGTGCGTCACTTGCTCATGCGCTCAACTTCACAGCCTTCTTCAGTTCGGCCACACGCGCACTGGCAAGCTGTGCAACCTGATCCTGAGTGTCAGCGGTGAGCGCTTGGACATTGCGGGCATAAGCCAGCGCGCGCTCGAACATCGGGGAAACGATTTCTGACTGGGCATCCTTGATCGAAGCGCCTTTCGTAACGCCCGTCAGCGCACACAATGCGGCCGTTCCCTCATTGACCGAATCCCGCAGCGCCTCCATGTTCAACTGGGTCAGACGTTCGGTCGAGTCCAGATAGATCTTCGACACCATCAGCATGGATTCAATTGCGCTGCTTTGTGCTTGGGTAATACTCTCGACAACAGAGGTCTTCATTAAACTCTCCTGAAACCGGTAGTAGGCGAATGGCCATTGAGCTCGCGTCGTTGCCCTCATGGCGAGCAGTTGAGACAAGAATAAACCCGAGATTCGGCAAAGTGTGTTCGATACCGAACATATGGAAAATACAAGAGGCGTATTCTTCACAATCAATGACATGGCAGCGAATGAACCCTGCGCTGGCGCTCAATCAAACTTAGGGAGAACGCCTTGGCTTCGACACCCTGCGATGGCTTCACCAAGAACAAGATTCTTGCAGCCATTCCCGACGATGAGCGCAAGCGTCTGCTCCCGGACATCGACTGCGTTCACCTCGAATTAGGTCAGAACCTGTACGAGCCAGGCGGGGCGAACGAATACATCTACTTCCCGAAGACCTGCGTCGCATCACTGGTCTTTTCGGCCGGCGACGGCACGTCTGCGGGCCTGGCAACAGTCGGTAATTCCGGCCTCATCGGTCTGCCCCTGCTCTTGAGTGGCGAGTCGTCCGTCCACCATGCGGTAGTCCATCTTCCGGGCGAAGCCTGCCGGATCAGCGCCGAAATCCTGCGCTGGGAATTCGCCCAGGACCAGCCCATCCAGAGAATCATCATGCGCTATGCCCAGGCCTTGATGAGCCAGTTGGCACAAAGTGCGGTGTGCAACCGGCTGCATACCGTAGACCAGCAGCTTTGCCGTTGGCTGCTCCTCAGTCTCGACCGCGTGGAGGGCAACGAACTCCATGTCACCCAGGGCCTCATTGCCAACATGCTCGGGGTGCGCCGCGAGGGCATCTCCGAGGCTGCCAGCAAGCTTCAGGCCAAAGGCCTGATCCAGTACCGGCGTGGCAACATCACCATTCTTGATCGCGGCGGCATCGAAGCACGAGCCTGTGAATGCTATGCAGTCGTGAAATGCGAATACGACCGCATGGTGACCGCGCTCCCTCACCAGCGGCCAGCGAGAAGCGTGCGGGCGAATCCGGCAAACCTTCGCCGCCGCGCGGAGGACCGCCGGCAATCCCGCGAATTCGCGCTGCCAAAGCTCGACGCGAGTGACGATCGCCTGGTCCACGAACTGCAGGTTCGCAAGATCGAACTCGAGATGCAGCAGGAAGAACTCGAGCTTGCCTATAGCCAGGCCAACGAGCTCAACAAACGTTATGCCGACCTCTATGACTTCGCCCCTGTCGGCTATGCCACCATCGATGGCGCCGGGACAATCATCGAGATCAACCTCTCGGCCGCCATCCTGCTCGGCCTGAAGCGGTCGGAAGCCTGTCAGCACCAGTTTGCAGAAGTTGTTACCCCGGAAAAGCGTGCCACGTTCAACCGCTTTGTCGAGCAGGTTCGAACCAGTCAGAAGCAGATTACCTGCGAACTCCCGCTGATTCCCACCGAGCGACGACCCAAGACCTTCATCCGCATACAGGCGGTTACCGACGACAACGGTCATGAGTGTCGCATGGTGATCTTCGACATCACCGCCGAGCGCGTGGCAGAAGAGAAAGTCAGGGAAAGGGATTACTACCAGCGCGCCTTGCTCGACAACTTCCCGTTCATGGTGTGGCTGAAGGATGAGCAGAGCCGGTTTCTCGCGGTCAACACGCCGTTTGCGAGGAACTATGGCTGGAGTTGCGCAGCCGACCTCGTCGGGAAAACCGACTTCGACACCACCACTCCCTCACTCGCGGAGAGTTACCGCGCAGACGACCAGGAGGTGCTGCGTTCGGGCTCTCCAAAGAACGTCGAAGAGCCGATCGAGTCGAATGGCGTCCTACGCTGGTACGAAACCTACAAATCGCCCGTGTCAATCGATGAGCGACGCATCGGAACCGTGGGTTTCGCACGCGACGTGACGGAGCGCAAGAACGCACAGGTCGCACTCGCAGAATCGGAACATCGTTACCGGAGCCTGATAGAACACCTGCCGATAAGCCTGATCATCACGCAGAACAAGATCATCCGCCACATCAACCCCAGAGCGGCCAGTCTGCTTGGCTATACGACGACCGAATGCGCCGAGAAATCGATTCTCGACTTCGTGTTCAGGGATGATCATCACGGCATCGAGACGATCCACGTTCTGTACCTCGACGCACCGTCTTCGCCTCAGGAGCATGACGCCCGGATCCTTTCCCGGAATGGACGAGTGATCGAATGTCATTGGCACATGAGCTCGGTCATGTGGGAAGGCAAACCTGCCGCACTGAACGTGCTTGAGGATGTCACCGAACGCCGGCGCGTGGAAGCCAAGCTGCGCATGCTCGCGAGCACCGACACCCTTACGGGCTTGGGAAGCCGCCGTCATTTCATGGACCGCGCCGAAGAGGCCCTGTCTCAACTCCACAGGGATCCCAGCAGACCCGTTTCGCTGATGGTGCTCGACCTCGATCGTTTCAAGACAATCAACGACAAGCTGGGCCATGCTGCCGGCGACACGATCTTGCGCCTGTTCGCCGATTCCCTGCGTCAGGAACTGCGCAAGAGTGACACCGCGGGGCGCCTCGGAGGTGACGAATTCGCGGTCCTGCTGCCGGGGACAAGTCTTGCCACCGCAGGCCTGTTCGCCGAGCGTCTGAGATCCAGGTTCGCCAGCGAATCTGCTGTCATCGAAAGCAAGAAGATCTTCGCCACGGTCAGTATCGGCATCGCAGCAATGGCCGCAACCGACACATCTGTGCATGACTCATTGGCGCGCGCTGACCGGGCCCTGTACCTCGCAAAGACCCGCGACCGAAATCGCGTCGAGTTCGCACCGGACTGAAAGCGGACCTCAACTCACGTAGCTGAGAAAGCCCCCATCCTCACTCGCCAATGTCTTGGCGACATCGGCGGTAAAGCTCGTCGAAGCGCACTTTCGCATCGTGAGCACAACCGACCGCGCTTCGATCTTCAGATTTACAAGCCGTAGACGGCAAAAACCCGCTGAGGATTAT
>NZ_JBYEXN010000011.1:0-161802 GCF_057621855.1 Parazoarcus sp. PS-13 R2A
ATAAATCTCAGCGGGGTTCTTGCCGTCTACGGCTCACAACAGCACCATCTCCGTGACCTGACCGGCGTCATCGGGCAGAATCACGGACTTGTATTGCGACGGCAAGGGCCATGAAATTCGATCTGATCATTGTTGGTGGCGGGCTCGCGGGAGCGGCGCTTGCGGTGGCTCTTCGCGCCAGCCGGCTGAAGATCGCCCTGGTGGAAAGCAGCCTGCCCGCCAGACCAACGGGATGGGATACCCGGATCTACGCCTACAGTCCGGCGAATGCGGATTTTCTGCGCGAGCTTGGCGTATGGGACCGGCTCGATCAGATCCGCCTGTGTCCGGTCGAGTGCATGGACATCAAGGGCGACGGCAATGGCAGCGTAAAGTTTTCTGCTTATCAGAGCGGGCTATCCGAACTTGCCTGGATTGGTGAGTCAAGCCTGATTCACTGCGAACTGTGGGAGAGTCTCAAGCGCCAGCACAACGTCACGGTCTTTGCGCCCGCGCATCCGGGCGCGCTCGATGTGAGCGAGACCGAAGCCAGGCTGGTGCTTGATGACGGACGAAGCTTGAGCGCTGCGCTGCTAGTCGGGGCCGATGGACGCGATTCCTGGGTGCGCCAGCAGTCGGGGATCAAGGCAAGCGTGAAGCCGTATGACGAGATGGGTGTCGTCGCCAACCTGAGCTGCGAGCAGGAACATCGGCGCACTGCGTTTCAATGGTTCAGGGAGGACGGCGTGCTTGCATGGTTGCCCTTGCCCGGCAATCGCATTTCAATCGTCTGGTCTGCCCCGGATGCCGTCGCCGCCGATCTGATGTCGATGAGCGACGAGTCCTTCTGCGAGCGAGTCGCGGATGCCGGTGGGCGACGGCTTGGGCGGTTTGAAATTGAGTCGCCGCGTGCCGCGTTCCCGCTTCGTCTGATGCGGGTCGAAAGCATGATCGGCCGTCGCGTCGCGCTGATCGGCGATGCCGCACATGCCATCCACCCCCTTTCCGGACATGGCATCAATCTTGGTTTTCAGGATGCCCGGATGCTTGCCAGCCTGCTCGGTGAACTGAAGCCGTGGCAGGGCGCCGGAGACCATGGCGTATTGCGGCGCTATGCCAGATCGCGCGCAGAAGAACCCTTCCTCCTGCAGTATGCGACCCACGGCCTGAACCGCCTCTTTGCGAGTCGTAATCCCGCGTCGGCCTTGCTGCGCAATGTCGGGATGAACCTCACCGATCGTTTGCCGGTCATAACCAACGCACTTACCCGATACGCGGTAAGTGGAAAGTTCTAACTCCTGGAGATCCTGATGTTTTCTTTTCCCGGCCTTGCCCGTGCGCTTCCGCTTGCACTGAGCCTGTCCCTGTTTGGCGCTGGTGCGCATGCCGATGAAGCTTCCGTGCGCAAAGGTATGGAGGCCTTCGTCGGTGCGCCTGCAGTCGAGTCTGTTGCGCGTACTCCATACGCCGGGCTTTACGAAGTTGTGCTCAAGAGCGGCGAGCTCGTGTACACCGATGAAAAGGTCAGCTTCATTGTCGATGGTCGTGTGATCGATGCTCAAACCCGTCGCGACATGACCCAGCTTCGGCTCAACCAGCTTTCGGCCATCGACTTTTCGACGCTTCCGCTCGATCAGGCGATCAAGCACGTCAAAGGCAACGGCAAGCGGGTGATCGCCACCTTCGAGGATCCGAACTGCGGCTACTGCAAACGGCTCGGAAAGGAACTCGCGCAGATGAAGGACGTGACCGTCTATACCTTCCTCTATCCGATCCTGAGTCCCGATTCGACGACCAAGTCGCGTGATATCTGGTGTGCTAAGGACAAGGCAAAAGCCTGGAGCGACTGGATCGTCGACGCGAAGGTGCCGGCGACGGCGGATTGCGACACGGGTGTGATCGATCGCAACGTCGCACTGGGGCAGAAGCTGAAGATCAACGGCACGCCGACGATCTTCCTGTCCAACGGCAGCCGCATCGGCGGTTATGTGCCGGCAGCAGAACTGGAAAAGGCGATTGGCGCGATCGCAGCCAAGTGATCGGAGCAGGGGGCGGTGCAAGGCCGCCCCCTGCCGTAATCAGCCTTTACCCAGCGCATTCGCTGGTTTCACCCCGTTCGGGAGCAATACCCAGATCCGGCCGTTCTGCCGCATCTTCCCTGCCTGTGCTCCGGCCTGCGCACCAAAACCCCAGAAGTAGTCGGCCCGTACCGGCCCCTTGATCGCACTGCCAGTGTCCTGTGCCAGCACGAGCCGGTTCAGCGTGCGGTTGCTGTACGGCCATGTGGTAGCCAGGAAGACAGGTGCCCCCAGGGGAATGTAGGCGGGGTCGATGGCGATGCTCCGCTCTTCCGTGATCGGGACCCCGAGGGCGCCAATTGGGCCGCTGGTGCTGGCGGGAAGTTCGCGGAAGAAGACATAGCTCGGGTTGCTGTTGAGCAGCTCGCCGAGGCGGGCGGGATTGTCCCGCGCCCACTGCCGGATGCCTTCCATCGAGGCCTTGTCGAGCGACAGTTCGCCCTGACTGACGAGCCAGCGACCGATGGATTGATACGGGTGTCCGTTCTGGTCCGCGTAACCGATGCGGAGCCGGCTGCCGTCGGGAAGCTCGACGCGGCCAGAGCCCTGCACCTGAAGAAAGAACAGGTCGATCGGATCGTCTGCCCACAGCAGAATCTTCGGGGCAAGGAGCTCCTGGCGCTGATCCAGTTCGGCGCGCGTCCAGTACGGCACGACCTTGTTGCCGACGAGCCGCCCGCGCAGGCGCAGCGATTTGAGCTCAGGGTAGACGCTGGCGAGGTCGATGGTCAGCATGTCCTCGGGCGGGGCATGGATCGGCCATCTGCTCTGGGCGGAGCGGACCCGGCTACCCTTGATCAGGGGTTCATAGTAGCCGGTCACCAGTCCGGTATCGGAGCCGTCGGCGTTGAGCGAACGCCATGGGGTGAAGTGCTGTTCGAAGAAGGCCTTGACCTGATTCGTTGAAGGGCTGGCGGGCAGTCGTGCGCCAAGGGCACAGACGGCCTTCCAGTCGTTGCGGCGGGAGAGTGTCCCGCAGGACTCGCGGAAGGCCGGCCATGCGGCGGCGAGATCGTCTTCGGCCCAGCCGGGGAGCTGCGTCCAGGTCGACATGCTCATCGTGCCGGCCTGGCCTGCGGGCGGCGCCTGAGTGGGCACGGGCGCGGGCGCCGGACTTGGGGCGGGCGTCGGGGCAGTTGCGCCGGGGGGCGGACATGCAGGGCAGGCCGGACAGGCTTGTGTCCGCACACAGGCCTGCGGTTTCGCTTCCGTTACCGGTGTCGATGCCGGTTGTGGCGGCGTCGCGCAGGCGGCAAGAAGGGCTGCAAGCGTGGCGGTTGCGAGGTGTCGCGGAAGGCGGTGATGGGCCTGGCTCATGATGGGGATCGGTTAAACTCGGGGCATCCGGCCCCGCAGTATACCGGGGTCAGCTTCCGAATCCGGTAACCGGGCTGTAACGCACAGAGGCATGGGATGTGGGTCATTTTCCTTGAAGCGGGGCTTGCCCTGTTGTTGTTACTGATCATCGTGTGGGCGACCTGGCCGCGCCGCAAGAACAGAATGGACGAAGACGATGGAAATGAATGAACTGAGTGCCCTCATCTGCAGGGCGGAGCGGGTGCTTGAGCGGCTGGAGGGCATTCTGCCGGGACCGGCAGCGCCACCCGACTGGAGCGCGGCGCACGCCTTCCTGTGGCGTCGGCGTCATGGGCGCGGGAGTTTGCAGGCCGTGGGCGTGCCGCACGGGATTCGTCTGAAGGATCTGCAGGACATTGATGACCAGAAAGCGCGCATCGATCGCAATACGCGGCAGTTCCTCGCCGGCAAGCGCGCGAACAACGTGCTTCTGACCGGCGCACGTGGCACCGGCAAGTCCTCGCTGATCAAGGCGCTGCTCAACGAGTACGGTGACCAGGGGCTGCGCGTGGTCGAAGTGGACAAGGCCGATCTGACGGACCTGCCCGAGATCATGGAGATGCTGGCCGGACGCCCCGAGCGTTTCATCGTGTTTTGTGATGATCTCTCTTTTGAAGAGGGGGAAGGGGCGTACAAGGCGCTCAAGAGCGTGCTCGACGGCTCCGTCTCTGCCGTGGCAGACAATGTGCTGCTGTACGCGACATCCAACCGTCGCCACCTGATGCCCGAGTATCACGACGAGAACCTTCAGGCGCGGCATGTGGACGGCGAGGTTCACCCCGGCGAGGCGGTGGAGGAGAAAGTGTCGCTGTCGGAGCGCTTCGGCCTCTGGATCTCCTTTTATCCCTTCGCTCAGGACGAGTATCTCGACATCGTTGCGCACTGGCTCCGCGTCTTTGGTGTTCCCAAGCGCAAGCTGGCCGCTGCCCGCCAGGAGGCGCTGCAGTGGGCCTTGATGCGCGGTTCGCGATCGGGTCGGGTGGCCTGGCAGTTTGCCCGGGATTATGCGGGCCAGCTGGAGGACTGAGTGATGTCGAGGAAGGTGGTCAATGTGGCGGCCGGCGTCATCACGCGTGAAGATGGCAGTTTCCTTATCGGACAGCGTGCGCCCGGAACCTTCTATCCGGGTTACTGGGAGTTTCCCGGTGGCAAGGTCGAGGCGGGCGAATCGCCGGCGGATGCGCTGAAGCGTGAGCTCGATGAGGAACTCGGTATCCGTGTCGAGCGCCTATATCCGTGGCTGGTCAGGGAGCACGCCTATGAGCACGCGCATGTGCGGCTGCACTTCTTTGAAGTGCCGCAGTGGCAGGGCGAAGTAAACGATCATGTGCACAGCGCCCTGGCCTGGGTGCGACCGGGGCATGTCGACCGTTCGCCGATGCTGCCCGCGAACGGTCCGATCCTGAAGGCGCTGCGCCTGCCGCGCAGGATGGGAATCACCTGTGCTGCAGCGACGGGCGTTGGCGCCCAGCTCGATGCGCTGGATCAGGCGCTCGTGCAGGGGCTCGGGATGGTGCAGGTGCGCGAAGCGGGGCTGGAAGCGCGCGAGCGGCGGGCGTTTGCGACAGAGGTCGTGCGTCGCGCCCATGCGGTCGGCGCACTGGTGGTGATCAATGATGACGAGGCCCTGGCTGATGAGGCGGGAGCGGACGGGCTGCATCTGCCCGCCCGCCGGCTCGCGGAACTGACGCAGCGACCGCCGTTCGAGTGGGTCGGGGCATCATGTCACAGCCGCGAGGAGCTCGAGCGGGCCGCGGCGCTGGGGCTCGACTACGTGCTGCTGGGGCCGGTGAAGGAAACGCTCAGCCATCCCGGGCAGCCCGGCTTGGGGTGGGATGCATTTGCCGCGCTGCGCGCAGACCTGCCGACGCCGGTGTTCGCCCTGGGCGGGCTGGACGCCGCCGACATGACGGATGCCCGTCTTGCCGGGGCACATGGTGTGGCGGCGATCCGGTCCTGCTGGCGCACGCCGCGCCGCGACTAGGACGGCGTGTCTTCGCCGGCGTCCGGCGGGGTGGTCGGGACGCGATAGCTTTCCGACGCCCATGCGCCGAGGTCGAGCTGTTTGCAGCGTTCCGAGCAGAAGGGGCGGAACCGGTTTTCGGTGCGCCATTCGGTCATCTTTCCGCACTGCGGACAGCGGACCATGCGGGGTGCTGAGTCGGGTTTGTTCACAGGCTGCAGAAGGTCAGTTCAAAGGGGATGTCGCGCTCGGCAACCCGCGGCCGGACGACGGTTTCGGGCAGCATGAAGCGGATGTTGAGCGCGTACTTGTTGGCGCTGATCTCGGGGATGACCGGCTCCGAGCGCGGAATGCGAATGCGCAGCATCTGGGCCGTACGCCCCGCCATCGTCATCTGAAACGTGCCTGCCTTGGCCTGCAGCTCTTCCGGACGACCGCTGCTCCGCAGCAGGCGCAGGACGATTTCCAGGCCGCTGCGTATCGGTGCCATCGGCCGCGCCCAGGTGTCGAGGTCGCGCCGACGCGCGTCGGCCTCGCGGCTGAGCCAGAAGTGATAGGAGGGCAGGTCGAACTGGCATACGCCACCGGGAATCGCCGCACGGCTGCGGATTCCCATCAGCCATTCGTTTTCGCGCAGGTACTGGCCGATCTTGCCCGCCATTGCGAGCAGCCCGGATGAGGCCTGCTCGATTTCGTAGAGCGCACCCGACAGGGCTTCTTCCGAGATCTCCGGGTTGTTGCGGAAGGAGATCAGAATCTGGCGCTGGCGTTCGAGTTCCTGGACGAGGTCGACCTTGAGATCGGCCCGGCCGGCCACTTCGAGAATCTCGAACAGGCTCAGCAGGCCGGCGTGGTTGTCGAGCGGCGCATCGCTGCTGCAAAAATGGGCATGCTTGCGAAACAGGTCCTCGAGGCGCAGCAGAGTGCGGATACGCTCATTGAGAGGATATTCGTAGCTGATCACGCACACGTTCCGAAGGCTGGTGGAAGTACCGGGTTAGCGGACGATGATAGCACAGGGGTTACGGACGCTTCGGCCAAAGGCTGGCAACCGTGACTTGCGGCTTCAGCCGGCAAGCGCCAGATAGGACGCATGCAGGGCGTCGACCTGCGTTTCCAGCGCTTTCAGCGTACCACTGTTGTCTATCACGTCGTCGGCTGCGGCAAGCCTTGCGGCGCGGGTGGCCTGGGTAGCCATGATGGCGCGCACTTCGTTTTCGTCCAGTCCGCTGCGCGCGCGGACGCGCTCGATCTGCACACTTTCCGGGCAATCCACGACGCACACCCGGCTACATCGTTCGCGGTAAGTGCCGGACTCGATCAGCAGGGGTACGGCGAGTATCACGTAGGGGCTGGACGCCTGTTCGCACTGGCGCTCGCTTTCGGCGCGGATCATCGGATGCAGGATGTGCTCGAGCCGCTTGCGGGCGGGCGGCTCGGCGAATACCAGGTTGCGCATGCGGGCGCGATCGAGGCGACGGTCGGGCGTGATCATTTCCGCTCCGAAGACCTCGGCAATGCGGGTAATGGCCGCGCCATCGGGGCCGGTCAGGGTGTGCGCGATCTGGTCGGTGTCCACCACGACAATGCAGTGCGCGGCAAAACGCGAGGCCGCAGCGCTCTTGCCGCTGCCGATGCCGCCTGTCAGGCCGATGACGACCGGGCGTCCCGTGCTCACGGCAGACAGTCCGTGCGGTGCCGCGCCAGCGCCTCATCCTCGGCAATCGATGCCAGTTGTGCTTCGTCGCCATCGACCTCGATCCGGTACTCGACCGTCGAGCGCGTGGCAATGCCCGCGCCGCGAACGCCTTTTGCCCGTAGTTGGGACAGATGCACGTTGGACGAGGCCTCGGTCTTGAACAGACCGAGCGAAATCGCGTACTGATTGGGGCCGGCTTCCTGGACGATGAAGAGGTCGTCGATGCCTTTGGCGCGCAATGCCCTGACCTGCCGCTCCGCCGCATCACGATTGGGCTGGGGCGGAATTCGCACCCACCATGATGTCGGAACTTCCGTGCTGCGCTGTCTGGGCGTCATCCCCGATGCTGCCAGGCGTGCGCTCAGCCGGTCGGCATCGGAGGCGTTGAGGCCAGACCATGCCTGGCAGATGAGCACCGCTGCTGCGGCGACGGGGGCGGGCTCCTGCTGCGGCGCGACCTCATCGGGCGGGGCGGCCGGTTCGGGCGCAGGGGGCGGCTCGATTGCGGCGCTGTTCTCGCGCGTCGATGTCGGCGGCAGCAGTTTGATGCGGTCGGGATGGAGCTGATTGCTGATGCGTTCGGGTTCGCCTGCCGGCGCCGCAAAGCCGAACCAGCCCTTCAGTGCACCGAAAGCCAGCGCATTGAGGATGACCAGCAGGATGAACAGAAAGCGCAAGGTTGTCATGCCTGAAGCTTACCCGATCAGGGACGATGTGAATAAGTCGGAAAAGGCTGCGAACGGCACAGGGTAACGGCCCCGTCTCCTCGGCGTTTCACGCATCCTGAGCGATGCGGGCGAGGCCGTCGAGTACGAGATTGTCGACCCGCTGCACGGGTAGGGACAGCAGGCTGGCAAATGCGTCCGCCGCGCCACCGCCAAGCAGGCAGCACGCGCCTGCAGACGATTCGATCTGGCGGAACATCCGCTCCACCGCGCCGGCCTGTGCCTGCAGGCAGCCGGAGAGAATGGCGTCGGCCGTGCTACGCGGCGTGGGGCTGAACTGGCCGCTCGCCAGCGGCAGCTGCGCCGTGTTCGAGGCCAGTGCGCGCTGCATCAGCGCGACGCCGGGCAGGATCAGGCCGCCAAGGAAGTCGCCCGCGGCATCAAGCAGATCGATGGTGGTCGCTGTGCCCGCCATCACCACGAGGCAGGCATGGGGGTGCTGCGACCGCGCACCGATCAATGCAGCCCAGCGGTCGGCACCGAGCTGCGCGGGCTGGCGGTAGAGATTGCGCACGCCGCAGCGTTCGGCGTCCGGGGTGATCCATTCCGGGGTCATTCCGCGCTGTGCTGCGAGCGTGCCGATCTGGCCGCCTACGCCGGGGCCGGCCACGTTGGCACCGATCATGCGGCGGATGCCGGGGGTCTCCGCCAGGACGGCATCGAGCGCCTCGAGCTGATCGTGCTCGCAGGCGCCCTCGACGGGCGTCGGCGTGCCGTGCAGGCGCCATTTGATCCGGGTGTTGCCGGCATCGATCAGCAGGATCATGTGTTTGGCCTCAGTGAGACTTCGCCCGACAGGATGCGGACCAGGCCGCTGTCGCACTGGATCAGCAGTGCGCCGTCTTCGTCGACGCCGACACAGGTGCCGACGACGTCCTTGCCTTCACCGGTGATCCTGACTGGCAGGCTGGCAAAGGCATTGTGTTGTTCCCAGGCGCCGCGCAAGGCATCGAAGCCTGCGACGGCGTAGGTCTGGAACAGGCCGTGGAGTTCGGTCAGGACCAGACCGAGCAGGGCCTCACGGCTGGGCGCGCGCCCCAGCTCGCGGGTGAGATCGCTGACGCCCGCCTGCTCCGGGATGTGTACGCCGGCTGGCAGTCCGATATTGATGCCAATGCCGACCACGGCCGCCATCGTGCGGCCACGACCGGGAATCAGCTCGACGAGCACGCCTGCCAGCTTGTGTCCGTGAACAAGAACATCATTGGGCCACTTCAGCTGCACGCCTTCGACCCCGAGCTTCTCAAAGGTGAGTGCGAGCGCCAGCCCGACCACGAGCGACAGCCCGGCCGGCACCGGGGCGCCGGGCATGAAGCGCCACAGGGCGGAAAAGGTCAGGCTGTGTCCGGGCCACGAGAGCCACTGCCGGCCACGCCTGCCGCGACCGCCGGTCTGCGCGCTGGTGACCAGTACGTGAATCCGGCCGTCGTCCGCCGGAGTGTGCGTCATCAGCTCGGTGTTGGTCGAGACGCAGGTCTCCAGCCAGCGCACGCTGAAATCGTGCGCAAGCGAACCCAGCGCAGCAGCAAGGGCTGACAGGTCTGGCGCGGTATTGTCAGGGAGAGAGCTCAAGCGGACCGTCCCGGGTGGCATTTGGCCCGGGATTATCCTTCATCTGGCGGTCATCTACGAGGCCTTCGCCTCATCCGGGGCGGATCAGCTCTCCTGATCGCTGTCGCCGGGCGGTGAGCGATCGTCATCCATGCCCAGTTCCTGAATCTTGCGGGTGATGGTGTTGCGACCGATGCCGAGCAACTGTGCGGCCTCGATGCGGCGTCCGCCGGTGGCGGTCAGGGCGCGCCGGATGAGGGTGCGCTCGAACTCCTTGGTCAGACGATCGAACACTTCGCCGGGTGCGGTCGAGATCAGGCGGTCGGCTTCCAGGCCGAGGCCGTCGACCCAGTTGACCGGCGACTCCCGCATCGGCTGGTCGCGCATCTCCGGCGGCAGGTCTGCCACTTCGATGACCTGGCCGGGGGCCATCACCGTGAGCCAGTGGCACAGATTCTCGAGCTGGCGCACGTTGCCGGGGAAAGGCATGGCCTGAAGGTATTTCTGCGCTGCATCCGAAATGCGCTTGCTCTCGACGCTGAGCTCCTGCGCGCTGCGCAGCAGGAAGTGACGTACCAGGATGGGAACGTCCTCGCGCCGCTCTCGCAAGGGCGGCAGGCGCAGGCGGATCACGTTGAGGCGATGGAACAGGTCTTCCCGGAACAGCCCCTGGCGCACGCGCTCTTCCAGATCCTGGTGGGTGGCCGCAATCACGCGCACATTGGCGCGGATAGGCTGATGACCGCCGACGCGGTAGAAGTTTCCGTCCGACAGCACCCGCAGCAGGCGGGTCTGGAGCTCGGACGGCATGTCGCCGATCTCGTCGAGGAAGAGCGTGCCGTCGGCAGCCTGTTCGAAGCGGCCGCGACGCTGCGTGGCGGCCCCGGTGAAGGCGCCGCGCTCATGGCCGAACAGTTCGGACTCGAGCAGGTCGCGCGGAATGGCTGCGGTGTTGATGGCGATGAAGGGTGCATCGCGCCGCGGGCTGTGACGGTGCAGCGCGCGGGCAACGAGCTCCTTGCCGGTGCCGGACTCGCCATTGATCATCACGGTCGCATGGGACTGGGACAGGCGGCCGATGGCCCGGAAGACTTCCTGCATCGAAGGCGCCTGGCCGAGGATTTCCGGTGCAACAGTGGTTTCCTCTATTGCACCTTCCTGGTGCGGACTTTGCTCCAGCGCACGCCGGACGAGCGCGACGGCCTGATCGACGTCGAAGGGTTTGGGCAGGTACTCGAAAGCTCCGCCCTGAAACGCCGACACCGCGCTTTCGAGGTCGGAGTACGCCGTCATGATGATGACGGGCACCTGCGGGAAGCGGGTCTTCACCCGCTGCAGCAGGGTCAGGCCCGATTCGCCGGGCATGCGGATGTCCGACAGCATGACATTGGGCGGCTGGCTGGATGATTCGAGCTCCTCCAGCGCTTCATTCGCGGAGGCGAAGCTGCGGTGGTTGATCTCCTCGCGGCTGAGCGCCTTTTCCAGGACCCAGCGGATGGAGCGATCGTCATCGATGATCCAGACAGTATTCATGATCTATGCACTTTTTTGGTGCGGACGGCTGTGCACATGCTCAGGTCCGCTCGGTAATCGGAATCAGAATGGTGAAGCAGGTGCGTCCCGGGTGGCTGTCCACATCGATCATGCCCTGATGCTGCTCCACAAAACTCTGTGCCAGTGACAGGCCAAGGCCGCTCCCGCCGTCTCGCCCCGATACCAGCGGATAGAAAATCTTGTCGCTGATCTCTTCCGGGATGCCGGGGCCGTTGTCGACCACTTGCAATTCCAGTGCCAGTTTGAAGCGACGCTTGGCAAGCGTCACCTGACGGGCGACTCGCGTGCGCAGGATGATCTCGCCGCAGCCTTCAAGGGCTTGCGCGGCGTTGCGCGTGATGTTGAGAATGGCCTGGATCAGCTGCTCCCGGTCTGCGGTCAGTTCGGGCAGGCTGGTGTCGTAGTCGCGGCGGATGATCAGTTCCGGGAACTCGGCCAGGATGAGTCGGCGCACGCGTTCGAGCACGTCATGAATGTTGAGCTGCGCAGGGCGCATCATGCTGTGCGAGGTCAGCAGGCGGTTCATCAGATCCTGCAGGCGATCCGCCTCGGCGATGATGACTTCGGTATATTCGCGCAGCAGTGGATCGGCGAGTTCGCGTTCCAGCAATTGCGCGGAGCCGCGAATGCCCCCCAGGGGGTTCTTGATCTCATGCGCAAGGTTGCGGATCAGCTCGCGGTTGGCCTGCTGCTGCTGCAGCAACTGCTCCTCGCGCGCCACCCGCAGCTGCGCGTCAATAGGGCGAAACTCCAGCAGCAGGCGCACCCCCGTCGCATCGATCGGGCTGACCGTGCAGTCGAGATGGATGGTCTCGGTTTCGGAGCGCTGAATCTTCAGGTCCTGACCGGTGTAGCTCCAGCTGGTACGCAATGCGTTCTGCAGCGCGGTGCCGAGTCCTGGAGGCTCGCCAAGCAGGCGCGACAAGGGCAGGCCGATCAGCTTGCGGCGGCTGATGGCAAAAAGGTTCTCGGCGCCGGGATTGATGTAACGGACGATCAGCTTCTCATCGATCAGAACGACGGCTGAGGAGAGGAGTTCGAGCCCGGCGAAGGGGCCTGTTACCGGAGGATGCGGATGGTGTGCCATGGGTGGTTTCGGTTGTTTGCGATTTACTACGCAAGAACCACGCCAGGCTCTTGCTAACGGAGGCCGGAGAGCTCCCGGCGCAGCGCGTCCACATTGCGCTGGTGCAGTTCCACCTTGTCCTTGAACGGTTGCAGACGGTCCAGCACTTTCTGGTAGTTGCGTTCGTTGCCGAGGCGGATGGCTTCCTGCTCGGACAGCGCCTTGCGCGCCTCGGTAAGGGCAGCCTCTTCGGTTGCGAGCTCGGATTCAAGTACCTTGCGACGGGAATCATCGCGCTCGCGCTGTGCATCGGGGCTGACCTTGGGGAAGCTCGATGGCGTAGGCTGCGCTGTGGATGGCCGTGGTGCGGGGATCGAGGAGACCGACTGGTCGCCCTCCAGCTGACTGCAGCCGCGGGCAAGGCTGCGATCGTTGGTGTAAGTGGTTCTGCCCTCCGCGTCGACGCACTTGTAAACTTGGGCGTGTGCCAGCGGGGCGATACAAAGAGCAAGGATCAGCGGCAGTGTTCGCATGGGTCTCTTGAAGTTGTCGAGATCATGGCTGCACAAGCGTTTGCGAGGCATGCCGGGTCGAAAAGCAACCTTGTGGGAGATTAGACCCGATAAAAAAGGGACGGGCAATGCCCGTCCCTTTCGATGCCGTCGTAATCGGAAGATTACAGGCTGTAGTACATGTCGAATTCCACCGGGTGGGTGGTCACGCGCATGCGGTCGACTTCTTCCATCTTCAGTGCGATGTAGGCATCGATGAAGTCGTTGGAGAACACACCGCCACGGGTCAGGAACTCGCGGTCCTTGTCCAGGTACTCCAGCGCCTGTTCGAGGCTGGTGCACACGGTCGGGATCAGCGCGTCTTCTTCCGGCGGCAGATCGTACAGGTTCTTGTCAGCTGGATCGCCCGGGTGGATCTTGTTCTGGATGCCGTCCAGACCCGCCATCATCAGTGCGGAGAAGCACAGGTAGGGGTTGGCCAGGGGATCCGGGAAGCGTGCTTCGATACGACGACCCTTCGGGTTGGCGACGTAGGGGATACGGATCGAGGCGGAACGGTTGCGGGCGGAGTAAGCCAGCTTGGTCGGCGCTTCGTAGTGGGGGACCAGACGCTTGTACGAGTTGGTGCCCGGGTTGGTGATGGCGTTCAGCGCGCGAGCGTGCTTGATGATGCCGCCGATGTAGTACAGCGCGGTTTCCGACAGGCCGGCGTAGCCGTTGCCTGCGAACAGGTTCTGGCCGTCCTTCCAGATCGACTGGTGAACGTGCATGCCGGAGCCGTTGTCGCCAACGATGGGCTTGGGCATGAAGGTGGCGGTCTTGCCGTACTGGTGCGACACGTTGTGCACGATGTACTTCAGAACCTGGGTCCAGTCGGCACGCTTGGTCAGGGTGCTGAACTTGGTGCCGATTTCGCACTGGCCGGCGTTGGCCACTTCGTGGTGGTGAACTTCGACCGGCACGCCAGCAGCTTCGAGTGCCAGGCACATTGCAGCGCGGATGTCGTTGAGGCTGTCGACCGGGGGAACCGGGAAGTAGCCGCCCTTGACGCGCGGACGGTGACCGGTGTTGCCGCCTTCGAACTTGTCGGCGGTGGACCAGGCAGCTTCTTCAGAGATGATCTTGCTGAAGACGCCGGACATGTCGACCGACCACTCGACTGCGTCGAAGATGAAGAATTCGGGTTCCGGGCCAAAGAAGGCGGTGTCGCCGATGCCGGTGCTCTTGAGGTATGCCTCGGCGCGCTTGGCGATCGAGCGCGGGTCGCGGTCGTAGCCCTTGCCGTCGGACGGCTCGATGACGTCGCAGGTCAGGACCAGGGTGGTCTCGTCGAAGAACGGGTCGATGTAGGCGGAGCTTGCTTCCGGCAGCAGGATCATGTCGGAGGCCTGGATGCCCTTCCAGCCGGCGATCGAGGAACCGTCGAACGGGTGACCATGCTCGAAGTGATCTTCTTCGAAGGCCGAAACCGGCAGGCCAACGTGCTGTTCCTTGCCGCGGGTATCGGTAAAGCGCAGGTCAATGAAGCGGACTTCATTTTCCTGAATCATTTTCATGACGTCTTGAGCGTTCATATTCACTCCTGGTGAGATGAGGCAAGTTATTCGAAAAGATCAGTCAGATAACGGCCAGACTTCCGTTGTCGCGGATGCTAGCAGTATCCGTGCCACCCAAATTCTGTCCTTCAATCATTGTGCCACAAGGGCCTCTTGCCGATACAGGCATCCTGATTGCACCATAAAGGTGCGCAAATGGGGGTGGGTGCATCAGTGTGGTGCAATCTCGACAAAGAAAGAGATCCGTCGATAGTGTGGATGCGCGCGCATCCAGGTCTCCGTGCGCCGTTTGAGTGCATCCATGGCGGCCGGTGCATCATCCTCGGCAAAAAATGCGTCAACTTCGATGCGTTGCCCCAGGTAATGCACCTGAGTGCGACGCGGTGCCGGCCCGTCGGTCCCGATCAGGGCCTGCAGGTCGGATGCGATGATCCTGCGCTCGGGCAGGGGGCCGAGCGGCACGGACGGCACGGCATCGTCGTCTTCGGGGTCGATGTGCACCAGCACATCCTTGACTTCCGGATGTGCGGTGCGCACCGCCATGTAGACGCTGTCCGAGATGTGGTGCCCTTCCGATACGGTGATGCGGGGATCGACCTGAACGTGGGCATCGCACAGCACGCGGTCGGCCATGCGCCGTGTGCGCAGCTCGTGCAGGCCGATCACGCCGGGCGTCGCTACGATGGTCTGGCGCAGTCGCGCGACGTCCTCCTCCGGCAAGCCGGTGTCGATGAGCTCACGCACGGCCTTCCAGGCCAGCTTGAGTCCCATGTGCATGATCAGGAAGCCGACGACGGCGGCGGCCAGCGGCTCGAGGAAGGCGTAGCCCGACAGGCTGCCCCCGATCCCCACGGCAACCACCAGCGAGGATGCGGCGTCCGAGCGCGCGTGCCACGCATTCGCTTCCAGTATCGGGGCCTTGAGCCGGCGGCTTGCAGCCAGGGTGTAGCGGAACAGGCCTTCCTTGGCGAAGAGGGTGATGACCGCCACGACCAGTGCGGCCGGATGCAGGGCGGGGAGATCATCCATGTTCTGCAGCCGTACGCCGGAGCTGAGGAGAAAACCGATGCCCACCGCGGTCAGCACGGCGCCGAGCAGCAGCGACGTGATGGTTTCGATGCGGCCGTGGCCGTAGGGGTGGTCGTGATCGGCCGGGTCTGCGCCGTGCCTGCCTGCAAGCAGAACCAGCATGTCGGTCACGAGATCGGAAAAGGTGTGGGCGGCGTCGGCGACCAGGCTGAACGCGTTTGCAAACAGGCCGATGATGATCTGGCTGACCGCAAGCACGGCATTGGTGACGATGGCGACCAGGGCGGTGCGCTGTATGCCGCGGCTGCGAAGGGTGGCACTGTCACCAGCCGTCGGCGGTGCGGAAACGGTGTGTTCTGAGGTGGGCATGTGGATGGCCGGAGGGGATGTATACTGCGTGTCTGACGAATTCTAGCCGGATGCTGCCATGGGAACCCTCTCTGCCTTGCTCGAGCTTGCTCATCAGCGGGCTGCTGACATGAATTTGCCCTATCAGGGGGCGTTGACGCCCGCGGAGGCACATCAGGTCTGGCAACTGGCCCCGGGCGCGAAACTGGTCGATGTGCGCACGCGTGCCGAATGGGACTGGGTCGGCCGGGTGCCGGGTGCCGTCGAGATCGAATGGCTTGCCTACCCCGCGATGAAGCCCAATCCGGATTTCCTCGCGCAGTTGCGCCATCAGGTCGACCCCGAGGCCATGGTGCTGTTCATGTGCCGTTCCGGCGCCAGATCGGACGCTGCGGCCAAGGCCGCGATTTCGGCCGGCTTCAGCAATTGCTATAACGTGCTCGAAGGGTTCGAGGGTGACAGGGATGCCGCCGGACATCGCAACCGTATCGGGGGCTGGCGCCATGCCGGCCTGCCCTGGCAACAGGGCTGACGTATTCATCCCCGGGCGTGTGCGCGTGCCGGGTATCCGTTTTTGTGTGACCGGTGAACCCCGGCATTTCTAAAGCGAGTTCTGTCTCATGCAAGTAGCCACCATCAGTTTTGACCGCTTCAACGCGCTCGCGGACGCCGAGGCGCAGGAGCGCATTCGTGCAGCACGCGCCCGTCTCGGCGACAAGGCGGTGTTGCTGTGTCACCACTATCAGCGCGCAGACGTCTATCAGTACGCTGACCTCACCGGCGATTCGCTCAAGCTGGCGCGACTCGCCTCGCAGACCGAGGCTGACTACATCGTGTTCTGCGGTGTGCACTTCATGGCCGAAGTCGCCGACATTCTCTCCAAGCCCAGCCAGATGGCCATCCTGCCCGACCTCGCCGCCGGCTGTTCGATGGCCGACATGGCCAGTCTGGCCAAGGTCGAGCGCTGCTGGCGCGAACTGACCGAGGTGCTGGACAAGCCCGACGAACACATCACGCCGGTGACCTACATCAACTCGGCTGCCGACCTGAAGGCCTTCTGCGGCGAACACGGCGGCATCGTATGCACGTCGACCAATGCGCCGACCATCCTCGACTGGGCGTTTTCACGTCGCGAGAAGGTGCTGTTCTTCCCCGACCAGCATCTGGGGCGCTGGACCGGATTCAAGAAGGGCATCCCGCTCGACCAGATGGTGGTGTGGGACCCCGATCTCGAATACGGCGGCCTGACCCACGAGCAGATCCGCAAGGCCAAGGTGCTGCTGTGGAAGGGGCATTGCTCGGTGCACCAGATGTTCCAGCCGGCCCATATCGAGCGCTGGCGTGCAGCCAATCCGGACGGACTGGTGATTTCGCACCCGGAAAGCAGTCTCGAGGTGTGCCAGCAGTCCGATTACGTCGGATCGACCGAATACATCATCAACACGATCACGGCTGCGCCCGCCAATACGCGCTGGCTGGTGGGGACCGAGCTCAATCTGGTCAACCGGCTGGCCGAGGAAATGAAGCCGCAGGGCAAGAGCGTGCAGTTCATGGCGCCCACCGTGTGCATGTGCTCGACGATGCAGCGCATCGACCCGCAGCACCTGGCATGGACACTGGAGAACCTTGCCGACGGCAATGTGGTGAATCGCATCCAGGTGCCCGCGCACGAGGCCGAGCTGGCACGGATCGCGCTCGACCGCATGCTGGCAGTGTCCTGACCACGCCGGACCGCGCCGGAGCGTTGCGACCATGACGCTGCGCATCTGCACCTACAACATCCACAAGGGCTTCTCGCAGTTCAACCGCCGCATGGTGGTGCACGACCTGCGGGAACGCCTGCGCAGCCTCGACGTCGATCTGGTCTTCCTGCAGGAGGTGCAGGGGCTGCACATCAATCACGCGGTGCGCCATGCCGACTGGCCGCAAAGGCCACAGCATGAGTTCCTTGCCGAGGATGTGTGGTGCCAGACCGCTTACGGCGGCAATGCGGTGTACGACCACGGTCACCACGGCAACGCGATCCTGAGCCGTCACGCCATCCTCAGCAGCGACAATCAGGACGTCTCCGATCACCGCTTCGAGCGCCGCGGACTGCTGCATTGCGAGGTTTCCCTGCCCGGGCTGGACGTGCCGCTGCATTGTGTCTGTGTGCACCTGGGGCTGATGGCGGGGAGCCGGCGTCGGCAGATGGAGGCGCTGGCCGAACGCATGGAGCGGCTCGCGCCCGATGGTGCGCCGCTGATCATCGCAGGCGACTTCAATGACTGGCGCAATCGTGCCGACGATCTGCTGGGACGACGGCTGGGCCTGGTTGAAGCCTTTAGCCGCGAGGGCGGCGGGCGGCCACCGCGCAGCTTTCCGAGTGCGCTGCCCTTTTTCCGCCTCGACCGCATCTACGTGCGCGGATTCAGCGTGAGCCGGGCGCAGGTTCATTTCGGCGAGCCGTGGTCGAGGATTTCCGATCACGCCGCGCTCACCGCAGATCTGGAGTTTGCGCGTTGAGCGTGCTGGCGGGTGGCAATGCAATTGCCCTGCTGGAAAACGGCCTGCAGTACTTTCCCGCGCTCGAGGATGAAATCGATGGCGCACGGCGGGAGATCTTCTTCCAGACCTACATCTTCGATCCGGACGATACCGGGCGTCGCATCGCGGCTGCGCTGGTGCGCGCGGCGTCGCGCGGGGTCGCGGTGCATCTGCTGGTCGATGGATTCGGCGGCCGGGCTTTCGTCCGCGAGCTGATGTCCGATCTGGTGTCCTGCGGCGTGCAGGTGCTCATCTACCGCATGGAGCTGCGCCTGCTTTCACTGCGTCGCCACCGGCTGAGGCGCATGCACCGCAAGGTGGTGGTGGTCGATGGCAGGGTGGCCTTTGTCGGTGGAATCAACGTGGTCGACGACGTCAGCGGCGACACGGATCGCCCGCCGCGCTATGACTATGCGGTGCGGGTGGAAGGGCCGCTGCTGGGGCCGATCGTCGATTCGGTGCATCGTCTGTGGCGCATGCTGGCGTGGGCGAGCTTCCGGCGGCGGGTGCGCGTGCCGGTGCTGGCACCGGCGCGGGTGGAGGTGGCGGGCGATCTTCGCGCGGCATTTCTGATCCGCGACAATCTTCGCCACCGTCACGACATCGAGAACGCCTACCTCGACGCAATCGGGCGTGCGCGCGACGAAGTGGTGATTGCCAATGCCTATTTCTTCCCGGGGCGGCGTTTTCGCCAGGCGCTGGTGGAGGCGGCGGCGCGCGGCGTGAAGGTCATCCTGCTGCTGCAAGGCCTGGCCGATCATCCGGTGCAGCAGTATGCGACGCGGGCCTTGTACCCGTTCTTCCTGGAGCGCGGCATCCGCCTGTTCGAGTATCACCGCAGCGTGCTCCATGCAAAGGTGGCGGTGGTGGATGGTCGCTGGGTGACGGTGGGCTCCAGCAACATCGATGCCTTCAGTCTGCTGCTGGCGCGCGAGGCCAATGTCGTGGTGGAGGACAGCGGCTTTGCCGCGACCCTGCGTGCCAGCCTGGACGCGGCGATGACGGATGGTGCACGCGAGTTGCGACGTGCCGACTGGCGAAGCCTGCCGCGCTTTCGCCGGCTGCTCAGCTGGCTGGCGTATCAGGGGGTGCGGCTGGCGATTGGTATTGCGGGGTTTGGGGGGAAGCACTGAGGCTATTTATTGGTGCTGAAGTCCGAAGTTGATGTGCCTCCGCTGCCGTAGCGCCTGTGCGGGGTGTTCGCGCCGGGGCTGCGGAACTCGCCCTGCGGGCTCGGACAGTCCTCGCCCCTTTGCGAACACACCGTACAGGCGCTACTCGTGCGGGTGGTGGCTCGGGCTGTTTGGGCGCGAGGCTGCTTCAGCTCATCCGCCTGTCAGCAGGCGGCGGTGTTCGATCTTGGTGCAGCGATCCATGACCGTGCCCAGGCCGGCCGCTTCGGCGCGGGCGATGGCTTCGGGGGCGATGACGTCCAGTTGCAGCCAGACTGCACGCGCGCCGACTGCGATGGCATCTTCCACCACCGTCATGACTTCCTCCGAACGCCGGAACACATCGACCAGGTCGATCTTCACCGGCACCTCGCGCAGGCTGGGGTAGCACTTCAGGCCCAGCACCTCGTCGCAGACGGGGTTGACCGGGACGATCGTGTAGCCGTGATTCTGCAGATAGAGGGCCACCTCGTGGCTGGCGCGCTCGGGTTTCGGAGAGATGCCGACCACGGCGATGGTCCGCGTCGATTCGAGCAGCTGTTTCAGTTCGGTGTCGGAGCCGAGCATGGGTCTATCCTTGTCAGAAGAGTGGGGCGATGGCTTGTCTCAGGCGCGGCACCTTGTCCAGCCGCCAGTGCGCGCGTGACCACGACCAGACCTCGTCGAGCGCAGCCTGCCCGAGTTCAGGTGGCGGATTCTGACCGAGAAAGGCGAGGGCTGCGACCAGTGCAATGGAGGGGGGCTGGTCCTCGATGGCGCGGGCAAGCGTCTGCTTCGACAGCTTCTCGCCCGCGTCATTGGTTGCAACAGGCAGATGGGCGTAGGCGGGTTGCGCCACGCCGAGCAGGTGTTGCAGGTGAATCTGGCGTGCGCTCGAGTCGAGCAGGTCGGCACCGCGCACGACATGGGTGATGCCGGCGGCGGCGTCATCGACGACGACGGCAAGCTGGTAGGCAAACAGGCCGTCCGCGCGCAGCACGACATAATCGCCGACGTCGCGCGCGAGGTCCTCCTGCTGCGGGCCTTGAACCGCATCATCAAAGCGGATCACGCCTTCGGCACGCACGCGCCAGGCACGGGCGCTGCGACCGGGCGGCAGTCCGTCGCGACAGGTCCCGGGGTAGCGCCGGGAGCCGTCGCGGGCGAGTGCGGAATCGGCCATCTCTCGACGGGTGCAGGCGCAGGGGAAGACGGCGCCGCTGCGTTTGAGCTGCTCGAGCGCGGCGTGATAGGCATCGGTGCGCCGGCTTTGCCAGACCACCTCGCCATCCCATGCGAAGCCGAACCGTTCCAGTGTGGCCAGAATCGCGTCGGCTGCACCGGGGACGGTGCGCGGGGTGTCGACGTCCTCGATGCGCAGCAGCCACTTGCCGTCGTGGTGGCGGGCATCGAGACAGCTGCCGAGCCCGGCGACCAGCGAGCCGAAGTGCAGCGGACCGCTGGGCGAGGGCGCGAAGCGCCCGACATAGGCCGGGATGACGCCGCTCATTGGTCGTTACCGCTATCGTCGTCGCCACGGTGTTCGAGGACGGGCTGGGGCAGGCCTTCTTCCAGGGCCGCCAGGGTCCGTGCGGACTTTGCGATCTGTTCGGTCGCACGTCTGAGCAGACTCGCGAGGCGCAGCCAGTCCTGCATGCTGCGGATATCGAGGTGGGCGTGTGCGCCGGCGACGAGCAGTGCTTCCTTGAGGGCGGCGTAACGGGTCTCGGCTCTGGCGAGCAGTCTTTCGATGTCTTCGCTGCGGAAACCGGGCTTTCCCGGCATGCTGGCGTCGGCGAGTTCGCCGGCAGCGTCGCGAAAGTGTGCAAAGGCCTCATCGATGCCATGTGCGGGTGGAAGGCCGAGTGCTTCGCCGAGCTCCGCCGCCGAGCGCGCGGCGTCTACCGCGCTCTCCTGGTACTGGAGCGCACGCAGATTGCGGGCGAGTGCTTCGGCGAGGGCGAGCGGAAGGCTCGTGGTCGTGACGCCGCGTGTGTAGCTGCCGATGGCGGTGGTGAGTGCGACGAAGGCGTCACCGTTACGCGACACGAGTGGTGTGTCGGGTGGGCTGTGAATGACGGCACGCAGGCAGTTTCCGGCCAGAACATGGGTTCGTCCGAGTTCCATGCGCAGCGCCCGCAGCGCGAGGTCTGGCACGCTTACCGAGTTGGCGTCCAGGTGCTGGGGACGCGCGCTTTCCTCGTCGCTGCGCCGGAAGCGCGCCGACAGGAAGCTGAGCAGGAACTTCGCCGCCGGCACCATCAGGGCGACGCCGAGAAGGTTGAAGGTGGTGTGGAACATCGCAATCATCACCGCCGGGGTGGCCGGTTTCTCCAGCCACTCGCTGAGCAGCCCGAGGAGGCCGATCAGCAGCGGCAGCAGCATGAGTGCGACCGCGCCGGTGACGAGGTTGAAGAACACATGGGCCGCAGCCAGGCGGCGGGCGTTGGCGGTGGCGCCGATGGCCGACAGGATGGCGGTCGAGGTGGTGCCGATATTGGTGCCGATGACCATGGCGCAGGCGGCCTCGGTGCTCATCAGCCCAGTCTGGGCGGCAGTGATGATGATGGCGATGGCAGCGCCGGAGGCCTGCATCAGGATGGTGATGAGGGTGCCGATGGCGACCAGCATGACCCATCCGGTGAGCCCGGGCATGATGAACTGCTGCAGATCGATTCCGCTGCCGAATGCCGAAAAGGTGTCCTTGAGCACGTCGATGCCGAGGAAGAGGACGCCGAATCCGGACAGGGCCTGACCCAGCGCCCGCGGGCGCATGCGGCTCGTGGCCAGCATCAGGACCGCGCCAATGCCGACAAAGGGCAGGGCAAAGGCGTCGATCTTGAAGCTGAATCCGAGCGCGGCGACCAGCCATGCATTCATGGTGGTGCCCACATTGGAGCCGAAAATCACCCACAAGGCATTCCTGAGCGACAGGAGACCGGCGTTGACGAAGCCGATGCCGGCCACGGTCACCGCGCTTGAGGACTGGACCAGCGTGGTGATCAGCATGCCGGCGCCGAGGCCGCGCAGCGGCGTCGAGGTCCAGCGCTCGAGCATGTCCTCAAGCGCACGCCCGGCCGCGAGCTTGAGGCCGTCAGTGAGCAGGTGCATGCCGAGCAGGAACAGCCCGAGGCCGCCGATCAGGCCGCCGATGACTTCGAATGACGTGGGAGTGACTGTGGGCAGGACGGGACTCCTTCAGCAGAATGCGCAGGAGTGCATGATTGTGTGCGAGCACGGGGTGCCCGGGCAAGTCGGGCTTCCCCCGGAGGCGCCCGGGGGGTCGAGCGACAGGCGCTCAGGCGAGCGACTTGCGGTAGCGGTTGAGCTCGCTGACGGTGTCGAACTTCTGCCCGAACAGACTCGACAGGTTGCGCAGGATGCCGCCGACCACCCGCGCCTCGCAGTCACGGTCGAAGTCGATCTGGGTGTCGAGCCAGTGCTCCAGCCAGTCGGGGTCGGGTACGCGCGACTGCACGGTGTCGCGCGGGAAGAACTGCTGCGCCACGTGCAGATTGGTGGGGTGCAGCGGGCGGGCGCTGCGCGAGGAGTTGGCCATCAGCACACCGAGCTTGGCAAAGGCGCGTCGGGCCTCGTCGCCGCTGCGCTCGATGGCGCGTTTCATGTACTTCAGATAGGCCCCGCCGTGGCGTGCCTCATCGCGCGAGATGTGATCGTAGATGTTCTTGATCACGGGCTCCGTATGCCATTCGGCCGCCCGCCGGTACCACTGGGTGAGGCGGACCTCGCCGCAGAAGTGCAGCATCAGGGTTTCGAGCGGCGGGGCAGGATCGAACTCGAAGCGCACGGCGTCGAGCTCGGCTTCGGTCGGCTGCAGCTCGGGGCGGAAGCGGCGCAGGTATTCCATCAGCACCAGCGAATGCTTCTGCTCTTCATAGAACCAGATCGACATGAAGGCGGCGAAGTCGGAGTCGGTGCTGTTGTCGCGCAGGAACATCTCGGTGGCGGGAAGCGCCGACCATTCGGTGATCGCATTCATCTTGATCGTCACCGCCTGTTCGTCCGTCAGCAGCGCGGGGTCGAAGTCGGACCAGGGGATGTCCTCCGCCATGTTCCAGCGTGCCGACTCGAGGGTGCGGAAGAGTTCTGGGTAAAGCATGTGGGTCGTCTCCCCTTGTTATGTGCAACGAATGCTTCTCCGATGCACAGTCTATAACGGGCCGCGTTTCAGTCCGAAGCGTTCTGCGTTGCGTCGCACGGGGCGCACTTGCGGCGGGAGGGGCCGTGTCGTGCCCGGTGAGCGCAAATGCGCTCGCGGTGAGGGCGAAAGCCGCGCCCGGGGCGGGCAACGGACGTGGCTTCAGCCCGGGTGGGCGGCGCGCCATTCGTGCAGGGCGGCCACGGTGTCGGTCAGGCCGTTGATCACCCGGATGCCTGGCAGGCGGCGCTGCTTGCCCTTGACCGCTGCGCCACCTGCCCAGATCGTGATGTGCTCGGGGAGCGCGGCGCGCAGTTCGATCAGGCCTTCGATGGCCTGACGGGCCGGGTAGGCAATGCTGAAGGACAGGCCGACGATATCGAAATTGCCGCCGACCGCAGCGCCCCGAATGTCCGCCAGCGGCGTGCGGGTGCCGAGCGAGACGCAGGATGCGCCTTCCGGAACCAGCGTGGCCTCCGCCATCAGCAGGCCGAGGATGTGATGCTCGTCCGGGAAGGTGGTCAGCAGCACGTGCGGGTGCCCCCCGGACACGGCATTGGCGCCAATGGCGCTGCGAAGCACATTCTGCACCTGCTCGGTATACAGATGCTCCTCCGGCACGTCGATCTCGCCCCGCATCCAGCCTTCTCCCACGGCTTCGTTGAGCGGCGCGATGGTTTCGAGGACGAAACGCTGCAGGCCCTGTTTCATCAGCGCCTGATGCAGGCCCGATACCAGTTCGCTGCTGCGGTGCAGGCGCACGTACTGCAGCAGTGCCTGCTCGCGCACCTGCTGTTCGGGCGAACTCGCCTTGTTACGCTGCGCATCGAGCAGCGCGCCGAGTTCCTCCGGCGTGGCGGAGATGATTCGGGACGGTCTGTGCCCGGTGTCGAGCAGGCGCCTGATCAGCCGCAGCTTGTCTACCTGATGCTGGGGGTAAAGGCGCTCGCCATTGCTGTCCCGCTTTGGCGTGGGGAAGCCGTATCTGCGCTCCCACACCCTCAGGGTGTCCTTGGAAAGTCCTGTATCGCGTTCGACCGCTGCGATGCTCAGCTCGGTTTCGGTGTTCGGTGTGGTTTTCATTTTGTCGTGGACAAACCGTTGACAAGTGGTTTTGTTGAATCTATCTTAGGGTCATCGAACTCATTTGTCTAGGACAATGACCATGAACAACAAAACGCACCTCACGACAGGAAAACGCGTGGCTCCTGCGCTGATTACGGCTGCGGTCTGCGTTTCATTTGCGGCATTTGCGGGCAATTCGGGGCACTCGCCCGCGGTGGAACCGGAAGTCTTGTCCAGTCACGCTGTCATGGACAAACAGGCTGGTCATGACCTCGATCTGATGATTTTCATTCATCGTGGCGATGCAGGCATGCAGGCCCCGATCCGGAGCGTCGGACAGTGACTGGCGGCCTGAAGCTGATCGTCGCGGGTGTTCTGCTGACGGCCATGATGCCGGCGGTGGCTGCACCGCCGGCCTGCCCGGCACTGCTCGACCATGCCTTCCCGCGCCTGCAGGACGAGGCCAGCCAGTCGCTGTGCCAGTACGCAGGCAAGGTATTGCTGGTCGTCAATACCGCGAGCTATTGCGGCTATACCAACCAGTACGACGGGCTCGAACGTCTGTACCGCAAGTACGGGGTGCGCGGGCTGGTTGTGATCGGCTTCCCGTCCAACGACTTCAATCAGGAGCCGGGCGAGAACGCCGAGATTGCAGATTTCTGCCGCACGACTTACGGCGTTCAGTTTCCGATGTTTGCCCGCAGCACGGTGTCCGGACCGCAGGCCAACCCTTTCTATCTGAAGCTGGCCGATCTTTCCGGCGAGCTTCCGCGGTGGAATTTTCACAAGTATCTCGTCGACCGCAGCGGAGCGAGGGTGACGAGCTTTCCCACCCAGGTCAGCCCCGAGAGCCCGATTCTGGTCGGCGCGATCGAGCGTTTGCTCGGCGCGCGGCCCTGATTCTTCATTGTCTTCATATCTTCAGGAGCGAGCATGAACGCACCCGACAAGTTCTTTCTGCCTGACGTCCAGGCCAGCCGCGATGAGCGTGCGCTTGCCATCCAGCATGTCGGTGTTCGCGGCCTGCGCTATCCGCTCGTCCTTGCGGGCGACGACGGCCGTGTGCAGCACACCGTAGCCACGATCGAGATGACGGTCGGCCTGCCTCCCGAGGTCAAGGGAACGCACATGTCGCGTTTCGTCGAACTGCTGGAGGCCGAGCGCGAGGCGCTCGATCTGGCAGGTCTGCGCGATCTGTTCGCCGAGATGCTGGTGCGTCTTGAAGCAGATTCGGGGCGGATCGAGGCGGCCTTCCCCTGGTTCATGCACAAGACCGCGCCGGTTTCGGGTGTCGGCAGTCTGCTCGACCTCGATGTCCGGGTTGTTGTGGCGCAGTCGCCCGGTGGAGAGTTGCAGACCATGCTCACCGTGGTGGTGCCGGTCACGAGCCTGTGCCCGTGCTCGAAGAAGATCTCCGAATACGGTGCCCACAACCAGCGTTCGCACATCAGCATTTCGGCGCGCCTGCGTGCCGATGTGGATGTGATCGAGCTGGTACGCATGGCTGAAGAGGAGGCGTCCTGCGAAGTGTTCGGCCTGCTCAAGCGTCCGGACGAAAAGTGGGTGACCGAGCGCGCCTACGACAACCCGAAGTTCGTCGAGGACCTGGTTCGCGACATCGCCCTGCGACTGCGCGCAGACAAGCGCATCGCGGCGTGGACGGTCGAGTCCGAGAATTTCGAGTCCATTCACAACCACTCTGCCTATGCCTTGATCGAAGGCGAGAATCCGGAGGGCCCAGCCCATGCGCATGGGTGAAATCGAACGGGTGATCACCGGCGGCAGCCGTCGCATCGCGGTGGTGGGCGGTGGTGTGGCCGGACTGGGTGCCGCTTGGCTGCTGTCGCCACGCAATCAGGTCACCCTGTTCGAGGCCGCGAGCTATGTCGGCGGCCATACCAACACCATTGATGTGACGGTGGAGGGGGTGACGCATCCCGTGGATACCGGCTTTCTGGTGTTCAACCGTCGCACGTATCCGAACCTCTGCGCCTTGTTCGAGCATCTGGGGGTCGAGTCGGTCGAGAGCGAGATGAGCTTCGGGGTCAGCCTTGAATCGCCTGCCATCGAGTGGGCCGGCTCCGACCTCGGTACCGTGTTCGCCCAGCGCCGCAACCTGCTGCGTCCCTCCTTTCTCGGCATGTTGCGCGACATCATGCGATTCAACCGCGACACGACCCGGATGGCTGCAGAGGGTTCGATGCCGGCACTCAGCCTGGGTGAGTTCCTGCAGCGCGAACGTTACGGCACCGCTTTCCGCGACTGGTATCTGTTGCCGATGGCGGCCGCGATCTGGTCATGCCCGACCCGCACCATGCTTGCCTACCCGCTCGCCACCTTTGTGCGCTTCTGCCACAACCACGGGCTGCTGCAGGTGCTCGATCGTCCGCAGTGGATGACGGTGCGCGGCGGCGGACGCAGCTACGTCGAGAAGATCGTCGCCTCGCTCAAGGACGTGCGTGCCGCCTCGCCGGTGTTGCGTGTCGATCGCGACGAGGATGGTGTGTGGGTGCATTCCCGTGCCGGCGCCGAACGTTTCGATGAGGTGGTATTTGCCTGCCACAGCGACCAGACGCTCGCCCTGCTCGGCGACCGCGCCAGCGTCGAAGAGCGCCGCATTCTCGGTGGCGTCAGCTATCAGGCCAACACCGCCGTGGTTCATACCGACGAGGCCCTGCTGCCGCGCCGGCGCAAGGTGTGGTCGGCGTGGAACTATCTTGCCGGTGCAGGCGCGGTCGACGCGCGGCCAGTGTCGGTGAGCTATCTGATCAACCGCTTGCAGCCGCTGCCTTTCGATACGCCGGTGGTGGTGTCACTCAACCCGTTCCGGCCGCCGCGCGCGGACAGGATTCTGCGCACCATCCACTACGCGCACCCGGTATTCGACCAGGCTGCGATCGACGCACAGGCAGCGCTGCCCAGCATTCAGGGGCGGAACCGCAGCTGGTTCGCCGGCGCGTGGACGGGCTACGGCTTTCACGAAGACGGGCTGAAGTCGGCGGTCGCCGTTGCCGAAGGGCTGGGCGCCGAGATTCCTTGGCATGCGGACACTGCGCTGGCCCACAGCGGAGCGGGGGCATGAACGCGGCCGCCGCACCGGGCGTGGCCGGTCCGCTCGACGCCACCGTGTGCTTCGGTGCGGTGATGCACGAGCGTCACGTCGGCGCCCGCAACCGCTTTGTCTATCCGACGGCCTTCTTGCGTTTGCCGCTCGGCAGTGTCGACCGGCTCAGCGTGCCGCTGCTCGGTATCGACCGCTTCAGCGCGTTCGCCTTCCTGTCGCGAGACCATGGTCGCCGCGATGGCTCGCCTCTCCTGCCCTGGATACGCGAGATCCTTCGGCATCACGGCCTGGCCGAGGTGTGCGACGGCGAGGTGGTGCTGCAGACCATGCCGCGCGTCCTCGGCTACGTGTTCAATCCGGTCAGCTTCTGGTGTTGCCATGACGCAGCCGGAAAGCTGCGCGTGGTGCTGGCCGAGGTCAGCAATACCTTTGGCGAGCACCACAACTACCTTGTCCACCACCCGGATTGTCGCCCGATCGAGCATGGCGATGAGTTGCGCGCCAGCAAGGTTTTCCATGTTTCCCCCTTCTTTCCGGTGCGGGGCGAATACCGCTTCCGCTTCGAGAGCCGCGGCGCGGTGCATGCGGTCGCGATCGATTACTGGGACGGTGGCGAGCAACAGCTCACCACCCGCGTTGGCGGTCGTGCGCAGGCGCTGACCGGTGGCGCGATGCGCAAATGGCTGCTGCGCTACCCCTTCATGACCCTGGGCATTGTTGCCCGTATCCACTGGCAGGCCTTGCGACTTGCGCTGAATCGGGTGAGCTTTCACCGCAAGCCGCTGCCGCCGACCGAGGAGACCACCTGATGAACGCCGTCGACAATGCCGTGCGCCCCCTGGCGCTCGAATCCCTCGGCCACTTGCCGCGCGCGACGCGGCTGGCGCTTGAAATGTTCGACCGCCTTGAAGGCGGCGCGCTGGCGCTTGAGCTGCCGGACAACCAGCATCTGCGGGCAGGGCACGGCCAGCTCGTTGCCCATCTGCGGGTTCGCGACCACGCGGTGTTCAGCGAGGCGCTGGCGCGCGGTGACATCGGTTTTGCCGAGAGCTACATGGATGGGGACTGGGACACCGAGGATCTGACGGGGCTGCTCACGCTGCTGTCGTCGAACCGCGAACAGCTCAAGAAGGCGATCTACGGGCGGGTTCTGCGTCTGATCGGGCACCGCCTCACCCATCTGCTGCGGGCAAACACGCGTACGGGCTCGAAGCGCAACATCGAGGCCCATTACGATCTTGGCAACGACTTCTACAAACTGTGGCTCGACCCGGGCATGACCTATTCGGCCGCGGTGTTCGAGCATCCGGATGAGGCGCTCGAGGCGGCGCAGCGGCGCAAGTACCGCCGCATCCTGCAGCAACTCGATGTCCGCCCGGGGCAGATCATCCTCGAGATCGGTTGTGGCTGGGGTGGTTTCGCCGAGGTGGCGGCAACCGAGTTCGGCTGTCGGGTGCTGGGGCTGACGCTGTCGCCGTCGCAGCTGGCACATGCGCGCGAGCGCGCACAGCGCGGCGGTTTCTCCGACCGGGTGCAGCTCGAGCTGTGCGATTACCGCGACGTGAAGGGACAGTACGACCATATCGTGTCGATCGAGATGATCGAGGCCGTCGGCGAGCGCTTCTGGCCCACCTATTTCAGGCAGCTCTCGGCGCTGCTCAAGCCTGGCGGACGCTGTGTTGTGCAGTCGATCACCATCGCCGACGAACTGTTTGCGCGCTACCGTCGCGGCACCGATTTCATCCAGCGCCACATCTTCCCGGGCGGCATGCTGCCCAGCCCCGCGGTGGTGCAGCAGCAGGCCGGGCGCGTTGGGCTCGAAGTGGTGGACGACTTTGCCTTCGGGCCGGACTACGGGCGCACGCTGGCGCGCTGGCGCGAGACCTTCGAGGCGCGTGTCGCCGAGGTCAGGGCATTGGGTTTTTCCGATGGCTTCATCCGCATGTGGCGCTTCTATCTGGCGTACTGCGAGGCCGGCTTCAACACCGGCGACATCGATGTGCGCCACTACACCTTCACCCACGCGGCGGCGCGCTGAGCCATGCGTGCAGTCATGTCTCCTGTCGCCGTCCTCCTGCTTGCGCTGTGCCTGCAAGTCGCCCCCGTGCATGCCGCGCTGCCAGGGCAGGTCGCACTGCCGGAAGCGGTGGTGTCCCATGTGCAGCCGCTGGCGGGGGGCATGCGTCCGCTCGGGGGCGGTGAGATGCGCTGGTTCGGCTTCAAGGTGTACGACGCTGCGCTGTGGGTGCCGACGGGTGCAGGCTGGTCGGAAGACGGCATGTTCGCGCTCGCCATCCGCTATGCGCGCGACATCGAGGGCGAGCGCCTGGTCGACACCAGTATCGACGAGATGCGCAGGATGGGATTTGCAGACGAGGCGCGGCTGGCGACCTGGCGCGAGATGCTTGCGCGCGCACTGCCCTCGGTGGCGGCAGGCGAAACACTGGTCGGCCTGCGGCTGCCGGGCGCGGGTGCGCGCTTCTGGCATGAAGGGCAGGCCACCGCCGCGTTTGCCGACCCCGACCTCGCGCGCGCCTTCTTCGCCATCTGGCTGGATCACCGCACGCGCGAGCCCGGCTTGCGTGAGCGTCTGCTGGGAAGCACGGGCGCTGCAAAATGAGCGCCGCCGACGCGGGATTCGGTCGTTCCGCCATTCTCGCCTATGGTGCGCTGGGCTTGCCGCTGGCCTTCGCCGCCCTGCCCATCTACGTGTATGTGCCGCGACTCTATGCGGACAGCCTCGGCCTGTCGCTGGCGACTGTCGGCTTCGTGCTGCTCGGGGTGAGAGTCTTCGATGCGGTCTCCGACCCGCTGATCGGCTGGCTCAGCGACCGGCTCGCGGGTCGTCGCCTGCTGGTGCTGTCGGCGCTGCCCTTGCTCGCAGCGAGCATGGTCGGCCTGCTGGTGCCGCCACAAGGCGCAGGGGCGCTGTGGCTGGCGGTGCTGGTCACGCTGGTGTCGCTCGCCTACTCGGTGGCCACCATCGCCTACAACGCGTGGGGGGCGGAAGTCGCGCCCACGCGTGCGCTGCGCACCCGGGTCGTGGCCAGCCGCGAGGCTTTCGCCCTGTTTGGCGTGGTGATGGCGGCGGCACTGCCCGGGCTGCTTGCGGCCGAAGGAGGGGAGGCGCAGGGCCTGTCACGCATGGCGTGGCTGTTCATTCCGCTGCTCATGCTCTGTGGTGGATGGACCCTGCTCGCTGCCCCGCTTGCGCCACCGCGGCGGCACATGCGCCAGCCTGTACTGGCCGGCCTGCTGGCAGCGCTGTCATGCCGGCCCTTCAGGAAGCTGCTGCTGGTGTTCGCTGCCAACGGAATCGCGGCGGCCATCCCGTCGGCAACGGTCCTGTTCTTCGTTGCCGACGTGCTGCAGGCCCCTCAGCTGGCCGGGCTCTTCCTGGTGCTCTATTTCCTCAGCGCCGCGCTCAGCCTGCCGGCGTGGGCGAGCCTGTCGCGGCGTATCGGCAAACTGCAGACCTGGCTCGCCGGCATGGTGCTGGCAGTGCTGGTGTTTGCGTGGGCGAGCCTGCTCGGCGCCGGCGAGACCACGGCCTACGCGGCAATCTGCATTCTTTCCGGCATGGCACTTGGCGCCGATCTGGCGATGCCGCCGTCCATGCTCGCCGATCTGCTTGCCGGCGAGGGCGATTCCGGCGATGCACGTGCCGGGTCGTGGTTCGGTTGGTGGAACTTCGTGACCAAGGCCAATCTGGCGCTGGCGGCCGGCCTTTCGCTGCCGCTGCTCGGCTGGCTCGGCTATGCGCCGGGCGTGCGCAGCGCCGACGCGCTGTCGAGTCTGGCGACGGTGTATGCCCTGCTGCCGGTGGCGCTCAAGTTTGTCGCCATCGGGCTGCTGTGGCACTGGCGCAGTGCCATTGAGCCTGCCCCCAAACATGGAGAAACAGCATGATGCGAAAACTGGTTCTGTTGCTCGCCGGCCTGATGAGTCTGGCGGGGTGCTCGTCCGTGGATATCGAAAAGTACCGGGGCACCACGCCCGTGCTGGATCTGCGCGACTACTTCAACGGTACGATCGACGCCCACGGCGTCTTCCAGGATCGCTCCGGCGAAGTGGTCAAGCGCTTCCAGGTGGTGATTGAGGCCAGCTGGGAGGGCGACGTGGGGACTCTGGACGAGCGCTTCACCTACTCGGATGGAAGCACCCAGCGCCGCGTATGGACCATCACCCGCAGCGGCCCCGAGTCGTACATCGGCACGGCAGATGACGTTGTCGGCCAGGCGCACGGCGAGGCGCGCGGAAACGCACTGCGCTGGCGCTATGTGATGGCACTACCCGTGGATGGGAAGGTCTACAACGTGGACTTTGACGACTGGATGTTCCTGATGGACGACAAGGTGATGCTGAACCGCTCGGCGATGAGCAAGTGGGGCGTGCACCTCGGAGAGGTCACGCTGTCCTTTTACAAACGGGCGCGATGATGGCCTTGTTCGCACCCCTCAATCCGCCGATCACCGACTGGCGCGGGCAGCGGGTCTGGCTGGTCGGCGCCTCGACCGGCATCGGCGCGGCGCTGGCGCGCAAGCTGGCAGCAGGTGGCGCGCGGGTCGCGCTGTCCGCACGCGGGCTCGATCGCCTGGATGCGCTGGCCGCACAGTGCGAGGGCGCGGTCGCCGCGGCCATGGACGTGACCCGACCAGGCGAACTCGAGCGCGTGCGCGACCGTCTG
This sequence comes from Parazoarcus sp. PS-13 R2A, assembly GCF_057621855.1. NCBI lineage: Bacteria > Pseudomonadati > Pseudomonadota > Betaproteobacteria > Rhodocyclales > Zoogloeaceae > Parazoarcus > Parazoarcus sp. PS-13 R2A. Next base: position 32,069 of record NZ_JBYEXN010000011.1, read on the forward strand.
CTTGCCCAGTGGGGCGGGCTCGATCTCGTGATACTGAATGCGGGTACCTATCAGCCGCTGCGGGCGTGGGAGCTGACACCGGAGCGCATTCGGACGACGCTGAACATCAACCTGCTCGGGGTCATGGATGGCGTGGCCGCGGTGGTGCCCGGGATGCTCGAACGCGGGCAGGGGGCGATTGCCATCGTGGCCTCGGTCGCAGGCTATGGCGGCCTGCCCAATGCCGCCACCTACGGGCCATCGAAGGCGGCGCTGATCAACTTTTCCGAGACGCTCTACATGGATCTGGCGCCGCGCGGACTGGGCGTGCACCTGATCTGTCCCGGTTTCGTGGCGACGCCCCTGACGGCGCAGAACGATTTCCACATGCCCGCCCTGATCACCGCCGAGCAGGCGGCCGACGAGATCATGGCGGGCTTTGCCCGCGGTGAGTTCGAGACCCACTTCCCGAAGCGTTTCACCCGCTTTCTCAAGCTGCTGCAGTGCCTGCCGCGGCGCCTCTACTTTCCGCTCATCCGGCGGGCAACGGGCTTGTAATGACCACCTTCGACTGTCGCGCGGCTGCCGAGAACGTGGCGCGGTTCTACGAGAACCTCACACCCCTGCTGCTTGGGAAGATCGACGCCTTCTATGCCGAGAATGCCCGTTTCAAGGACCCGTTCAACGATGTTGCGGGCCTGAAGGCGATCACCCGCATCTTCGAGCACATGTTCGAGACCGTGGAGTCTCCCCGCTTCGTGATCACGAGCATCATTGCCGAGGGGCAGCAGGCGATGCTTGCCTGGGACTTTCACCTCAATCTGCGTAACCGGGCGATCGTCATTCGCGGCGTCAGTCACCTGTCCTTCGACGAAGCAGGGCGCGTCGAAATCCATCGCGATTACTGGGATGCGGCTGAGGAGCTGTATGCCCGTTTGCCCCTGATTGGTGCGCTGATGCGCCTGCTGAGGCGCAAGCTGTCGGCAACAGAGGGCTGAAACGCAGTTTGTTGTCATGCAGCAAACATGCCTGCGGGAAAACCCCGAGTACTTGTCACAGGGCTTTATGCGGCTTGATGGTTATCAGATATTGCGCCGCAGCATATTGATTTTTATCAAATAAGTATGTTGCGACCCTGATTTTCACTGTGGCAACATCGATCCACCTGCTCATCGTGTTCTTTGCTGGGGGTCGACATGGGTTTTGCCGGTCGTATCGCAGGATCTTCGCTTCTTCTCGGGTACGTCTCCGGCGTACTCGCACAGGATGCGCCGAGCCGTTACAACCTCCAGCAGCCGGTGACGCGGATCGCCTCAGAGATCTACAGCATGCATACCCTGATGCTGATCATCTGTCTGGTGATCTTCATCGCGGTGTTCGGCGTCATGTTCTGGTCTGTCATTCACCATCGCAAGTCCCGCGGTGCGGTTGCGGCCAATTTCCATGAAAACACGGCGGTCGAGATCGCGTGGACCGTGATCCCGGTGCTGATCCTGCTTGGCATGGCGTGGCCCGCCACCAAGACCGTGATTGCGATGAAGGACACCTCCAACCCCGACATCACCATCAAGGCCACGGGCTATCAGTGGAAGTGGGGTTACGACTATCTGCAGGGCGAAGGGGAGGGTATCCGCTTCCTGTCCGGTTCATCCACACCGCGCGCCCAGATCAGCGGTGGCGAACAGAAAGGCGAGACCTATCTGCTTGAGGTGGACAATCCGGTCGTGGTGCCGGTGGGCAAGAAGGTCCGCGTGCTCGTGACCGCCGCCGACGTGATCCATTCGTGGTGGATGCCGGCTTTCGGCGTGAAGCAGGATGCGATTCCCGGCTTCATCCGCGACACGTGGTTCACCGCCGACAAGGAAGGCATCTATCGCGGCAACTGCGCCGAACTCTGCGGCAAGGATCACGGCTTCATGCCGATCGAGGTGCATGTGGTGTCGGCAGAGAAATACACCGAATGGGTCGCATCGCAGCAGGCCCAGGCCACGACTGCCTCTGCGGACGACGCCCGGGAGTGGGCACTGGCCGAGCTGGTCGAGCGCGGCGAGAAGGTTTTTGCGGCCAACTGTGCGGCCTGCCACCAGGCCGATGGCAAGGGGCTGCCGCCGGTATTTCCTGCGCTGGATGGCTCGCCCGTGGTGACGGGCGATGCAAGCGGCCAGATCGAACTGGTGTTGAAGGGCAAGGCGGGGACCGCGATGGCCGCATTCGGCGGGCAGTTGTCGGACGCCGAGCTCGCTGCGGTGATCACCTATACCCGTAACGCCTGGGGTAACCAGTCGGGCGAGGCGGTGCAGCCGGCAGACGTTGTCGCCGCGCGCTGAGGCTGAGGCCGAGGCTGAGGCTGAAGCGGGTTTCGCTGCGGTGTGATTGTAGGGGCCGTCCCGGTCCCGATGGCAAGGTTCTGTCGCGCGTGGGCGCGACAATGGAGGCGTGTGCATGAATACACTGACTCACGATCGGCCCGGCGTTCACCCCCCGCACGGTCATGCGCATGGTCCCACCGGCCTGATGCGCTGGGTGACCACCACCAATCACAAAGACATCGGCACGATGTACATGATCTTCAGCTTCATCATGTTCCTCTCCGGGGGGGTGATGGCGCTGACGATCCGGGCCGAACTGTTCCAGCCCGGTCTGCAGGTGGTGGAGCCCGAATTCTTCAACCAGCTCACGACCATGCACGGCCTGGTGATGGTGTTCGGCGCGATCATGCCGGCCTTCGTCGGCTTCGCCAACTGGATGATCCCGCTGATGATCGGGGCCAGCGACATGGCCTTTGCGCGCATGAACAACTGGAGCTTCTGGCTCCTGCCGCCGGCGGCCATCCTGCTGCTGGGTTCGTTCTTCGTGCCCGGCGGCGCAACTGCTGCGGGGTGGACGCTGTACGCACCGCTTTCGGTGCAGATGGGCATGGGCATGGATCTGGCGATCTTCGCCATCCACATCATGGGCGTGAGCTCGATCATGGGCGCGATCAACATCGTCGTCACCGTGCTCAACATGCGCGCCCCCGGCATGAACATGATGCGCATGCCGCTGTTCTGCTGGACCTGGCTGATCACCGCCTATCTGCTGATCGCGGTGATGCCGGTGCTGGCCGGTGCGGTCACGATGATCCTGACCGATCGCCACTTCGGCACCAGCTTCTTCAATGCCGCCGGTGGCGGTGACCCGGTGATGTACCAGCACATCTTCTGGTTCTTCGGTCACCCCGAGGTCTACATCATGATCCTGCCGGCCTTCGGGATCGTCAGCCAGATCATTCCGACCTTCTCGCGCAAGCCGCTGTTTGGCTATGCCTCGATGGTGTACGCGACCTCGTCGATTGCGATCCTGTCCTTCACCGTGTGGGCACACCACATGTTCACCACCGGCATGCCGGCCATCGGACAGCTGTTCTTCATGTACGCGACGATGCTGATCGCGGTGCCCACCGGGGTGAAGGTGTTCAACTGGGTGGCGACCATGTGGCGCGGTTCGCTCAGTTTCGAGACGCCGATGCTGTGGGCCACAGGCTTCATCTTCGTGTTCACCATGGGCGGCTTCACCGGCCTGATCTGCGCCATTGCCCCGATCGACATCCAGCTGCAGGACACCTACTACGTCGTTGCGCACTTCCACTACGTGCTGGTCGCAGGCTCGCTGTTCGCCCTTTTCGCCGGTGCCTATTACTGGCTGCCGAAATGGACGGGGCACATGCCCAGCGAGTTTCTCGGCAAGCTGCATTTCTGGTGCTCGATCGTGTTCTTCAACATCACCTTCTTCCCGATGCACTTCCTCGGCCTGGCAGGCATGCCGCGGCGGATCCCGGATTACGCCTTGCAGTTTGCCGATTTCAATGCGATGGCTTCGATTGGCGCCTTTGGTTTCGGCCTGTCGCAGCTGATCTTCCTGGTCGCCGTCGTGAAGTGCGTCCGTGGCGGCAAGAAGGCGGAGGCGCAGTCGTGGGAAGGTGCGGAAGGGCTGGAATGGACGGTGCCGTCGCCCGCGCCGCATCACACCTTCGAGGACGCACCGGTGCTGGCCAAGGCATGAACAGCGTTGTCGTGAGAGGGGGGCGGAGCGGAGAGTCGGGAGAGGGCAGGCTCCGCCCCAAACTCTCATTCATGTGGCTGCGCAATGTGTATGGATGAGCTGATGACACGAGACGATCGACGTAATGCGAACCTGCGGACCGGGCTCATCCTGGCCGGGGTGGCGTTCGTCTTTTTCGCCATCGTCATCATCAAGTACAAGGTGTTCGGGCAATGAGCAGCGAGCGTCGTGCCAACCGGATTGCAGGTGAGAACCGTCGCCTGCTCGTGCGTCTCGGGGTCTCTGCGGTGGTGATGTTCGGCTTCGGCTTTCTGCTCGTGCCCTTCTACGAGCAGATCTGTGAGGCAACCGGGATCAACAATCTGCTGCAGCCGGACAAGGTGAGTGTGGAGAACACCCAGGTCGACCGTTCCCGCACGGTGCTCGTCCAGTTTGATGCCAATCTGCACGACCTGCCGTGGCGCTTCCAGCCCCAGCAGCGCTCGGTGACGGTGCATCCGGGCGAGATGGTGCATGTCGCATACGAGGTCGGCAACAAGCGCGACCGCCCGATTACCGGGCAGGCGGTGCCGAGCTACGGGCCGCAGGTGGCGGGGCAGTATTTCCGCAAGCTCGACTGCTTCTGCTTCACGCAGCAGACCCTGGCGCCGGGAGAGCAACGCACGATGCCGCTGGTGTTCGTGCTCGATCCAAAGCTGCCTGCGGACGTGACCACGATCACGCTGTCCTACACCTTCTTCGAGATTCAGGGGCGCAACGCAGCAAAAGCTTCGGTTGCGGACAAGTCATGAGCGGTCAGCAGCCGCGTGCCGGCTTCATCGGCACCGTGAAGGCGGTCCTGTGGTCCTTCGTGGGCATTCGCAAGCGCAAGGACTACCACGACGACGCGTCGTCGCTGGACCCGAAGGCGGTGATCGTCGCCGGCGTGCTGGGCGGCCTGATTTTCGTGCTCACCATCGTGGCGGTGGTGAATTGGGTGGTGAGCTAGTCATGGAGAAGCGGCAATGACCGAAGCACTGGAACGCTATTTCGTACCCGAGCCGTCGAAGTTTCCGATCATTGGCGCGATCGCGCTGCTCCTGTTCGGCAGCGGTGCCGCGATGTGGCTGAACAAGGTCGGCGCCGGCCCCTGGATCTTCTTTGGTGGCATCGCCATCCTGATCTACATGCTCTTCGGCTGGTTCGGCCAGGTGGTGCGCGAATCCGAGGGCGGGCTCTACGGCAAGAACGTGGACAAGTCCTTCCGCTGGTCGATGGGCTGGTTCATCTTTTCCGAGGTGATGTTCTTCGCCGCCTTCTTCGGCGCACTGTTCTACGTGCGGGTGCTTGCCCTGCCGTCTCTGTCCACCGGAGACAACGAGGCGCTGCTGTGGGAGGGCTTTACCGGCGCCTGGCCGAGCAGCGGGCCGCGTGCAGGAGATGCCTTCACGCCGATGGGCGCGTGGGGCATCCCCGCAATCAACACCCTGATCCTGCTGACTTCAGGGGCAACGCTGACGTGGGCGCACTATGGCCTGCTCAAGGGCGCGCGCGGGCAGCTCAAGCTCGGCCTGCTGGCGACCGTGGTGCTGGGGGCGATCTTCCTGTCGCTGCAGATCTACGAATATACCCACGCCTACTCCGAGCTCAATCTGCGTCTCGACAGCGGCATCTACGGTTCGACCTTCTACCTGCTCACCGGCTTCCACGGCCTGCATGTGACGGTGGGCGCGATCATGCTGACGGTGATGCTGTTTCGCGCGATCGCGGGGCATTTCAGTGCCGAGCATCATTTCGCGTTCGAGGCCGCGGCCTGGTACTGGCACTTCGTTGACGTGGTGTGGCTCTTCCTCTTCGTCGTCGTGTATTGGCTGTGACGGAGGCAGGGGCAAGGATGGCAGAGGATGCGTGATCAGAGCTTGCCGTCTATGAGGCCGGTGGCGAATCCGGCCATCAGCATCAGGAAAAGGGTAATCGACAGCCCGACCCGGGTGGCCAGTGCGCGCGCGGTGCGGGCGCTGCTGCCCTTTTCACGCAGCATGGAAGCCAGCGCGCTGCCAAGGCTGACGAGGATCAGGACGAGGAAGACGATTACGACGATACGCATGTCGGCACTCCGGATGCAGAAGGCTGATGGCGCATTTTTGCCCGAAACGTCGCGGCTGTCCCCTGTTTTCTGTGCAGGGGGCGTGCAATGAAGCGCCGGCTGCTGCGAATCCTGCCCCTGCTTGCCGGCGTGGCGCTGATGGTGCTCACCGTGCAACTGGGCAACTGGCAGCAGCGCCGTGCCGCAGAGAAGGAAGTGCTGCAGGCGCGCATCGATGTCCTCCTGCAGGCACCGGCGCGGCCGCTGCGCGCAGACACTGCGACGCTGGAGGAATGGCAGCCGGTGAAGCTTTCGGGCGTGTGGCTCAAGGACGCCACGCGGCTGATCGACAACCGCACGCACCAGGGCCAGGCCGGCTATCACGTGCTGACGCCCTTGCTGCTGAACGACGGCTCGGGGGCGGTCCTGGTGAACCGCGGCTGGGTGGCCGTGGGCGACCGCCGGCAGTTGCCCCAGGTGCCGACGCCGGCAGGCGAACAGCAGCTCGAAGGCGTGCTCAGGTTGCCCGAGCGCGCGCCGTTCATGCTTGCGGCCGACAGTGGCGGGGCGGCGGCGCCGGTATGGCAGCAGGTCGACCCGGGCCGCCATGCAGCGCTGGTCGCACCTGCTCTGCTGGCCGCGTGGGTGCTGCAGCAGCGCTCGCCGGCCGCCGACGGACTGGTGCGCGACTGGCCGCAGCCGGCTGCTGGCATCGATCGGCACCATGCCTATGCATTTCAGTGGTACGCCCTGGCCGGCCTCGCCGGCTGCCTGAGCGCCTGGTCCGCCTGGCGCCTGATTACACGGAGATCCGATGACGACCGCTCAACTCGACTCGCCCGTGGCTGAAACCCGCCCGCCGGTGACAGCCGCCGACCGGCGCAAGGGACGTCGCACCCTGCTGCTGCTGGCCTTCGTGTGCGTCCTGCCGGTGATCGCGTCCTACCTCATGTTCTATGTGTGGCCGCCTCAGGGACGGGTCAATCACGGCGACCTGCTGACACCCGCCGCGCTGCCGGCAACGGTGCTGCAAGGCGCGGGCGGACAGGCGCCCCTGCAGCGCAGCGAACTCGAGGGCAGATGGACCTTGCTCCTTGTTGCCCCCGCAGCATGCGACGAGGCCTGTGGGCGCGCGCTCTACGTGTCGCGTCAGGCGCGGGTGGCGCAGGCGAAGGAAATGGACCGGGTAGGGCGGGTCTGGCTGCTCGCCGATGCAGCTGAGCCCGATTCGGCCCTGCTCGCGACACACGAGGACCTGCGACTGGCGCGGGCCGACAGTGCCTGGCTGGCAGCGCTGCCTGCGGCTGCGCCGGGCTCGGTATGGATGGTCGATCCGCTGGGCAACGTGATGATGCATTTTGCCGATGAGGCGGATACGACAACTGCCGCGCGTGCAATGAACAAGGACCTGCAGCGTCTGCTGAAGTACTCCGCGCTGGGCAGGGGAGGGCGCGAATGAACGCATATCGCCGCCTCATCCTCGCGGCGCTGATGCTGACTGCGGTGGTCGTGGTGTTCGGCGCCTACGTGCGTCTTGCCGATGCCGGCCTCGGGTGTCCGGACTGGCCCGGCTGCTACGGCAAGATCACGCCTCACCATGCGGCGGAAGACATCCTGGGGGCACACGCCGCCGATCCCCACGGGCCGGTGAGTCTGCCCAAGGCATGGAAGGAGATGGTGCATCGCTATCTGGCGGCCAGTCTCGGCCTGATGATCATCGGCATTGCGGTGCTGGCGTGGCGACACCGCAGTCACAAGGGGGCCGCACCGTGGGTGGCGACGCTGCTGGTGGGGGTGGTGATCTTTCAGGGCCTGCTCGGGAAGTGGACGGTGACCCTGCTGCTCAAGCCCGCCATCGTCACCGGCCATCTGCTGGGTGGGCTGACGACGCTGGCTCTGCTTACGTGGCTTGCCGCACGGGTTGCCGGCGCGCGGCGCGAGGTCGTGCCGCCCCGGCTTCTGTGGGCTGCCCGGGCCGGTTTGCTGGTGCTGGCTGTGCAGGTTGCGCTGGGCGGCTGGACCAGCACCAATTATGCCGCGCTGGCATGCACCGATTTTCCGACCTGCCACGGCAGCCTGTGGCCCGTGGCCGACTATGCGAACGCCTTTCACGTAGTACGTGAACTGGGGATGACGGCCGATGGCGAGCTGCTCTCACTGTCCGCACTGACCGCCATTCACTGGTCGCACCGCCTGGGGGCGCTGGTTGCCGGCGGGGTGTTGCTGATGCTGGGCTGGGCGCTGGCGCGGCGGGTGCCTACTGCGGGTGCAGGCGTGGCGCTGATTGCTGCCGTGCTGATGCAGATCTGTCTCGGTGTCGCCAACGTCGCGCTTTCACTGCCCCTGCCGCTGGCGGCGATGCATAACGCCGGCGCGGCAGTGCTGGTGGGTTTGATGGTGTGGATCAACTTCCGTCTGCAGGTCCGCGGGATCGCGCGGCCGGCGCCGGCTGCGCTCGGGCGTCTGCTGCCGTTTTCGCCGCGTTCGCAGCGCAGGGCCTGAGACGGTGAAACCAAATAAAGGAGTGCGTTCATGAAAACCCTCATCCTGGGGCATGCACTCGGCAGTGGCCGGCTTCGTGCCTTCTACGTGCTGACCAAGCCACGCGTCAATGCGCTGATCGTCTTCTGTGCCGTGATCGGCATGTTTCTCGCCGTTCCGGACGGTTTGCCATCCGCCGCAACGGTGTTCGCCGCAACCATCGGGATTGCATGTGTTGCGGGCGCCGCGGCCGCGATGAACTGTCTGATCGAGCAGGGGATCGATGCGCGAATGGCACGCACGCGGGCGCGCCCACTGCCGCGTGGCGAGCTGGCACCGCGCGAGGTCGCCGGCTTTGCGGCGGTGCTCGGAGGCAGCGGGCTGTTCGTGCTGCATCAGGCGGTGAATCCGCTCACCATGTGGCTCACTCTCGCCACGTTTGTCGGCTACGCCGTGGTCTACACCGTGTTTCTGAAGCCCAGAACCCCGCAGAACATCGTGATCGGCGGGGCCTCGGGTGCGATGCCGCCGGTACTTGGCTGGGCCGCTGTCACCGGCGACGTGAGTGGCGACGCGCTCCTGCTCTTTCTGATCATCTTCGCGTGGACGCCGCCGCATTTCTGGGCGCTGGCGCTCTATCGCACGGCCGACTATGCGCGTGCCGGCCTGCCGATGCTGCCGGTCACCCACGGGTCGGAGTACACCCGGCTGTCGGTGCTGCTGTACACGCTGATCCTGTTCGGCGTCACCTTGCTGCCTTTTGCCACGCAGATGAGCGGGCTGATCTATCTGGCCTCGGCCGTTGCGCTCGGCGCCCGTTTCATCCATTACGCATGGCACCTGTATCGCGATTACAGTGACGCATTGGCACGCAGGACTTTCCGCTTCTCCATCCTGTATCTATCATTGCTCTTCGCCGCGTTGCTTGCGGACCACTATCTTCGCTTCTGACCCCTTCCTGATGCTTCGTTCCCTGATTGTGGCAGCCACCGTGCTGCTGGTCGGCGCATGCGCCGAGCCCCCGCCTTCGTTTCACGCTACCGACATTACCGGTGCCGATTACGGCAAGACACTTGCGCTCGACGACCACAACGGCACGCCTCGAACGCTGGCCGATTTCAGCGGCAAGGTGGTGACGATCTTCTTTGGCTACACGCAGTGTCCGGACGTGTGCCCGACCAATCTGTCGACCATGAGCGAGGTGATGCGCAAGCTTGGCCCGGAGGCGGACAAGGTGCAGGTGCTGTTTGTCACCGTCGACCCCGAACGCGACACGGCAGAGCTGCTGGCGCAGTATGTGCCGGTGTTCGACACGCGCTTCCTGGGGCTGGTGGGTGATCTCGATGCCACGGCGGCGGTGGCGAAGGATTTTCGCGTGTTCTATCGCAAGAGTGGCGATACCGAGGGCGGCAACTACACGGTCGACCATTCGGCCGGGACCTATGTCTTCGACCCGTCAGGCAAGTTGCGGCTGTATGTGAAGCACGGCGAGACTGCAGACAACATCAGCGAAGACATCCGCAAGCTGCTCGCCGGACGCTGAAACGCAAACGGCAGCGTTGCCGCTGCCGTTTGTCGGGGGTGTTGCCGAGAGACCTTGCTCAGACCGTTTCGGCGAGCAGTCCGCGCATCTTCTGCATGGCCTTGGCTTCGATCTGGCGGATTCGTTCGGCAGACACGCCGTATTCTGCCGCGAGTTCGTGCAGGGTCGCGCTGTCGCCTTCGGTCAGCCAGCGACGCTGGACGATGGCGCGGCTGCGATCATCGAGCGAATCCAGTGCATCGCGCAGGCCTTCGTCCTGGAGACGGGCACTTTCGGCCTGTTCAAGGGCTTCGGACGGCTCGGCGTGCGGGTCGGGCAGATAGGCAATCGGCGCGAAACGCTCGTCATCGTCGTCGTTGCTGCCATCGAGCGGTACTTCACGTCCGCCAAGACGGGTTTCCATTTCCACCACTTCTTCGGGCTTGACGCCAAGGTGGGTGGCGATCGTCTGCACCTCGCCCGGGTTCAGCGTGCTGGTGTCCTTCTTCAGGCTGCGCAGGTTGAAGAACAGCTTGCGCTGCGCCTTGGTGGTGGCGATCTTGACCAGACGCCAGTTCTTCACGATGTACTCGTGAATCTCGGCCTTGATCCAGTGAATCGCGAACGACACCAGACGCACGCCGCGTGCAGGGTCGAAGCGCTTGACGGCCTTCATCAGACCGATGTTGCCTTCCTGGATGAGGTCGGCATGCGGCAGGCCATAGCCCAGATAGCCGCGAGCGATGGAAACAACCACGCGCAGGTGTGACATGACGAGCTCACGGGCTGCTTCGACATCACCCTCGTCGCGCAACCGGGTCGCCAGGCTCACCTCTTCCTGCTCGGTGAGCATCGGAAGGCGATTCACCGACTGGATGTACTGGTCGATGCTGCCTGTGGCTGACGGTACGGGAAACGACAAAGCTTGTGACATTGATTCAGGTCCTCCTCAAGCTGCATGTTAGCACTCGATGCGTCTGAGTGCTAACGGGCGGAAGAGTTCCCCCAGGAGTCCCTTCATGGAGTGCTGGGGGCGTCAGTGGCCGTGGGGCTTCAGGTCCTGATGCTTGTGCGGGGTCTTGTGATTGGCATCGAACCATTCCTGAGCCAGTCGGTGAGCGCGTTCAGTGTCAGCGTCCGGCATCTGGAGGCCGGCTGCGGCCCGGAGGTAGTGGGCGTCTTCATGTCCGCCAGAGGCGGCCAGGTCCAGCCATTTGTAGGCTTCAGTCAGGTTCTTCGCAACGCCATCGCCTTCCAGGTACATCTGCCCCAGCCGGAACTGCGCGTTTCTGTCCCAGTTCTTCGCAGCGCGTTCAAACCACTTGAGCGCCTCGGCAGGGTTCCTCTGTTCGCCCATCCCGGCATACAGCAGAAATCCTGCGCCGTACTGAGACTCGACGCTTCCCTTGTCTGCTGCGCGAAGAAACCACGACTTGGCCTGAGCGAGATCGCGCGGGGTACCCTGACCTTCCATGTACATGCGTGCAACAGTGTGCTGAGCCTGCGGGAGCCCCTGTTCGGCGGCCTTGAGGAACCACTTGAAGGCTTTGCCCTTGGCGTCCTGCTGGCCTGCATGAAACAAGCCCAGATTGTATTGGGCCATGACGTAACCCTGATCCGCTGCCTTGGTCAGCCATGCGACCGCAGCCGACGGATCGTGTTTCATTCCCTGGCCATTGAGAAGCAGCATGCCGGCGCTGAACTGTGAGGGGGGGTGCCCCTTTGCCGCTGCAAGCTCAAAAGCCTTGAACGCGCGCTGGTGATCCATCTTCAACTCATTGCCCGAGCCGTTGAAATAAATCATGCCCAACGCGTATGAGGCCTCCGTGTGCCCATTGGCGCTCGCTTTTTCTAGCCATTTCACGCCATTCCTGATATCGGCCTTGCCTGCCCGTCCTGAAAGAAGCAATGCGCCCAGATTGAACTGAGCGTCGGCATTTCCGGCGGTCGCTGCGGTTTGCCACTCCTTCTGTGCTGTTGCGAAGTCGCCCTTGCTTGCGGCGTCCGACCCAGCCTTGAAGTCGGCGACCGCCGAGGTGCTCATTCCGCTCGCAAGCAGAAGGCAAAGCAGGAAATGGCTGAACTTTTTCATGGTGACACTCGAATTCAATGGTGGAAATGCTGCTGATTCAGGTTTGAGTGGATCAGGCTGGCGCGATAACTCGCTGGCGTTTCAGGTCCTGGCAATCGCCTGGGGGCGCTGAATATTCGGGCTGATTCAGTCAGGTGCGAAAGAATGCCTGATATCGACCGACTTTGCAGTACTCGCATACGGCGCGAAATAAACCGTGAAGCGGCATTTGATAGATCTGGGTTGATCTGTGATTCCTGGATCGATTCGGCACAAACTGCGCTCGTAAATAAGAATTCTGAAATATAAGTGCTTCTATATATTTGACGGTTTGTAGCGTTTTGGAGATTAAGCGCGGCAGATATCGGATAAGTGCCTGAATTGTCTTGACGCGTGCTTTATGTCTAAAGACAATGAAAACTCAGGGGTTTTGTAACAAACAATAACCGAGGTTCAATGTGATCCGATATTTTCAGATTCTTAGAGCGTGGTGGGGCGGAGCGCTGCTCTTCGTTGCGGCCATGCTGCTGCCCTTGACCGCGAGTGCAGGTCACCTGTTTACACAGGCAAGTTCAAACACCCCCGTCGCGCTGAACAGCGGGCAGGGTATCCAGATTACGCAGCTCACGTATGAGAGTAACTGCGGTGGCTCGTGTAATGGCGACGTCAGTGTCAATTTCAGTGGAGGCGCGACCGCGACCGCGTGGTCTGCCGGTGATGCAATCCAGCTTACCATCGGGTCATGGACTCAGACCTTCACGTACGACGGCATGGTTGCCGCCGGGGGATCGCAGGACGGTTCCTATTTCGAGATCAACAGTACCAGCCTGGCTGCTGCGGGCATTTCGCCGACCGGACAGGCGACGTGGACAGTTATCGCCACCGCCGGTCAGTTTACGTTCGAAGGTTATCGCATCTATACGGCAGGTGGCACGGCAGGGGACACCTACAACGGCACGGGCGCAGGTCCCATCAACCAGACGCAGGTAGTGAGTGCATCGCAACTGGGCGGGAGCGGCGGTTTCGTGCCGGTGGCCGAGCAGGGCGAGAAGGATGTCGCACGGGTGCTTGATGCCCTCAATGGAACATCGACAGGGCAGATGGGGGCCGTCATTGCGGCGATCTCGTCGATGACGCCCGATAGCCAGCGTCTGGCGATGAAGCTGATCTCTCCAGAAAGCAGTGTGGTGCTGGGCGGGGCAGCATTGAGCACTTCGTCGTCCGCGCTCGACACGGTTCAGGTGCGGCTTGATGCGCTACGCACCGGTGTCGGCGTTCAGTCCGGTTTCAGGACGGCGCACAATGCCCATGCGGGCGATCATCAGGAAGGCATGTCCTCCGGTGACGAAGCACTCAATCGCAGCTTCTGGCTGAAGGCGTTCGGCAGCAAGTCCAAGGTGGGTGCCAAGAGTGGCTTTGCCGGTTCGGAGAGCGATGTTTACGGCATGATGGCCGGGTTCGATACGCAGGTGAGCAACGGCTGGCTGCTGGGTGGCGCGTTCTCGTACGCCAAGACCGATGTCGACATGAACGATTTCCGCAGTGGTGATGCCGCGGACATTTCGTCCTATCAGCTGACGGGTTATTTTGGACGTTCGTTTGAACGCTGGTATATCGATGGTATGGTCGCGTATGCCTATCAGGATTACTCGACCAAGCGGAATACGCACCTGACCGGCGTTGCCAAGGGCGATTTCGACGGCCAGCTGTACGGTATGCGTGTGATCGCGGGCATGCCCTTTGCACTGAGCGACAAGCTTCGACTCACGCCGCTGCTCGGTTTCGAAACCTTTCGCGTAGAGCAGGGTGGCTATACCGAATCTGGCGCAGGCGTCCTTTCGCTGGCAGTGAAAAGCGATGATGTGAGTCGTTTGCGTTCGCTGCTGGGGGTCGAGCTGAGCTCCAGCATGAAGCTCGCGGACAGCAGTGTGCTGAGTCCGGCAGTCAAGCTGCTGTGGCGCCACGAGTTCGAGAACGACGGCGCGACGGCCAACAGCGCATTTGTTGGCGGTGGTGGCCAGTTCGAGACGACGGGCCAGAAGGCCATCCGCGACGTCTATGCATTGTCCGGTCGCGTGAACTGGGAAATGAGTGATCGTTTCGAGTTGGCGCTTGAGCTCGGTGCGGAAGCAGGCGAGAAATATCAAAGTCTTAATGGTCAGGTGTTTGGTCGCTGGCGCTTCTGAGCTTGGTTTGCGTAAAAGGGGGCGCCTCAGGGCGCCCCCTTTTTTTGCGATCTCGGATCGCGCTGTCGGCTGCTAAGGCTTACGTTATAGTCCGACGGGGCGTCGGGCGGGTGGGCGTTGGCCCTGAATCCGGGAGCCCATCACGGTCCTTGGTACGAGTTGAATGTGATGAATGAGCACAACAGCAGGCGCCGGTTCCTCAGGCATGGGGCGCGGGCTGCGGTATTTTTCGGGGCGCTGACGCGCATGGTGCCTTTGCGTGCTGCCGGGGGGGCGGCTCAAAGGCGGGGAAAACTGCTTGCTGCCTTTGTTGATACCCTGATTCCACCGGACTTGACGCCTTCAGCCTCACAGTTGAAGCTCGATCGGCGCCTTGTCGCGCATGCGGCCAGGATTGTGAACTATCCACAGTTGCTGGAGCTCGGCGCACAGTGGCTCGATGCCCAGGCGTCCGCGCAATACGGACTGGCGTTTGAAGCCTTGCGGCCGGAGCAGCGCGATCGTATCGTGGCGCAGGCTGAGGCAAGCCCCAGGAACGGCATTCCGAAGATGTTTTTCGACCGAGTGCTGGCAGATCTGATGAGCTTCTATTACGCAGAGCCGGCAAGTTGGGTTGGAATGGGGTTTGAATCGCCGCCTCAGCCCAGGGGATATCCCGATTACACGCTCGCGCCGGCAAGGAGGACGAATGGCCAAGCGGGCGTATGACGCTGTGATCGTCGGCTCGGGTGCGGGCGGCGGTGCAGCGGCATGGGCACTGACCCGCAAGGGCTTGAGGGTGCTGATCCTTGAGGCTGGGCCGCGTTATGACCCTTTCAAGGATTACAAGGCGAGCACACGGGACTGGGAGGAGGGCTTCCCGGTCAAGGCGGGCAGCCAGGGCCGGTATACCTACGGTGAAATGCAGGCCTTGTCCGGGCAGTGGTCTCAGCTCCGGTCATGGAACCATGTATCCGGTCTGCTCAATCCGGGTGACAGGCGCGCTTCCTTCGGCTATCACCACGTGAGGGCCGTGGGGGGGAGCTCACTGCACTTTACCGGTGAGGCGCACCGCCTGAATCAGCAGTCCATGCGCTTGCACAGTCGCTTCGGGGTCGGCGCCGACTGGCCTCTGTCCTATCAGGACCTTGAACCGCACTACCTGGAGGCCGAGCGGTTTGTCGGGGTTGCTGGCCCAGCGGCAGATCCCCATCGGCCTCGCTCGGCCCCGCTCCCCTACGAAGCACACCCATTTGCCTACAGTACCCGCTTCATGCAGAAAGGTTTTGCGGCCAGGGGTATGCAGTTGGTGGCGAACTCGCTCGCCGTGCTCCCGGAGGCACGCGAAAATCGCCCTGCCTGCAATTATTGTGGTTGCTGCCTCAAGGGTTGCCCGAGAACGGACAAAGGTACGATCGACGTGACGTACCTGAGGGCGGCCGAGGCCAGCGGCTTGTGCGATATCCGCACGGATACCACGGTCGTGCGGATCGAGACCGGTGCGGAAGGGAAGGTCGTGGGAGTTCATTACCTTGATCGCAATGGCGCCGGGTTCATTGAAACGCCGAAACTCGTGCTCGCCGCCGGTGCCATCGAAACCCCGCGGCTGTTGCTTGCCTCAAAAGACATGCGCTCGCCCAAGGGGCTCGCCAACGAGTCCGGACAGGTCGGACGAAATTTCATGGAGACACTGCTCTGGACCAGCAATGCGCTGTGTCCGGAGAACCTTGGCAGCCATCGCGGTTTGCCAGTGGATAGCATCTGCTGGACTTACAATGCTCCGGATTCGATTCCGGGTGTCGTTGGCGGATGTCGCTTCTCGCCCTCGGTTGCCGAGTCGGACCTCCTGGGGCCGATAAACTATGCGAAAAGAGTCGTGAAGGGTTGGGGGCGTGCGCACAAGCAGGCCATGAGGGCGTCATTTGGGAGAGTGCTTTCCTTGTCCGGTATCTGCGAGAGTCTCCCTCACCCAGAGTCATATGTCGCACTCGACCCGTCGGTGAAGGATTCAACCGGCGTGGCCGTGGCACGCATTCACAGTCATGTCGACGACATGGCGATCAAGCGTATCGCCTTCATGGCCAAGACCTGCAGGGAGATTCTCAAGGCGTCCGGAGCCGGGCCGATATTCGAGGAGTTCAGCTCCTACGATATTTTCAGTTCGACGCATGTATTCGGTACTTGCCGCATGGGAACTGATCCGCGCAACTCGGTTGTCGATGCATGGTGCCGCAGCCATCGCTGGAACAATCTCTACATCGTCGACGCCAGCGTGTTTCCGAGCACGGGAGGCGGAGAGTCTCCCGGATTGACGATCCAGGCGCTGGCGCTGCGTGCGATGGGCGCCATGGCTCCGGCCACCTGAACGACGGGGCAGAATGGGGTTGCCGGATCCCTCGGAACTGGAAAATCGAATCTTGAGCCTGGGGTGTCCGGGCGTTGGAAGAACGTATGAAGAAAATCCCCAGGCGCAAGGCCGAAAAACGCACTGCAGCCTCGTTCCGGAATGGTTACATCATTTCGCCGGCTTTTGATTTCTGGGTGACTGGCGGTGTTTCCATTGTGGTCGTCAGCGTCATGCTGGTTTACCTGTGGTGGGCAGGGAGCATATCGTCGTCCTTGCCCGCGGCGAGCGTTGGCGGACTGATGGGCAGCGCAATCATTTTTCAGGTCTTGATCAACTGGCCTCATTTCATTGGTGCGTACAGTCTGCTGTACCGGCCGCGCACGAACCTCAAGAAGTACCCGCTCGCAACGATATATGTACCGCTTGCGCTGATCCTGATCGTTGCAGCAGCGGTCTTCCTGGGAACGCCCGGTCCGAACGGCGGAATCGCCGTGCATCAAGACTTGGTCTATGTACTCTGGCTCGGTGCGGCCTTCTACCTGGCGTGGCATTACACCGGCCAGGCGTGGGGCATGGTGGCGTGTTTCTCGAAGCTGACCGGCCTGGAGCTGTCCCCAGGAGAGCGTCGGCTACTTCGGGTGGGCTTGCGTACCTTGCTGGTGTGGCATGTTGTGTGGGGGGCTCAGGATCTTCCTGCTCATTGGCTGGGCGCGCTGCATTCAATGATTCCAGCCGCACTTCGGTTCATGAATCTTGTCTGTTGCTGCGCCTTCCTGGTCGGTGTGGTGATCTGGTTCAGGATTGGCGCACGCACTGGGCGGGCACCTGACCGCAGGATTCTGGCTTCCTGGCTGGCAATCTACATGTGGTACCTGCTGCTGTTCTTCGAACCGGCGGCGTATCTGATAGTGCAATTCTCACACTCCCTCCAGTACCTGGTGTTTCCGTTGAGGATGGAGTTGAACCGGGCGGGCTTGTTCGCAGGGGCGTCAAACCGCACGCGTCTCCTGTTCTGGAGTGGGCGTTATTACATAGTGCTCGTCCTGATCGGGCTGTTCGTCTTCCATCTGCCGGAGTATTTTTCCGACCTGTCGGGCGCATATACGTTTGCGCTTGCGGTGGCGAGTGCAGTCAGCATTCACCATTACTTTGTGGACAGCTGCATCTGGCGGGTTCGTGACCCGAGTGTCCGCAAAGGCCTTTTTGCGCATCTCGCACCGGGGAATGCCTGAGTGGGGATGGGTGGCCTTCGAGCCTGCTGGATCGTCGTCAGCGCGTTAATGCTGGCGGCGTGTGCGGCGGGTGCGCTTGATCCGGAAGAACGACTTCGGCGGGCGGAGGAGATTGCCGCAGGCAGCCATTTGACCCGCGGGACCTTCGAGACCGGCACGTTTCTGCTGACAGGCTTCGTGAAACCGGGGAAGGGAGATGTCCTGAGTGTCTACATCGAGGGAGACGGTTTTGCCTGGGTTACCCGGCACCGTCCTTCAAGAGACCCTACGCCGGTTGATCCGGTCGCGCTGCGTCTGGCTGTCGCCGACGGCGGCAATGTGGCCTACATCGCACGCCCGTGCCAGTACAGCCGAGTCGTTTCCCCGGGGTGTGATGCCCGCTACTGGACCTCGGAGCGTTTCGCTCCAGCGGTGATTGATGCCTTGAATGTGGCCCTGAATCAGGTAAAGCTTCAGTCGGGCGCGAACGCACTGGTGCTCGTGGGCTATTCGGGGGGCGGGGCCGTTGCAGCGCTGCTTGCTGCGCAGCGATCGGATGTCGTGCATCTGATCACGGTGGCGGGAAATCTCGATCACGCTGTCTGGAGCCGTTTGCACGGTCTTTCACCGCTTGAGGGGTCGCTGAATCCGCCTGATTTTTGGCCAGGGCTGGAGGGCATCCCGCAGACTCATTTCGTTGGGGCACTGGATCAGACCGTACCGATCACGGTCTATCGTGCGTATCGGTCCCGCTTTCGTGAGGAGGCAGATATCCAGGTGCGGATCGTGGATGCTGCGGATCATCGGTGCTGCTGGGCTCGGGAGTGGCCTCATCTGCTCGAAGCAATGGCGAGCCGTAGCGTCTGGTAACGGTCATTCATCAAACTTTGTGGGGCGTCTTTGCGTGGAAATAGGATTGCTGGAACTGGGGGCACGCGTTGTCCCGTTGACTGACTCTGGCGCGGTGATGGCGCGGGCTCCGGATGGGTGGCACGCATGAGCCTGACCAAGGTCTTCACGCTGATGGTGCAGGGCACCACCTCCGATGCGGGCAAGAGCACGCTGGTTGCCGGTCTGGCGCGTGCGCTGGTACGCCGCGGATTGCGGGTGGCACCGTTCAAGCCACAGAACATGGCGCTCAATTCGGCGGTCACGGCCGACGGCGGCGAGATCGGCCGGGCGCAGGCGCTGCAGGCGGTGGCGGCGCGGGTGGCGCCGCATACCGACTTCAATCCGGTCCTGCTCAAGCCCTCTTCCGACATCGGTGCGCAGGTGATCATCCATGGGCGGCCGGCGGCGAACCTTTCGGCGCGGGACTATCACAACTACAAGCCCACTGCGATGGCTGCGGTGATGCAGTCGTGGAAGCGTCTGACCGATGCCTACGAATGCGTTCTCGTCGAAGGTGCCGGCAGCCCGGCGGAAATCAATCTGCGCGACCGTGACATCGCCAACATGGGTTTTGCGGAAGCGGCCGATGTGCCGGTCATCCTGGTAGCCGACATCGATCGTGGCGGGGTGTTCGCACATCTGGTGGGAACGCTCGACCTGCTGTCGCCCTCGGAGCAGGCGCGGGTGAAGGGTTTCGTGATCAACCGCTTCCGCGGCGATATCTGCCTGCTGCAGTCGGGGCTCGACTGGCTCGAAGCCCGCACCGGCCGTCCGGTGTTCGGCGTGCTGCCCTATCTGCACGGACTGTTTCTGGACGCCGAGGATGCGCTTGCGGATGCGACCGCGGATGGCGGCGGCGAGGTGCCGGTGCTGCGCGTGGTGGCACCGGTGTATCCGCGCATCTCGAATCACACCGATCTCGATGCGCTGCGTCTCCATCCGCAGGTCGATTTTCGCTGGGTCGGGCCGGGGCAGGAGATGCCGCCCGCCGACCTGATCGTGATGCCCGGTTCCAAGAGCGTGCAGTCGGACCTCGCATGGCTGCGCGAACAGGGCTGGGAGCAGGCGATCCTGAAGCACCTGCGCTACGGCGGCAAGGTGGTGGGAATCTGCGGCGGCTTCCAGATGCTCGGACGCTCGCTCGGCGATCCCCATGGCGTGGAGGGGCGGGCAGACACCGTGTCCGGCCTCGGTGTGCTCGACATGGAGACCGTGCTCGAGCGCGAGAAGCAGCTTGAGAACGTCCGCGGGACGCTCTGTCTCGGGGGCGATCCTGTCGTCAGCGGCTACGAGATTCACATGGGGGTATCCAGCGGCCCCGCCCTGCAGCGTCCGGCGCTGATGCTGGCCGGCGACCGTCCCGACGGCGCCCTGTCGGCCGACGGACAGGTGATGGGAAGCTACGTGCACGGGCTGTTCGATTCGCCCGCCGCCCTTGATGCGCTGCTGCGCTGGGCGGGCGCGGAAGGGGCGCTGGAGCGCGTCGACCTCGCCGCGCGCCGCGAAGCGGATCTCGACCGGCTCGCCGACTCGATCGAGTCGGCCATCGATATCGATGCCCTGATGCGTGCTGCTGCCAGCTGAGGCCCCCGCAGGCGCTCAGTGCCCCTTGAACACCGGCTTGCGTTTGCTGAGGAAGGCGTCGATGCCCTCGCGGTAGTCGTCGGTGGCGAGGAAGTCGAATGCACTGCGTCGTTCGTCCTCGTTCAGCGGCGCGCCCGTCATCAGGCGGCGCACCCATTGCTTGTGCCAGCGCGCAACCAATGGTGCGCCGGCGGCAATGCGTCCGGCGGCGCCGAGCGCTTCGTCGATGACGCGCTCGTCGTCGACAACCCGCGTCAGCAGTCCTTTTGCGAGGGCTTCCTGCGCATCCAGAATGCGGCCTTCGAGCAGGATCTCAAGCACGACGGCGGGGCCGACCAGCGCCAGCAGGCCGGCCATTTCGCCCGGATACATCGAGAAGCCGAGCTTGTTGATCGGCGCGCCGAAGCGGGCGGACGCACCCGCAATCCGGATGTCGCAGCAGCCTGCGATCTCCAGTCCGCCCCCGACACAGGCGCCCTGAATCGCGGCGACCGTGGGTACCGGGCAGTTGCGGATCGCGTCCAGCGCCGCGGCCACGAGTTCCTCGTGGTAGTGCAGGGCGTCATCCACGGTGGCGCGGACGGTCAGGAATTCCTCGATGTCGCCACCCGCGGCGAAAGCCTTGTCGCCTGCCCCGCGCAGGATGACGCAGCGTACCTCTGCATCGCGTCCGCAGTGTTCCATTGCCGCGCGCAGATCCCGCCACATCGCAGCGTTGACCGCGTTCAGCCGGTCCTGATTGGAGAGTGAAACGGTGGCGATGCCGTCGGCGCGATCGACAATGATCTGACTATCCATCTTGTATTGACTCCGGTCGAAGGTGGGCGCGAAAGGGGCTGAAAATGCACCGTAAAGCGGGTCGTGCCTGAATGTGGAAAACCACGATTGTCCCACGAGTAAAAAAATTATTTATTTTTCCATACGGAATAGTATGGACTCTTGTGAATGATATATCATCCTCCCGTTTGGCATGCGCCGCGGAAGACGGCACAGCCACATGGAGGAGGGTGGAGGAAGCGACGATTTTTTCGTTGTTTTCTTGGAGGGGAGTAGACGTGTCGATATCAATGTATGCGCACATCAGGCGCAATCCGCGATTCGCGGAACTGGTGGCCAAGCGTACGCGGTTTGCTACAAGGCTTGCCGCAGTGGTGCTGGTGATTTTCTATGGTTTCGTGCTGACGGTGGCCTTCGCACCCGACGTGATCGCAATGCGCCTCTTCGAGGGCAGCAACCTCACGCTCGGTATCGCGCTCGGCCTGTTCCAGTTCGTGCTGTTCTGGGTGCTGACGCTGGTGTATGTGCGTCGTGCCAACGGCGAATTCGACGACATCAACAACGAAATCGTCCGTGCGGCGTGGAAGGAAGAAAAATAATGTGCGCCTCCATCGTTTCCCGTCTGGGTGTTGCTTCCGGCGCACTCGCCTGCTCGGCTGCAGCGCTGGCAGGGCCTGCTGTTGAAGCCACAGTCCAGCAACCGCTCAATCTGCACGCGATCGGCATGTTCTTTGTGTTCGTGCTGATGACGCTCGCCATCACCTACTGGGCTGCAAGCCGCACCAAGACGACCGCCGACTTCTACACCGCTGGCGGCGGCATCACCGGCTTCCAGAACGGTCTGGCGATCGCGGGCGACTACATGTCCGCGGCCACGCTGCTCGGCCTGACCGCGATGATGTACATGCAGGGCGTCGACGCCTACATCTACATGATCGCCTTCTTCGTGGGCTGGCCGATCATCCTGTTCCTGATGGCGGAACGCCTGCGCAACCTGGGCAAGTTCACCTTCGCCGACATCACCTCCTATCGCCTCAACCAGGGCAAGGTGCGGACCATGGCGGCGGTCAGTTCGCTCACCGTGGTGTGCTTCTATCTGGTGGCGCAGATGGTGGGTGCCGGTCAGCTGATCAAGCTGCTGTTCGGGCTGGAGTACAACGTTGCGCTGTTCGTGGTCGGTGCGCTGATGATGGTGTACGTCACCTTCGGCGGCATGGTTGCCACCACCTGGGTGCAGATCATCAAGGCCTGCCTGCTGCTGATCGGCGGCACCACGGTGATGCTGCTCGCTTTCAGCCAGTTCGGCTTCAGCTTTGACGAGCTCACCACGCGTGCGATGGAAGTGCATCGTCTGGGCGCCAAGCTGCTGGCCCCGGGCAGCCTGCTGGCCGATCCGGTCACTGCGATCTCGCTCGGCATCGGCCTGATGTTCGGCACTGCCGGCCTGCCGCACATCCTGATGCGCTTCTTTACCGTGACCGATGCCAAGGAAGCGCGCAAGTCGGTGCTGTACGCATCCGGGATCGTGGCCTACTTCTTCAACGTCATCGCACTGATGGGCCTGGCAGCCATCCTGATCGTCGGTCAGAGCCCGGAGTACTTCGAGGGCGGCGAGATTGGCGGCAAGATCATCGGTGGCAACAACATGGTCGCGATGCACCTTGCGCAGGCCGTGGGTGGCAACCTGCTGCTCGGCTTCCTGTCGGCAGTGGCCTTCGCCACCATTCTGGCCGTGGTTTCAGGGCTTGCGCTGGCCGGTGCCTCGGCGATCTCGCACGACATCTACTCGCGCGTGATCATGAAGGGCAAGGCGTCCGAGTCCACCGAACTGCGCGTGTCGAAGTTCGCCACCATCGGTCTGGGCGTGGTTGCCGTGCTGCTCGGCATGGTGTTCGAGAAGATGAACGTGGCCTTCATGGTCGCGCTTGCCTTCGGAGTGGCGGCGTCGGCCAACTTCCCGGTGCTGATCATGTCCATGTACTGGAAGGGCCTGACCACGCGCGGCGCCCTCGCGGGCGGCTACCTCGGCCTGTTCAGCGCGGTGGCCTTTGTCGTGCTGTCGAAGTCGGTGTGGGTGGATGTGCTGGGCTATGCCTCGCCGATCTTCCCCTACACCCAGCCCGCACTGTTCTCGATGCCGCTGGCCTTCCTTGCCACGATCATCGTTTCGCTGCTCGACAACAGTGGCGAAGCGCAGAACGAACGTGAAGCCTTCGGCGACCAGTACGTGCGCGCGCAAACCGGCGTGGGTGCGGCGACTGCAGCTGCGCACTGATTCACTGGTGATCTTTCGGGGCATGCCCCGAAACCGGACTCAACCCCGCATGGTGCTGGTCGCCCTGCGGGGTTTTTTGCTTCTTCCGGATCAAATCCGCTCAGCGACGATCAAAGATTCACGAAGCCAATCCGGAGAACATCATGGACACCGTGCGTATCGAGACCGATTCAATGGGCGAGATCGACGTTCAGCGCGACCGCTACTGGGGGGCTCAGACTGAGCGCTCTCTGCACCACTTTGCCATCGGCGTCGAGCGCTTTCGCTGGCAAAGACCGATGATCCGGGCGCTGGGCCTGCTCAAGCGGGCTGCCGCAGAGGCGAATGTGGCGCTCGGCGAGCTGCCGCCTGACATCGGTGCGCTGATCGTGCGCGCGGCCGACGAGGTGATCGAGGGCAAGCTCGACGCCCACTTCCCGCTGGTGGTGTTTCAGACCGGTTCCGGTACGCAATCCAACATGAACGCCAACGAGGTGATCGCCAACCGGGCCATCGAGATGGCTGGCGGTACGCTGGGCAGCAAGCATCCGGTGCACCCGAACGATCATGTGAATCGCGGGCAGTCATCGAACGACACCTTTCCCACAGCGATGCATCTCGCCGTCGTCGCCGAGCTGGATCAGCGGCTGTTCCCGGCGGTCACCCGTCTGCGCGATACGCTGGCGGCGCGGGCCGCGGCTTTCCGCGATGTGGTCAAGACCGGCCGCACGCATTTGCAGGACGCCACTCCGGTGACCCTGGGGCAGGAGATCGGGGCCTGGGTCAGCCAGATCGACTTCGGGATCGCGGGTGTTCGTGCGGCACTTCCCGGTCTGTATTCGCTCGCCATCGGCGGCACGGCGGTGGGAACCGGGCTCAATGCGCATCCGCGCTTCGGTGCGAGCACGGCCGCCCGGCTCGCCGAGCTGACGGCTCATCCGTTCGTGAGTGGGGCTGACCTGTTCTTTGCGCTGGCGGCGCACGACGCGCTGGTTCAGACCTCGGCAGCCCTGCGCACGCTGGCGGGCGGGCTGATGAAGATGGCAAACGATGTGCGCTGGCTCGCCAGCGGCCCGCGCTGCGGCATTGGCGAACTGCGCATCCCGGAGAATGAGCCGGGCTCCTCGATCATGCCGGGCAAGGTGAACCCGACGCAGTGCGAAGCGCTCACCATGGTGTGCGCGCAGGTCTTCGGCAACGATGCCACCGTGGCTTTTGCAGGCACCCAGGGCAACTTCCAGCTCAACGTCTACAAGCCGGTGATGGCACACAATGTACTCGAGAGCATTGCCTTGCTGGCCGATGCCTGCGATGCCTTCGAGCGCCACTGCGCACGTGGTATCGAACCCGATCTCGAGCACATCAGAAAGCATCTCGACGCCAACCTGATGCTGGTGACTGCACTCAATCGCCATATTGGTTACGACAACGCCGCGGTGATCGCCAAGCACGCCCATCGCGAGGGCCTGAGCCTGCGTGAGGCGGCGATTGCGAGCGGGAAAGTGAGCGCAGAGGATTACGATCGCTGGGTGGTGCCGGCGGACATGACGCATGCTTCCGCGGAGGACGAGGTCACGCCGCGGTGATAGACTCGACCGCAGGTGCTCCGGCTGGTGCAGATGGCGCCAGCTGTCGGGCCTGGAGTCATCGTGAGCCTGCTGAACAATATATTCGTCATTTTCCTGCTGATTGCGATCAGCGCATTTTTCTCCATTTCCGAAATTTCACTGGCTGCCGCGCGCAAGATCAAGCTGCGCCTGATGGCTGACGGCGGCGACCCCAATGCGCAGCGCGTGCTGCTGCTGCAAAGCAGTCCCGGCAACTTCTTTACCGTGGTTCAGATCGGCCTCAATGCGGTCGCCATTCTTGGCGGCATCGTCGGCGAGAAGGCCTTGTCGCCGCATCTGGAGGCGATGCTGCGTCCCGCATACGACGGGCCGATGCTCGGCTCCATCAGTTTTGCCCTGTCCTTTGCCTTCGTGACTTCGTGTTTCGTGCTGTTTGCCGATCTGATGCCCAAGCGTCTGGCCATGGTCGAGCCCGAACGCATCGCGTTGATCATCGTGCGGCCGATGCTGCTGTGCATGAGGGTGTTCGCCCCGCTGGTGTGGATATTCAACGGACTTGCCAACCGCCTGTTTCGATTCTTCGGCGTGTCCGGCGAACGGATCGAGAGCATTACCGCCGCCGATATCGTGGCCATGGCCGATGCCGGTGCGCAGGCTGGCGGCGTGCTGCGTCAGGAGCAGCACCTGATCAGGAACGTGTTCGAACTGGATTCCCGCTTTGTGCCGTCGGCGATGACCGCGCGCGAGAGCATTGTCTTTCTGAGCCTGGGCGAGACCGAAGACAGTATCCGGCGCAAGATCGCCGAGCATCCGCACGGCAAGTTTCCTGTGTGCGAGAACTCGATCGACAGCGTGATCGGCTATGTCGACTCCAAGGACATCCTGCCCCGCATTCTGCAGGGGCTGGAACTGTCACTGCGCACGCAGCCTATCGTGCGCAAGGTGCTGGTGCTGCCCGATACGCTGACCCTGTTCGAGGCGCTGGAGCAGTTTCGCGCGGCCAAGGAGGATTTCGCGCTGATCGTCAATGAATACGCGCTGGTCGTCGGCCTGCTTTCCTTGCAGGACGTTATGAACACGGTGATGGGCGATCTCGGCAGTCCGTTTCAGGAAGAGCTCATCGTGCGTCGTGACGATCAGTCCTGGCTCATCGACGGCGTGACGCCGATTGAGGACGTGATGCAGGCGCTGCAGATTCCTGTGTTCGAGGGCTTCGAGAACTACGAGACGATCGCGGGCTTTCTGATGTACCGGCTGCGCAAGGTGCCCAAGCGCACCGATCATGTGATCTACGCCGGGTACAAGTTCGAAGTGGTCGACATCGACAATTACCGCATCGATCAGGTGCTGGTGACCAAGGACGCTGGCTGAAGGACGGCGTTGCGGCGCCGGTGACGGGGTCAGGCGACGCGGTTGCGCGCCTCGGCGATGCGGGCGAGGGCCTCGCGGCCGCCGCGGATGTGTTCACGCATGAGTTGGTCTGCGGCATCGGAGTCGCGCGCCAGCAGGGCGTCGAGCAGGGCGCGGTGCTCGGCCAGTGACTGCTCGAGGCGGCCTTCGGAGAACAGCGAGTGGTGGCGCGACAGCTTGATGACCTTGCGCAGGTCTTCGATCACGTGCAGCAGCCAGCGGTTGTCCGCAATACGCTGCAGTTCGTGGTGGAAGGCCTGGTTGGCCTCGAAAAAGGCGTCGATGTCCTGCGCGCTGGCGGCTTTCTCGAGATCGGCGTGAATGGCTTTCAGGGTGCCGAGTTCGGCCTCGGTGGCGCGACCCGCCGAGCTTCGTGCGCACTCACCTTCGAGCATGGCCATGACCTTGAACACTTCATCCAGGTCGCGCTCGGAGATCTCGGTCACATAACAGCCTCGGCGCGGCTTGAGCGTTACCAGCCCCTCGGATGCCAGCACCTTGAGCGCTTCGCGCAGCGGCGTGCGGGAAATGCCGTAATCCTCGGCCAGCGCCTGCTCGTCCACCCAGGTACCCGGCTTGAGTTCGTGCGCAAAGATGCGCTGGCGCAGGCGTTCTGCGACTTCCTGGTACAGCGCAAGCGGGGCGATGCGGGTTTCGGTCATGGCGAGAGTGGATCTCCGAAGGGTCGCAGATCATAGCTTATTCAAGGAGATGTCCTCGACCCATTGCATTCATAATTATGGATAAAGTATTATTCGTGCTGTTGAACAAGTCAACTTCCTTGGCGCGGCGTAGCATGGGAGGCTTCGGGTGAAAACCCGAAGAACATGAGAGGGACTACGCCGCGTAGCGAAGCGTCGGCGACCGCCCGCGAATGATTGCGGGCGGTCTCGTCGTCGTGTGGAAGTCGCGGCAAATCCGCCAAGCAACGCAACGCCGCCATTGCGGCCAATGTGTCAGAGAGGTTTTTCATGTCGAATGCAAAAGAGCCCACTTATTCCCAGCCTGGTCTGGATGCCTGGAACAAGGCCGCTTCCAAGCATGCCCCTGAAGGCGATGTGACCAAGCTGAACTGGACGACGCCGGAAGGGCTCACGGTAAAGCCGCTCTACACTGCCGCTGACGTTGCCGATCTGCCGCATGCCAACACCCTGCCGGGTTTCGAGCCCTACCTGCGCGGGCCGCAGCCCACCATGTATGCAGTCAAGCCGTGGACGATCCGCCAGTACGCAGGCTTCTCCACGGCCGAAGCGTCCAACGCCTTCTACCGCAAGGCGCTTGCTGCCGGTGGTCAGGGCGTGTCGGTGGCCTTCGACCTCGCTACCCACCGCGGCTACGATTCCGACAATCCGCGTGTGCTCGGTGACGTCGGCAAGGCCGGCGTGGCAATCGACTCGGTCGAAGACATGAAGATCCTGTTCGACAGCATTCCGCTGGACAAGGTCTCGGTGTCGATGACCATGAACGGTGCGGTGCTGCCGATTCTTGCCGGCTACATCGTCGCTGCCGAAGAGCAGGGCGTGTCGCAGGAAAAGCTGTCGGGGACCATCCAGAACGACATCCTCAAGGAGTTCATGGTCCGCAACACCTATATCTACCCGCCGACGCCGTCGATGAAGATCATCGCCGACATCTTTGGCTACACTGCGCAGCACATGCCGAAGTTCAACTCGATCTCGATTTCGGGTTACCACATTCAGGAAGCCGGCGCGAACCAGGCCATCGAGCTCGCCTTCACCCTGGCCGACGGCCTGGAGTATGTGCGTACCGGTATCGCAAGCGGCATGGATGTGGACAAGTTCGCCGGCCGCCTCTCCTTCTTCTGGGCGGTGGGCATGAACTTCTACCTCGAGATCGCCAAGATGCGTGCGGCGCGTCTGCTGTGGTGGCGGATCATGAAGCAGTTCGATCCCAAGAGCCCGAAGTCGATGATGCTGCGTACGCACAGCCAGACCTCCGGCTGGTCGCTGACCGAGCAGGATCCGTACAACAACGTGGTGCGCACCACCATTGAGGCCATGGCGGCCGTGTTCGGCGGCACCCAGTCGCTGCACACCAACGCGCTCGACGAAGCGATCGCGCTGCCCACCGAGTTCTCGGCCCGCGTCGCACGCAACACCCAGATCATCATCCAGGAAGAGACCCACATCTGTAACGTGGTCGACCCCTGGGCGGGTTCCTACATGATGGAAAAGCTCACCCAGGACATGGCCGACAAGGCCTGGGAACTGATCGAAGAGATCGAGTCCATGGGCGGCATGACCAAGGCGGTCGAGTCAGGCTGGGCGAAGATGAAGGTCGAGGAGTGCGCAGCCGACAAGCAGGCCCGCATCGACTCGGGCAAGGACGTGATTGTCGGCGTCAACAAGTACAAGCTCGACAAGGAAGACCCGATCGACATTCTCGACATCGACAACCACGCGGTGCGTGAGTCGCAGGTGGCGCGTCTGGCGAAGATCCGCGCAAGTCGCGACAGCGCTGCGGTGCAGGCCGCACTCGATGCGCTGACCCGCTGTGCCGAGACGAGCGAAGGCAATCTGCTCGATCTCGCGGTCAAGGCCGTGCGTCTGCGCGCAACCGTGGGCGAGATCTCTGACGCGCTGGAGAAGGTTTTCGGCCGTTACCGTGCCAACCCGCAAGCCGTGTCCGGCGTGTATGGAGCCGTGGTGGAAAACGACAGCGACTGGAAAGAACTCAAGGCCGACATCGAAGCCTTCGTGGCCGAAGAGGGTCGCCGTCCGCGCATCATGATCGCCAAGCTCGGTCAGGACGGTCACGACCGCGGCGCCAAGGTGGTGGCATCCGCCTTTGCCGACCTCGGCTTCGATATCGACGTCGGTCCGCTGTTCCAGACCCCGGAAGAGGTCGCGCGTCACGCGGTGGAGAACGACGTACATGCGGTCGGCTGCTCCAGCCTCGCGGCAGGACACAAGACGCTGGTGCCTGCTGTCATCAACGGCCTCAAGGCGCAGGGTGCGGACGACATCGTGGTCTTCGTCGGCGGCGTGATTCCGGCGCAGGACTATGACACGCTGTACGCAGCCGGTGCCAAGGGCATCTTCGGGCCGGGCACGCCGATCCAGAAGTCTGCGCGCGAAGTGCTCAAGCAGATTCGCGCCGCACGGGCCAAGGCCTGATTGCGGCAGGTGCGGCGGGCGGCAGTATCGCCGTTTCGCCGCGCCTGAGTTCGTTACCTTCGTCTTTGCCCCGAGACCGATGAACGCTTCCGATTCCGTGTCCCCTCCGCTGCCGGCAATCGACGCCGCCGACCAGGCACTGGTCGACGGCGTGCTTGCGCGCAAACTGCGCCCGCTTGCCAAGACCATTACCCTGATCGAATCGCAGCGCGAGGATCACAAGGCCCGCGCGCGCGCCGTACTCGAGGCCCTGCTGCCGCATACCGGCAAGTCAATCCGGGTGGGTATCTCAGGTGTGCCGGGCGTGGGGAAGTCGACCTTCATCGAAGGCCTTGGGCTGTACCTGATCGAGCAGGGTTTTCGGGTGGCGGTGCTGGCGGTCGATCCGTCCTCGTCGGTCAGCGGCGGCTCGATTCTCGGTGACAAGACCCGCATGGAGCACCTGAGTCAGAATCCTGGCGCCTATATCCGCCCCAGTCCCTCGGCCTGCAGCCTCGGTGGCGTGGCGGAGAAAACGCGGGAGACCATGCTGGTCTGCGAGGCGTCAGGCTTCGATGTGATCATTGTCGAGACGGTTGGCGTGGGGCAGTCGGAAACCGCGGTCGCCGGCATGACCGACATCTTCTGCCTGCTGCAGCTGCCCAATGCCGGTGACGACCTGCAGGCGATCAAGAAAGGCATCATGGAAATCGCCGATCTGATCGTCATCAACAAGGCCGACATCGACCCTTCCGCCGCGATGCGGGCGAAGTCGCAGATCAAGACCGCGCTGCACATGTTGCGCCCGATGAGTCAGAACTGGATCGTGCCGGTCATCACCCTGTCAGCGCTCAGGAATGAAGGGGTTGCCGAGTTCTGGGAGCAGGTGACGCGTTACCGCGACACCCTGGCCAGAACCGGTGAGTTCGATGCCAAGCGTCGTCACCAGGCCCTGGCCTGGATGTGGGACATGATCGACAACGGCCTGCGCAGCCGCTTCCGCAGCCACCCGCAGGTGAGGCGGGATCTGCCGGATCTGGCGAGCGCGGTCGAGCAGGGGACGACGACGCCGTCGGCTGCGGCGCTGACGCTTCTGAGCTACCTGAATTGATTTACCCGAATCACCCGAATCAACTGAAACACGCAGCAAAGGATTGCGCGTCCGCACTGAAGTAGCGAACGCGCACACAGGAAACCCGCGAAGGAGGTTATCAATGCAAGACATCATTCGTCAGCTGGACGAGAAGCGCGCCAAGGCCCGTCTGGGCGGTGGCCAGAGGCGCATCGACGCCCAGCACGCCAAGGGCAAGCTCACTGCACGCGAGCGTATCGAACTGTTTCTCGACGACGGCAGCTTCGAAGAATGGGACATGTTCAAGGAGCACCGCTGCAACGATTTCGGCATGAATGCCGACCATATCCCGGGCGACGGTGTCGTCACCGGTTATGGCACCGTGAATGGTCGTCTGGTGTTCGTGTTCTCGCAGGACTTCACCGTGTTCGGCGGTTCGCTGTCGGAAACCCACGCCGAGAAGATCTGCAAGGTGATGGACCATGCAATGAAGGTCGGTGCGCCGGTAATCGGCCTCAATGACTCGGGTGGTGCGCGTATTCAGGAAGGCGTGGATTCGCTCGGCGGCTACGCCGACGTGTTCCAGCGCAACGTGATGGCCTCCGGCGTGGTGCCGCAGATTTCGCTGATCATGGGGCCGTGTGCCGGCGGTGCGGTGTACAGCCCGGCCATGACCGACTTCATCTTCATGGTGAAGGACTCCTCCTACATGTTCGTCACCGGTCCCGAAGTGGTCAAGACCGTGACCCACGAGGAAGTCACCGCCGAAGAACTGGGCGGCGCGATCACCCACAACACCAAGTCCGGTGTGGCCGACCTCGCCTTCGAGAACGATGTCGAAGCGCTGATGATGACCCGCCGTCTGGTCGGCTTCCTGCCCTCGAGCAACCGCGAGAAGCCGCCTGCGATTCCGGCGGTGGATGCGGCCGACCGCCTCGATTTCTCGCTCGACACGCTGGTGCCGGCGAACCCGAACCAGCCGTATGACATGAAGGAACTGATCGTCAAGATGGTCGACGACGGCGACTTCTTCGAACTGCAGCCCGACTACGCCAAGAACATCATCATCGGCTTCGCCCGCATGGAAGGCTCGCCCGTCGGTATCGTCGCCAACCAGCCGCTGGTGCTGGCCGGCTGCCTCGACATCAAGAGCTCGATCAAGGCGGCGCGTTTCGTGCGCTTCTGCGATGCGTTCAACATCCCGGTCGTGACCCTGGTCGACGTGCCCGGCTTCATGCCCGGCACCAGCCAGGAATACGGCGGCATCATCAAGCACGGCGCCAAGCTGCTCTACGCCTACGCCGAGTGCACCGTGCCCAAGGTCACGCTGATCACGCGCAAGGCCTACGGCGGTGCGTATGACGTGATGAGCTCCAAGCACCTGCGTGGCGACGTCAACTTCGCCTGGCCGTCTGCCGAAATCGCGGTGATGGGCCCGAAGGGCGCGGTGGAGATCATCTTCCGTGAAGAGAAGAACGATCCCGCCAAGATCGCCGAGCGCGAGGCCGAGTACAAGTCCCGTTTCGCCAACCCGTTCGTGGCCGGCGCGCGTGGCTTCATCGACGACGTGATCATGCCGCACGAAACGCGCAAGCGCGTGTGCCGTTCGCTGGCCATGCTCAAGGACAAGGAACTCGAGAACCCGTGGCGCAAGCACGGCAACATTCCGCTCTGATTGCCGCACGAGGACAAAAGACATGTTTAAGAAGATTCTGATTGCCAACCGCGGTGACCAGCCGCGAAGTGGCGCAGCGACGAAGTCACATTGCCTGGCACACGCAGTGTGCGCAGGCGGTTTCACCGCGGAGGTACAACGTGTTTAAGAAGATCCTGATTGCCAACCGCGGTGAAATTGCCTGCCGCGTGATCAAGACGGCCCGCAAGATGGGCATCGCCACCGTTGCGGTGTATTCCGAGGCCGACAAGGACGCCCTGTTCGTCGAGCTGGCGGATGAAGGCGTGTGTATCGGCCCCGCCGCGTCGAAAGAGTCCTATCTGGCGATGGACAAGATCATCGCCGCCTGCAAGCAGACCGGTGCCGAAGCGGTGCATCCGGGCTACGGCTTCCTGTCCGAGAACGCCGAGTTCTCGCGCCGGCTGGAAGAAGAGGGCATCAAGTTCATCGGTCCGAAGCACTACTCGGTTGCCAAGATGGGCGACAAGATCGAGTCCAAGAAGCTCGCGATCGAAGCGGGTGTGAACACCATCCCGGGCTACAACGATGCGATTGCCGGGCCCGACGAGGCGGTCGAGATCGCGAAGAACATCGGCTATCCGGTCATGATCAAGGCCTCGGCCGGCGGTGGCGGCAAGGGCCTGCGCGTGGCCTTCAACGACAAGGAGGCGCATGAAGGTTTCGCCTCCTGCGTCAACGAAGCGCGTAACGCGTTCGGCGACGACCGCGTCTTCATCGAGAAATACGTGCTCGAGCCGCGTCACATCGAGATCCAGGTGCTGGGCGATGGGCACGGCAACTACGTCTATCTCAACGAACGCGATTGCTCGATTCAGCGCCGCCATCAGAAGGTTATCGAGGAGGCACCCAGCCCCTTCGTCGACCCCGAGATGCGCAAGGCCATGGGCGAGCAGGCGGTGGCGCTGGCGCGTGCGGTGAACTATGAGTCGGCCGGTACGGTCGAGTTCGTGGTGAGCGGCGCGACCAAGGAGTTCTACTTCCTCGAGATGAACACCCGTCTGCAGGTCGAGCACCCGGTCACCGAACTCATCACCGGGCTCGACCTCGTCGAGCAGATGATCCGCGTGGCCTACGGCGAGAAGCTGCCGCTGAGCCAGGCCGATGTCGGCATCAACGGCTGGTCCATGGAGTGCCGGATCAACGCCGAGGACCCCTTCCGTGGCTTCCTGCCTTCGACCGGTCGTCTGGTGAAGTTCCAGCCCCCGGCCGAGGTCGATGGTGAGGTGCGCGTCGATACCGGCGTGTACGAAGGCGGCGAGATCTCGATGTTCTACGACTCGATGATCGCCAAGCTCATCGTGCACGGCAAGGACCGCAATGAAGCCATCGAGCGCATGCGTGACGCACTCAACGCCTTCGTGATCCGTGGCATCAGCTCGAACATCCCGTTCCAGGCCGCGCTGCTGCAGCATCCGCGTTTCTGCTCGGGCAACTTCAACACCGGCTTCATCGCCGAGGAGTACCCGCAGGGCTTCGATGCGTCGATGGTGCCGCACGACGATCCCGCGCTGCTCGCTGCAGTGGCCACGTTTGCGCGCAAGCGCTACATCGACCGTGCGGTGCAGATCGACGGTCAGCTTGCCGGTCACGGCCGCAAGGTTGCCACCAACTGGGTGGTGGTGATGGGTGGCAAGCAGTACCCGATGTCCATCCGTGAGATCGAGGGCGGCCTGTCGCTGACCCATGGCGACACGACCTACGACATCGTCTCCGACTGGAGCTTTGGCGACCTGCTGTTCAAGGGCACGGCCAATGGCAAGCCGATCTGCCTGCAGATCGAGCGCCGCGGCCTGCGCTACTACATCTCGCACTTCGGTCTGCAGGTCGAGCCGATGGTGATGACGGTGCACGCGGCCCATCTGCTGTCGCTGATGCCCGAGAAGCTGCCGCCCGATCTGTCGAAGTTCCTGCTGTCGCCGATGCCCGGCCTGCTGCGTGAGGTTTCGGTGGTCGAAGGTCAGGAAGTGAAGGCTGGCGAGAAGCTTGCGGTCATCGAAGCCATGAAGATGGAGAACGTGCTCAAGGCCGACAGCGACGTGACGGTCAAGAAGATCGTGGTCGCACCGGGTGCAAGCCTGTCGGTGGATGAGGTGATCATCGAGTTCGTCTGATCGGCGGCTGTCAGGCCGATCCTTGTTTCGTTCGATGGGGAGGGAGACTTCGCCGGCTTGTCCGGCGGGGTGCCCGTCGGAGGGTGGGCCCGCGCAAGCGGGCCCTTTTTCGTTAACCGGGTCGATTCAATGCGGGCTCGGAAAATGAATTTCGCAAAACGTCGGCGATGGGTCAAAATGACGGTGATATAGCCAGAAGGCGTGGATGTTCGATGAAGCCCGCATCCCTGAACGAAATTTCGGCAGCGTGCTCGCTCCTCGACCGGGACGAGGGCTTGCTGCGCGTGTTCATCGATGCGCTTCCCGATCTGGTTTTTTTCAAGGATGAAGAGGGGCGCTATCTCGGCTGCAATCGTGCGTTCGAAGCCTACGTCAACAAGGCGGAAGCGGAGATCATCGGACGCTCCGATGGCGACCTCTTCGCCGCAGAGCTTGCAGCTTCCTACCAGGAGCTGGACCGGCGCGTAAGAGAGTCGGGCGTGGCCCTTCGCCAGGAAGAACGGATCGTCTATCCCGATGGTCGCGAGGTCTTCCTCGACACCCTGAAAACGCCGTTCTTTGGTGCCCAGGGCTTCTCCGGCCTGATGGGGGTCAGCCGTGACATCACTTCGCTCAAGCAGGCCGAAGCGGCCCTGCGTGCAAGCCAGGCATCGCTGGAACAGGCCCAGGCTGTGGCGCGAACAGGAAGCTGGCAGATCAGTCTCGTCGAACGACAGCTGATCTGGTCGGCCGAGACCTATCGCATTTTCGGGCTGCCGGCGGGCACGCCGGTGAGCTACGAGAGTTTCCTCAACGCGGTGCATCCCGAGGACCGCCTCCGGGTCGACGCCGCGTGGCGGGCGGCACGGGCGGGGGCCGGGCTCGACGTGCAGCACCGGGTCATTGTCGATGGCTGCGTGAGATGGGTGCATGAGCGTGCCCAGCTGCAATACGATGATGAGGGGCGCCTGGTCGCGGGCCTTGGCACCGCTCAGGACATCACCGAACAGAAGCATGCCGAAGGAAAACTGAAGCAGGCTGCGGCCGTGTTCGAGAACACCGCGGAAGCGGTGCTCATCACCGATGTCGACCAGCGCATCGTGGCGGTCAACCGGGCGTTTACCGTGATCACCGGCTTTACCGAAGAGGAGGCCATCGGCCAGCGGCCGACCATGTTGAGCTCGGGGCGGCAGAGTGCGCGCTTCTACCGCGAGATGTGGCGCGAAGTGAGCGTCACCGGCCACTGGCAGGGCGAGATCTGGAACCGGCGGAAGAATGGCGAGATCTTCCCCGAACTGCTGACCCTGTCGGTGGTGCGTGACGAGGAAGGTTTCATCACCCATTTCGTCGGCGTGTTCTCCGATATCAGCCACATGAAGCACGCCGAGGCTCAGCTCCAGCATCTGGCGCACTACGATGCGCTGACCGACCTTCCGAACCGGGTGCTGCTCAACCTCCGCCTCGAGCACGGCGCGGAACGGGTCCGGCGCAGCGGCAAGATCATGGCCGCGCTGTTCATGGACATCGACCGCTTCAAGAACGTCAACGACAGTCTTGGCCATCCTGTGGGTGACGAGTTGCTGGTCGAGATCGCACGCCGGCTGCACGGGCGGATGCGGGCGGAAGATACGCTCGCCCGGCTCGGTGGAGACGAGTTCGTGATCCTGCTCGACCGCATCGACCGGGTCGACGACGTCGCCAGCTTTGCGCTCGAGATGATCGAGCTGATGAACCAGCCGTTCCAGCTGCGCAGCGGGGAAGAGGTGTTCGTTGGTGCGAGTATCGGCATCAGCATCTACCCGGACGACAACGATGACTGTCAGCAGCTGATCCGCAATGCGGATGCGGCCCTGTACGAGGCCAAGGCGGCCGGACGGAACGTCTATCGCTTCTACACCGAGGCGCTCACGATTGCCGCGCAGGAGCGCCTGGCGCTGGAAACCGCCTTGCGCAGGGCGCTGGAGCGCAATGAGCTCGTGCTGCACTACCAGCCTGTGGTTGCAGTGGCGTCCGGCTACACGACAGGGGTCGAGGCGCTGGTGCGCTGGCGCCATCCGGCTGACGGACTGGTTTCGCCCCTGCGCTTCATCCCGGTGGCCGAAGAGACCGGGCTGATCGTGCCGCTCGGCATCTGGGTGCTGGAGGAGGCGTGCAGGCAGGGGCGGGCCTGGCTCGACGGGGGGCGGGTCATGCCGATCGCGGTCAATATCTCGTCGCGCCAGTTTGCGGACGGCGCGCTGGTCGATACCGTGCGTCGCGTGCTGGATC
The DNA here is from genome assembly GCF_057621855.1 of Parazoarcus sp. PS-13 R2A. Lineage (NCBI taxonomy): Bacteria > Pseudomonadati > Pseudomonadota > Betaproteobacteria > Rhodocyclales > Zoogloeaceae > Parazoarcus > Parazoarcus sp. PS-13 R2A. The sequence goes on from NZ_JBYEXN010000011.1 coordinate 68,677, forward strand.
GAAGTGGCTTTCCGGCGAGCATGCTGACCCTGGAGCTGACCGAGAGCGCGGTCATGCACAAGCCCGACCAGGCCGTCCGGGTACTGGAAGAGCTGAAGGCGATCGGGGTGAAGTTCTCCATCGACGACTTCGGCACAGGCTATTCGTCGCTGGCCTATCTCAAGCGTTTTCCGGTCGATGCGCTCAAGATCGACCGCAGTTTCGTGGCCGATATCGTCGACGACGAGAACGATCGAATGATCGTGTCGACGGTGGTGGCGATGGCGCGACAGCTGCAGCTCAGCGTGATCGCCGAGGGCGTTGAGACTGCCGAGCAACTGGCTTTCCTGACCCGGCTCGGGTGCTCTGCATGTCAGGGCTATCTCTTCGGGCACCCGCTCGAGGCCGGGGAACTCGACTTCGGCTGACGCATCTTATCAGTGTGTTCTCACTGGATATATTTGCGCAAAACTAACCGGCTGCATATAATGGTTCGACTCAGCGCCGACGGCATCTTCACTCGTCGGCTTCACCCGGACCGGCATTGAGGCATTCGCCCACTGGCCACGCAGCCCCCGGTCCCCACCCGTTTCCGGTTACAGAAAACCTGACGACCCTGTCGCCTCAGGGGGTGGTGTCCGACGCAAAGAGGAGATCGATAATGAGACAACAAACGCCGACCTTGGCTCGTTCCTGGCCCATCGCTCGTGTTGATGAGGTTGAAGATCGACCCTTCCGTGTGTTCACGCAGCGCGACCTCGATCGCATCGAGCCGCTCACCCGCATGCCGGAAGAAGCCCGCTTCGAGATGAAGGTGGTGTCCACCGTGCTGCCCTTCCGGGTGAACCAGTACGTTGTCGACGAACTGATCGACTGGGACCGTGTGCCCAACGATCCGATCTACCAGCTGACCTTCCCGCAGCGCGGCATGCTGACCGACGCGCACTTCGAGCGTATCGCCCAGCTCTATCGCGACGGTGCCGACAAGGCCGTGATCGAGGCTGCTGCGCATGAGGTGCGGCTGGAGCTCAATCCCCATCCTGCGGACCAGATGGAGATGAACATGCCGCGCGATGCCGAGGGCAACCGCATCGAAGGCATCCAGCACAAGTATCGCGAGACCGTGCTGTTCTTCCCCAGCCAGGGCCAGACCTGCCACAGTTACTGCACCTTCTGTTTCCGCTGGGCGCAGTTTGTCGGTGACAAGACGCTGCGCATCGCGGCGTCAGAAGCGCGGATGCTGCACGGCTACCTGCGCGAGCATCACGAGGTGACCGACCTGCTGTTTACCGGTGGCGATCCGATGGTGATGAAGACCAAGCATCTGCAAGGCTATCTGGAGCCCCTGCTTGCGCCGGAGTTCGACCACATCCAGACCGTCCGTATCGGCACCAAGGCGCTCAGCTTCTGGCCTCACCGTTTCCTTGGTGCTTCGGATGCAGACGAACTCATCGATCTGCTCGAACGCATGGTCAAGGCCGGCAAGCATGTGGCCCTGATGGCGCATTACAACCACTGGCGCGAAATGGAAACGCCGGCCGCACGTGCGGCAATCCGGCGTATCCGCTCGACCGGTGCGGTCATCCGTGCGCAAGGCCCCTTGATCAAGCACATCAACGACGATCCCGCAGTGTGGGCGCGGATGTGGAAGACGCAGGTCAGCCTCGGCATCATTCCCTACTATTTCTTCGTCGAGCGCGATACCGGTGCGCGCAACTACTTCGAGGTGCCGCTGGCGCGGGCGTGGGAGATCTATCGCGAAGCCATCCAGCAGGTCTCCGGCCTGGCCCGTACCGCGCGTGGTCCGAGCATGAGCGCCAGCCCGGGCAAGGTCGAAGTGCAGGGTGTGTCCGAAATCAACGGCGAGAAGGTGTTCGTGCTGCGCTTCATCCAGGGGCGGAATCCGGACTGGGTGCAGCGTCCCTTCTTCGCAAAGTACGACGATCAGGCGACCTGGCTGCATCACCTCAAGCCCGCATTTGGCGAGGAGAAGTGGTTCTGGGAAGACGAATACAACGCCATCCGCGACGACAAGGTGGGTGCCGAAGCCTGATCGCATCAGCACAGGGAGGCATCAATAGAACGGGTCCGCATTGTCGGGCCCGTTTTCTGTTGACGCCGCGCCCGATCGCGGGATGATACGCACACAGGCAGGCGGAGAGCCACGATGCGTTTCGACAATGGCAGGGAAAGCAGCAATATCGAAGACCGGCGCGGGCAGCAGGCGCCGCGGCGCGGTCTCGGCGGTCGCGGCCGGATCGGGCTCGGTACCATCGTGCTCGCGCTGGTCGCGATGTACTTTGGCATCGATCCCAGTGTGGTGCTCAACGGGGCTGGCGTGATGAATCCGCCGGCGCAGGAAACGAGTCGCCCGCGCGTCTCGAGCGGACCTGGGGCGGACGATGCGGCGCGTTTCGTGTCGATGGTGCTGGCCGATACCGAGGACACCTGGCGCGCAGTGTTCAGCGCCGGTGGGCGACGCTATCAGGAGCCCCGGCTGGTGCTGTTCAGTGGTGCCACCCAGAGCGCGTGCGGGCTCGGGCAGGCCGCAATGGGGCCCTTTTATTGCCCGGCTGACAGCAAGATCTACCTCGATCTGAATTTCTTCAACGAATTGCGTGATCGCTTCCGCGCGCCCGGAGACTTTGCCCAGGCTTACGTCATCGCGCACGAGGTCGGCCATCATGTGCAGAACCAGCTCGGGGTGTCGGCAAAGGTGCAGGAGGCGCGGCAGCGTCTCTCGGAGCGCGAAGCCAACCGGCTGTCAGTGAAGCTCGAACTGCAGGCCGACTGCCTGGCCGGGGTGTGGGCGCATCACGCCGACCGCAGCCGCCAGGTGCTCGAGGCCGGGGATGTGGAAGAGGCGCTGGCCGCGGCGGCCGCAACCGGTGACGATCACCTGCAGAAACAGGCGCGCGGCTACGCCGTGCCCGACAGCTTCACCCATGGCACTGCCGCGCAACGTGCGCAGTGGTTTCGCACCGGGCTGAACGCAGGCACCTTGCGCGCGTGCGACACCTTCAGTGTCGCCACGCGCTGAGACATCAGGGGGCGGGAAACAGGATCAGGCCGCTGCCAGGCGGGCGAAGGCGTCAACGACTTCGGGCGGTGCCTGCACCAGTTCGATCAGCACGCCTTCGCCGCCGATGGGGAATTCCTCATTGCCCTTCGGATGCAGGAAGGTGATGTCGAAACCCGCTGCACCGCGACGGATGCCGCCGGGTGCAAAGCGCACGCCCTGTGCGCTGAGCCACTCCACGGCCTTGGGCAGATCGTCGATCCACACGCCGACATGATTCAGCGGCGTGGTGTGTACCGCAGGCTTCTTTTCCGGGTCGAGCGGCTGCATCAGATCGACTTCGACCTTGAACGCGCCGGCGCCCATCGCGCAGATGTCCTCGTCGACGTTCTCACGCTCGGACACGAAGTTGCCGGTGACCTCGAGGCCGAGCATGTCGACCCACAGCGTCTTGAGCTTTTCCTTGCTCGGGCCGCCAATGGCGATCTGCTGGATGCCGAGGGTCTTGAACGGGCGCTGGGACATGGCTGAGCCTCCTGTCAGGGTATGGATTAAGAATTCATAATTATAGAGCGGAATCGCTCATGGCGCGGCATGGCCGTACCCGGCGTGCGGGCACGCATTCCTACTCCCAGCTGACCTGGGTCGAGAACAGATAGCCCGCGCCATACACGGTCTTGATCAGCTTCGGGTTGTGCGGGTCGTCGTCGAGTTTGCGGCGCAGGCGCGAGATGCGCACATCGATGCTGCGATCGAAGGGATCGACGTCGCGCTCGCCGAGCAACTGTTCGCGCGAGAGGATCTTGTTCGGACGCTGCAGCAGGGTGGTCAGCAGGCCGGCTTCGGCAGCAGAGAGACCGACTTCACGGCCATCGGCAGCGGTCAGGGTGTGCTGCCCGCTGTCGAACACCCAGGTGCCGAAACGCGCCAGGCTGCGCTCTACCGGTTCGACCGGCGCGGCACGCTGGTAACGGCGCAGGATGGAGCGCACGCGGGCCACCAGTTCGCGGGGTTCGAAGGGCTTGACGATATAGTCGTCGGCGCCCAGTTCGAGGCCAAGCACGCGGTCGGTTACATCGTTGCGTCCGGTCAGGATCAGCACCGCACACGGGCTGCCTTCCTGAAGTTCGCGCACCACCTGCATGCCGTCCATGTCGGGCAGGCCGAGATCAACGATGCACAGATCGGGCGTCGCCTGGCGCGCCCGCGCCAGAAGCTGGCGACCAGTGGACAGGTGTTCGCAGCGGAAGCCATATTCGGCGAGGCTGGCACAGATCAGGCGGGCAATCTCGGCCTCGTCTTCAAGGACGAAGATGCGGGGCGTTCCAGACTCGGGGTGGGGGCTGCTCATCTCAGCGGGTCTCCTCGGGCGGATCAAGTTCGTTCAGTGCGGCGGCAAGCGCCGTCTGGTCGAAAGGTTTGCGCAGCACCGGAATGCCGGCACCGAGCGATTCGTCTTCGTCTTCAGCGCTGGCGTAGCCGGTGATCAGCAGAATGGGCAGGTTGGGGCGCAAGGCCAGCGCCCGCGCCGCGAGTTCGCGCCCGCCCAGGCCGCCGGGCATCACCGTGTCGCTGATCAGCAGCGCGATGTCCTCGACGTTCTCCAGCAGCGGCAGGGCTTCCATGCCGTTCTCGGCTTCGATCACGACATGCCCGAGCGCGGTCAGCTGAAGACGGATGATCTTGCGCACGTCGGGCTCGTCTTCGACCAGCAGCACCGGCCCCTGACTCAGCCGCGGTGACACCACGGTGCGCTCCACCTGTACCACGCTGGTGTCGGGCGGTGCCGAGCGCGGCAGCACGAAGCGCACATTGGTGCCCTTGCCCTGAGTGCTCACCACCCGGATGTTGCCGCCGGACTGGCGGACAAAACCGTAGACCATCGACAGGCCGAGACCGCTGCCGCTGCCGAAGGGCTTGGTGGTGAAGAAAGGCTCGAACACGCGCTGCAGCAGTTCCGGCTCGATGCCGCTGCCGGTGTCGGTGACGTCGATCTGCACGTACTTGCCGGGCGGCACCTCCACCAGGCGCGAGACGTAGCTATCGAGGTCGCGTTCGGACACGGTGATGGTCAGTTCGCCGCCTTCGGGCATCGCGTCGCGCGCGTTGAGGGCGAGGTTGAGCAGCGCGTTTTCGAGCTGATGCGGATCGACGAGTGCGAACAGGGGCTCGCCGGGCAGACGCAGGCGGACCTTGATGGCTTCCGTGAGCGAGCGCACCAGCAGGTGCGTCATGTTATGCACCAGCGCGCCAACCTCGACACTGGTGGGTTCGAGCGGTTGCCGGCGGGAATAGGTGAGCAGGCGCCGGATCAGTTCGGCGCCGCGGCGCGCTGCCTGCATCGCCGGGTCGACATGATCGGCCGATTGCGCCGGGCCGAGCTGGGTCTGCAGCGCCGACAGGTTGCCGATGATGATGGTGAGCAGGTTGTTGAAGTCGTGGGCCAGGCCACCGGTGAGCTGGCCGACTGCTTCCATCTTCTGGGCCTGGATCAGCGCCGCCTGGTTGGCCTTCTGTTCGGTGATGTCGATGGACAGCACGAAGTAGCCCTGGAAGCCGCCTTCCACCGAGACATCGGGCACCACGACACTGCGTGCATGCACCGTGCGTCCGTCCGCGGTGGTGCGCGAATATTCGTAGCTGACGCGCTCGCCGCAAGCGGCTTCGTCGAGGTAGGGGCTGACCGCTGCGTAGGCGTCGGGGCCGAACACCTCCTCGACGCTGCGCCCGACGATGCTCTCCTTGCTCAGACCGAACCATTCGGCGTAGCTGCGGTTGGCGAAGCGGTAGCGCTGCCCTGCATCGACATGGGCGATGAGCGCGGGGATGGCGTCGAGGATGAGGCGCAGGCGCTCTTCGCTCTGGCGCAGTGCGCCCGCGATCTGATCCACCTCGTGGTTTGCGCGTTCAAGCTCGGCGGTGCGCGCCTGCACCCGCGCTTCGAGCTGGGTGTTCTGCTGCTGGATGACCGACTCGTATCGGCGCTGCTCGGTAATGTCGGTCCACAGCGTGACAAAGCCGAGGTTGGGGATGGGCACGCCGCGTACCGCCAGCACCTTGCCGTTGGGGCGCGCGCGCTCGATGTAGTGGGGCTGGAAGGCGCGGGCGGAGGCAACGCGCTCGAGCACCAGGGTCTCGATGTCGCCGGGGCCGTACTCGCCGCGCTCTGCGTTGAAGCGGACGAAGTCCTCGAAGGGTGTGCCGACCCGCACCATGGACTCGGGGAAATCGAGCAGGCGCAGCATGGCCTTGTTCCAGGTCACCAGCTTGGGGGTGGCGTCGAACACGGCGATTGCCTGGTCGAGCAGATCCAGCCCGGCCAGCAGCAGGTCGTAGCGCCGGCGCTGTTCCGGCGTCAGTGAGGTGTTGCCGGCTTGCACCATGTGCGGCCTGTCTCCTCGTTCGAGTGCGTACTTATTGTGCGGAGGGCGAGCACTCCCGGCACGTGACCGGAATCAGGAACTGCCTCCTTTTGAGCACAATAGTGTGCCCGAAGTTGACGTCGACGTTAACCAATCCGGTCCGAAAACGAGAATTTGTGCTCAGTTTGCGCTGCCGCGCACCGTGTGGTCGCGGGCCGCTTTGCCCGCTGCGCCCGCAGCGAGGCGGTTGCGAAACTGTTCGGGTGAGATGCCGGACCAGGCGACGAAAGCGCGGTAAAAGGCCGACGGGTCGGCATAGCCAAGGTCAGCGGCTAGCCGGGCAATCGGCTGTCGCGTCTTGGTCAGGCGGGCGAAGGCGATGTCGCGCCGGGTCGCATCCTTGATCGCGCGAAAGCTCGAGCCTTCCTCCTCGAGTCGGCGGGCGAGGGTGCGGGGCGACACGTGCAGGCGCGCGGAGACCGCTTCGAGCGAGAGGTTGTCCGGCAAGGCATCGCGCACCAGGTCGCGAACCCGGAACACCATCTCGCGGTCACGGCGGTAGAGCATGCTGATCTTGCCCGGCGCACCTTCGAGGAAGCTTTCCAGCGCGGCCTCGTCACGGCGGATCGGCAGATCGAGCAGGTTGGCCTGAAATCGGGCGCAGAGCGCCGTCGCATCGAAGCTGGAGTGCTCGGTATAGACCAGGGCGTAGTCGTCTGCGTGTGCCGGACGAGCGTAGGGGAAACTCACTTCGTCGAGCGCGATGCCGCGGCCGACGAACCAGCACGCCACGCCGTGCAGCAGGCGCAGCAGCCATTCAAGCGCGAACACCCGCGCCGGGGCATCGCGTTCGTTCGAGACCGGCGTGACTTCGATGATGCGCAGTTCGGCGCGCTGTCCGTCGCGCTCGATGCGGATGTCCAGGTCGGGCAGGACGATATGGAGAAAGCGTCGCGCGCGCGCCAGCGCTTCGGCGAGGTCGGCCGCCCCCATCATGCCGCGGCACAGGAACTCGAAACTGCCTGGCGCCATTGCGCGCGAGAACAGGCCGAAGCCTTCGTCGTCGAGTTCGGTCACGATCAGGTTGTACAGCCGCGCGTAGCGCTCGACCGGGATGCGACTGGCGGCATCTGCAAGATCGATTCCTGCCGCACTCAACAACGGGGTCTCGTCGCGGCCGCGCTGACGCAGCCCGGAAAGCATGCCGGTCACAAAGCCCATTGCGACGGATGCTCTGGCCCGACTGCGGCGCGGGGACGCGTGGGCAGGGTGTGGGGGGGCTTCGTTCATGGCCTCGCCGTGGGTTCGGAGTGCATTCGGATGATTGGCGGATTTTGCACGATGGACGTCGGTTGCGGCAATGGCATTCCGGCCGGCTGGCTTCTAAGATGCCATCATCAGACTCTATAAGCGGGGGAGACAAACATGACCGATCTGAGCGTGGCCCAGAAGCTGCAGCCCTACAAGCCGAAAAACAAGGTGCGTTTCGTGACCGCGGCGGCCTTGTTCGACGGCCATGACGCCTCGATCAACATCATGCGGCGCATTCTGCAATCCACGGGTGCCGAAGTGATCCACATGGGTCATAACCGCTCGGTCGGCGAGATCGTCAATGCGGCGCTGCAGGAGGATGTGCAGGGCATCGCCATCACCAGCTACCAGGGCGGTCACGTCGAATTCTTCAAGTACATGATCGACCTGCTCAAGGCCAACGGTGGCGAGAACATCAAGGTCTTCGGCGGCGGTGGCGGGGTGATCGTTCCGTCCGAGATCAAGGAGCTGCACGACTACGGCGTGACCCATGTGTTCTCGCCCGAGGACGGCGCCAAGTTCGGTCTGCAGGGCATGATCAACAGCGTGGTCGAGCGCTCGGATGTCGATCTGACGAACGCTGCGCCGAAGAAGGCGGACGAGGTGCTCAAGGCGCTGGCCAAGGGCGACCGCCGTGCGCTGGCCCAGATCATCACCGCGCTCGAGAACGGCGGCTACGGCGACGACGTTCGCAAGGCGATCGTCGACGCGGCGGCCAAGACCAAAGTGCCCACGCTTGGCATTACCGGCACCGGCGGTGCGGGCAAGTCCTCGCTCACCGACGAACTCGTGCGTCGCTTCCGTCTCGACCAGGACGACAGGCTCAAGCTCGCCATCGTCTCCATCGACCCCTCGCGCAAACGCACCGGCGGCGCGCTGCTGGGCGACCGCATCCGCATGAACGCGATCGAGCACGAGAACATCTTCATGCGCTCGCTCGCTACCCGCGACACCGGCTCTGAAGTGTCCGCGGCGCTGCCCGAAGTGATCGCCGCGTGCAAGCTCGCCGGCTTCGATCTCGTTGTCGTCGAAACCTCGGGTATCGGCCAGGGCAATGCTGCGATCGTGCCCTTTGTCGACAAGTCGCTGTACGTGATGACGCCCGAGTTCGGCGCCGCCAGTCAGCTCGAGAAGATCGACATGCTCGACTTCGCCGATTTCGTCGCCATCAACAAGTTCGACCGCAAGGGTTCGGAAGACGCGCTGCGTGATGTGCGCAAGCAGTATCAGCGCAACCGCGAACTGTTCACCAGCCCGACCGAAGAGATGCCGGTATTCGGCACCATGGCGGCGCGCTTCAACGATGACGGCGTGACCGCGCTGTATCAGGCGATGCTGCCCGAGCTGATCAAGGCCGGCCTCAAGGCCAAGCCAGGCAAGCTGCCGGTGGTCACCATCCGCGCCTCCAGCCAGGGGCGTGCAATCGTGCCGGCCGAGCGCATCCGTTATCTGGCCGAGATCGCCGATACCGTGCGCGGCTACCACAAGCATGTCGAGCAGCAGGCCCGCGTGGCCCGCGAGCGCCAGTCGCTGAAGATCGCCAAGTCTCTGTTTGCGGAATGCGGCAAGCCGGGCGAGCACTTTGACGAGCTGATCAACTGGAAGGACGGCGAGCTCACGCCAGTGGCGAAGAAGCTGCTCGAACAGTGGCCGACCACCAAGGCGCTGTATGCGGCCGACGAATACGTGGTGAAGATCCGCGACAAGGAGATCCGCACCCAGCTCACGTCGCAATCGCTGTCGGGCAGCAAGATCCGCAAGGTCGCCCTGCCGAACTTCGACGACGAAGGCGAGACGCTGAAATTCCTGATGAAGGAAAACGTTCCCGGCTCCTTCCCCTTCACCGCTGGCGTGTTTGCGTTCAAGCGCGAGGGCGAGGATCCGACGCGGATGTTTGCCGGCGAAGGCGATGCCTTCCGTACCAACCGCCGCTTCAAGCGCGTGTCCGAAGGCATGCCGGCGCACCGTCTGTCGACCGCCTTCGACTCGGTCACCCTGTACGGCTGCGACCCCGACCTGCGCCCCGACATCTACGGCAAGATCGGCAACTCCGGCGTGTCCATTGCCACGCTCGACGACATGAAGGTGTTGTACGACGGCTTCGACCTGTGCGCGCCGACCACCTCGGTGTCGATGACGATCAACGGTCCGGCGCCGATCATTCTGGCCTTCTTCTTCAATACCGCGCTCGATCAGCAGATTGCCAAGTTCAAGGTTGATAACGGCCGCGAACCGACCGAAGACGAGTACGCCAAGATCCGTGCATGGACGCTGTCGTCGGTGCGCGGCACGGTGCAGGCCGACATCCTGAAGGAAGACCAGGGCCAGAACACCTGCATCTTCTCCACCGAGTTCGCACTCAAGATGATGGGCGACATCCAGGAGTACTTCGTTCATCACCAGGTGCAGAACTTCTATTCGGTGTCGATCTCCGGCTATCACATTGCCGAGGCCGGTGCGAACCCGATCAGCCAGCTCGCCTTCACGCTGTCGAACGGCTTTACCTACGTCGAGAGCTATCTGGCGCGTGGCATGCAGATCGACGACTTCGCGCCCAACCTGTCCTTCTTCTTCAGCAACGGCATGGATCCGGAATACTCGGTGATTGGCCGCGTTGCCCGCCGCATCTGGGCGGTGGCGATGAAGAACAAGTACGGTGCCAACGAGCGCAGCCAGAAGCTGAAGTACCACGTGCAGACCTCGGGCCGTTCGCTGCATGCGCAGGAGATGGACTTCAACGACATCCGCACCACGCTGCAGGCACTGATCGCGATCTACGACAACTGCAACAGCCTGCACACCAACGCCTACGATGAGGCGATCACCACGCCGACCGACGATTCGGTACGTCGTGCGATGGCGATCCAGCTCATCATCAACCGCGAGTGGGGCCTGGCCAAGAACGAAAACCCCAACCAGGGCGCCTTCATCATCGACGAACTCACCGATCTCGTCGAAGAGGCGGTGCTCAAGGAGTTCGAGGCCATCGCGTCGCGTGGCGGTGTGCTGGGCGCGATGGAAACCGGCTATCAGCGCGGCAAGATCCAGGAAGAGTCGCTGTACTACGAGCACAAGAAGCACGACGGCTCCTACCCGATCATCGGCGTGAATACCTTCCTCAACCCCAAGGGCCAGGCGCAGCAGGAAATCGAACTTGCGCGCTCGACCGAGGACGAGAAGCAGGGGCAACTCAAGCGCCTGCAGGACTTCCATGCCCGCAACAAGGCCGAGGCGCCGAAGTGGCAGGCCAAGCTGCAGCAGACCGTGATCGAGAACGGCAACGTGTTCGCGGTGCTGGTTGATGCCGTGCGCTACTGCTCGCTGGGGCAGATCACCGAAGCCCTGTACAAGGTGGGCGGCCAGTACCGTCGCAGCATGTAAGCCGCGATGCGCCTTCGCACGAAGGGGTAACAGTGAAACGGCGCTTCGGCGCCGTTTTTCTTTGCCATGACCGGCTGCGAATGCAGATTTCGGCCAGTTGCAACAATTCAGTACATTGCGCAAACAGTTGCGCAAACATGCCCTGCGACACTATGACCTGACAAAAGACCAAGGCGCCAACAGTGCGCCACATCCGGACAAGCGGAAAACGCTGCGAATTCCGGGTGCGGAGACAGGCAGGATCAACCGAAGGAGGATGGGCATGTCCGATACTCACGGGCAGACGGGGCTCGACACGTTTCCACGGCTGCTGATGCAGCACGCAAAGCTGAGGCCGAACCGGCCGGCGATGCGGGAAAAGGCGTACGGCATCTGGCAAACCTATACCTGGGCGCAGGTGGCCGAGAGTGTGAGGGCCATTGCCTGCGGTCTCGCCGAACTCGGCTTCAAGCGTGGCGACCGTCTTGCCATCATCGGCGACAACCGCCCCCGCCTGTACTGGTCGGTCGCAGCCTGCCAGTGCCTCGGCGGCATTCCCGTGATGCTTTACCAGGATGCGGTGGCACAGGAAATGGCCTATGTGCTTCAGGATGCCGAGATCCGCTTTGCGGTGGTCGAGGATCAGGAGCAGGTCGACAAGATGCTCGAGATCCAGCCCGAGGTGCCGCTGCTCGAGCGCGTGATCTACGACGATGCGCGCGGCATGCGCCACTACACCCAGACCCTGCTGATGGGCCTGGACGAGTTGCAGGAAATGGGTCGCATCCATGACCGCAACCAGAGCGACTTCCTCGACGGTGAAGTGGCCAAGGGGGCGTCGGACGACATCTCCATCATGCTCTACACTTCAGGGACCACCGGCAAGCCCAAGGGCGTGTGCCAGACGCACGGCGCCTTCATCGCGGCCGCCCGTGGCGGTGTGCAGTTCGACAAGCTGACGGATCAGGAAGACATCCTGTCCTACCTGCCGATGGCGTGGGTGGGCGACCATCTGTTCTCGTTTGCCCAGGCCATGCTGGCCGGCTTCACCATCAACTGCCCGGAGTCGGGCGAAACGGTGATGACCGACTTGCGCGAGATCGGGCCGACTTACTACTTTGCGCCGCCGCGCGTGTTCGAGAACCTGCTCACCCAGGTCATGATCCGGATGGAGGATGCGGGCGCTTTCAAGCGCAAGATCTTCCATCACTTCATGGACGTTTCCCGTCGCTGCGGTGCCGACATCCTCGACGGCAAGCAGGTCTCCGCAGGCGACCGCTTTCAGTACTGGCTCGGCAATCTGCTGGTGTACGGTCCGTTGAAGAACGTACTCGGCTTCAGCCGCATCCGCGTGGCCTATACCGCAGGCGCAGCCATCGGGCCCGACCTTTTCCGCTTCTATCGCTCGATCGGTGTGAACCTGAAGCAGCTCTACGGCCAGACCGAGACCTGCGCCTATGTCTGCCTGCAGCCCGATGGCGAGATCAAGCTCGACTCCGTCGGCAAGCCGGCACCCTTCGTCGAGGTCAAGCTCGCCGACAACGGCGAGATTCTGGTCAAGGGGCCGATGCTGCTCAAGACCTACTACAAGCGTCCGGATGCCACGGCCGAGTCGATCAACGCCGACGGCTACTTCATGACCGGCGATGCGGGCTTCTTCGATGAAGACGGCCACCTGAAGATCATCGATCGCGCCAAGGATGTGGGCAAGCTCAACGATGGTTCGATGTTTGCGCCGAACTATGTCGAGAACAAGCTCAAGTTCTTCCAGCACATCAAGGAAGCCGTCACCTTCGGCAACGGTCGCGATTTCGTCACTGCCTTCATCAACATCGACCTCGAAGCGGTGGGCAACTGGGCCGAAAGAAAAGGCATGGGCTATTCGGGCTATACCGACCTGGCCGCACAGGACGCGGTGTACGAGCTGATCAGGGAGGGCATTGAGGCGGTGAATGCCGACCTCGCGGCCGACCCCAAGATGAGCGGCTCGCAGATCAAGCGCTTCCTCATCCTGCACAAGGAACTCGATGCCGACGATGGCGAGCTGACGCGCACGCGCAAGGTACGTCGCAATTTCGTGGCCGAGCGCTATCAGGTGCTGATCGATGGCCTCTATGCCGGCAAGAAGTCGCAGTACATCGAGACCCAGGTGAAGTACGAAGACGGCCGCACCGGCAAGGTCAGTGCCGACCTGCGCATCGAGGACGTGAAGACTTTCACGCCGCAGGCCGCGAAGCAGGCCGCTTGAGGAGACAGGGATGATGATGAATGACATGGCGCAGGACGCTGCGACCGGGGACGGTCGCCGGATCGGAGAGGTGATTCTCGATCTGCAGCACATCTCGCTGAGCTTCGGCGGGGTGAACGCGCTGACCGATATCAGTTTCGATGTGCGCGAGCACGAAATCCGCTCGATCATCGGCCCCAACGGGGCTGGCAAGAGCTCGATGCTGAACGTGATGAACGGCGTCTACCATCCGCAGAAGGGCAACATCCTGTTCCGCGGCGAGCCGCGGCAGAAGATGGACCCGCACACCGCTGCGGCACAGGGCATTGCCCGCACCTTCCAGAACATCGCGCTGTTCAAGGGCATGAGTGTGCTCGACAACATCATGACCGGGCGCAATCTGAAGATGAAGTGCAACCTGCTCGAACATGCGCTGTTCTGGGGCCGGGCCCAGCGCGAAGAGATCGAGCACCGCAGGAAGGTCGAGGAAGTCATCGACTTCCTCGAAATCCAGAGCATCCGCAAGACGCCGGTTGGGCGCCTCCCCTATGGCCTGCAGAAGCGGGTCGAGCTGGGCCGCGCACTGGCAGCCGAGCCCACGCTGCTGCTGCTCGATGAGCCGATGGCCGGCATGAACGTCGAGGAAAAGCAGGACATGTGCCGCTTCATTCTCGATGTGAATGACCAGTTCGGTACCACCATCGTGCTGATCGAGCACGACATGGGCGTGGTGATGGATATCTCCGACCGCGTCGTGGTGCTCGATTACGGCAAGAAGATCGGCGATGGGCCTCCGGACGAAGTCAAGAACAACGCGGATGTGATCGCGGCCTACCTCGGCACCTCGCACTGAGCCCGCCAGAACAAGAAGGACAAGGAGACAACAATGGGTTTCTTTTTCGAAGTGCTGATCGGCGGACTGCTCTCGGGGGTGCTCTACGCCCTCGTCGCCCTCGGCTTCGTGCTGATCTACAAGGCCTCGGGCGTGTTCAACTTCGCCCAGGGGGCGATGGTGTTCTTTGCCGCACTCACCTTTGTCGGCTTTCAGGAGTTGCTGCCGGGCTGGACCGGACTGGAAGAGGGCAGCGCGGTGGTGTTCTGGCTCGCCTTCATTCTTGCGCTGGCCTCGATGATCGTGCTCGGCATCCTGACCGAGAAAGTGGTGCTGCGGCCGCTGGTCAACCAGCCGCACATCACCCTGTTCATGGCCACCATCGGCCTCACCTTTCTCGTCGAGGGCATCGCCCAGGCGATCTGGGGCGCCAACGTCCGTGCCCTGGACCTCGGCATCACCGATGAGCCGATTGAATGGATTCTCGACAGCGCGGACATGATCGTGTCCAAGTTCGACGTGTTCGCGGCGGCACTGGCGGGCATCCTGGTGGCGGCGCTGGCGCTGTTCTTCCAATACACCAAGGTCGGACGCGCCCTGCGTGCCGTGGCCGATGATCACCAGGCGGCATTGTCGATCGGCATTCCGCTGCAGCACATCTGGGCGATCGTCTGGGGTGTGGCGGGCTTCGTCGCCCTGGTCGCCGGCCTGATCTGGGGCGCTCGCAGCGGGGTTCAGTTCGCACTGACCTTCACCGCGCTCAAGGCCTTGCCGGTGCTGATCCTGGGCGGCTTCACGTCGGTGCCGGGGGCGATCGTCGGCGGTCTGATCATCGGCGCGTCGGAGAAACTGGCCGAAGTCTATATCGGCCCCTTCGTCGGCGGCGGTATCGAGGGCTGGTTCCCTTACATGCTCGCGCTGTTCTTCCTGCTGGTGCGCCCGGAAGGTCTGTTCGGCGAGAAGCACATCGACAGGGTCTGACCGCGAAAGCCTGCCGGCGCCCGCGAGCGCCCAGGCAGGCTGTCATAACGACAAGGTTTTCGGAGACAACACATGCTTTATCGTGAAGCCGGCCAGTTCAAGGCCAGTTACAAGGAGGATCAGCAGATCCTGCCGATCCGTCAGGACAGGATCGGCATGGCGGTGATCCTCGCCATCTTCTTTCTTGCAGTGCCGATGTTCGCCAGCGAGTACTGGTTGCAGGCCATCCTGATCCCGGTGCTGATCTTCTCGCTCGCCGCGATCGGTCTCAACATCCTCACCGGCTATGCCGGGCAGCTGTCGCTGGGCTCGGCTGCGTTCATGGCGGTAGGGGCGTTCGGTGCGTACAACTTCATGCTGCGCATCGATGGCATGCCCTTCATCGTGGCGCTGATCCTCGGTGGTCTGTGTGCGGCACTGGTCGGCGTTGCGTTCGGCCTGCCCAGTCTGCGCATCAAGGGCTTCTACCTGGCAGTGGCGACGCTTGCTGCGCAGTTCTTCATCGTCTGGGCACTGGTGAAGTTCTCGTGGTTCTCCAACTACTCGTCCTCGGGCGTGATCTCCGCACAGGAAGTGAATATCCTCGGCGTCGCCTTCAATACACCGATCCTGAAGTATCTGCTGACGCTTTCCATCGTCGTCGTGCTGGCGCTGCTGGCCAAGAATCTGGTGAGGTCTGCGACGGGCCGGCGCTGGATGGCGGTGCGCGACATGGACGTGGCTGCCGAAGTGATCGGCATCCGTCCGATGCGCGCCAAGCTCAGTGCCTTTGCCGTGTCGTCGTTCTACTGCGGTGTGGCCGGCGCTCTCTACGCCTACACCTATCTGGGGACGGTGGAGCCCGAAGGCTTTAACCTCGACCTGTCGTTCAAGATCCTGTTCATGATCATCATCGGAGGCGTGGGCTCGATTCTGGGTTCTTTCCTGGGCGCCGCGTTCATCGTGCTGCTGCCGATTTTCCTGAACGTCTTCATGCACACGATCTTTGCGGGAAACCTGCCTGCCGGCCTCGGCTCGAACCTCGAGCTGATCGTCTTCGGCGGACTGATCATCTTCTTCCTGATCGTCGAGCCGCACGGCCTGGCGCGTTTGTGGACCCTGGCCAAGGACAAGTTGCGCCTGTGGCCATTCCCGCACTGAGCATTTTCGAGCATCAGGCCGACGCTGCCGCGTCGGCCGGTTTCAAGGCAGTACCAAGCAGCACCACACACATAAGAGAGGAGACACTCATGAAACTGAAGCAATCCGCACTCATCGGCGCCGCCATCGCAGGTCTGCTCGTGAGCGGCTATGCCGCCGCGCAGGAACAGTTCATCGGTCTGCCGAGCTATCGCGTCGGCCCCTATGGTTCCAACGGCGCCTCGCTGTATGGCGGCTGGATCGATTACATGGCCATGGTCAACGCCCGTGACGGCGGCGTAAACGGCGTCAAGCTGACCTGGGAAGAATGCGAAACCGAATACAACAATGCCCGTGGCGTCGAGTGCTACGAGCGCCTGAAGAACAAGGGGCCGACCGGTAACTCGGTGTTCCAGCCGCTGTCGACCGGCATCACCTATTCGGTGCTGGAGAAAGTCGAGCAGGACAAGATTCCGATGGTCACCATCGGCTACGGCCGCACGGACGCTGCCGACGGCAGCGTGTTCCCGTGGGTGTTCCCGATGGTCACGACCTACTGGTCGCAGGCTTCGGCCATCGTGAACTACATCGGCACCAAGGCCGGTGGCATGGACAAGCTCAAGGGCAAGAAGATCGGCCTGCTGTATCACGACTCGGCCTACGGCAAGGAGTCGCACGCCATCATGGACAAGCTCGCGGAGAAGCATGGCTTCGAAGTGCAGAAGGTGGCCGTTGCCCACCCGGGTAACGAGCAGCAGGCCCAGTGGCTGCAGATTCGCCAGCAGAAGCCCGACTACGTGATCCTGTGGGGCTGGGGCGTGATGAACGCGACCGCACTGCGCACCGCTGCCAAGACCGGCTATTCGCGCGACAAGGTCATTGGCGTGTGGTGGGCGGGCTCGGAAGAAGACGCGATCCCGGCGGGCGATGCTGCCAAGGGCTTCGTGGCTGCCGGTTTCAACGTGGCAGGCGCCAACTATCCGGTGATCAAGGACATTCAGACCAACGTCTACGCCAAGAACGCCGGCAACATGGAAGACAAGGAGCGCGTCGGCAGTGTGCTCTACAACCGTGGTGTGGTGCACGGCATCATCACCGTCGAGGCCATCCGCACTGCCCAGGAGAAATTCGGCAAGGGCAAGCCGATGACCGGCGAGCAGATGCGCTGGGGCTTCGAGAACCTCAACCTCGATACCAAGCGCCTTACCGCACTGGGTGCAGCCGGCTTCATGCCGGACCTCAAGATCAGCTGCAAGGATCACGAGGGTGCAGGCAAGGTCAAGTTCCAGCAGTGGGACGGCGCCAAGTGGAACGTCGTGACCGACTGGGTCGAAGCCGACAAGCCTCTGGTGCGCGGCATGATCGAAGAGTCGGCTGCGGCCTATGCCAAGGAAAAGGGCATCACCCCGCGCGACTGCTCCAAGGAGATGTAAGTCGCGCACGCTTCCAGGCCGCCAGACGGCCTGGAACGCAGACGAAGCCGCCCGGCAGCCGCCTGGCGGTGCAGGCTCCCCGCGCAAGCGGGGGTCTGCAGGGCGCTTGTATGGTCCGTACGAGCATCCTGCAGACCCTCTGCCGGCAAGTCCGGGGAGGTGGGACGGAGACACAAGGCAAAAACCATGACTAATGCAGCCACCGCAAACGCCGCCAGCGCGGCGCCCTACCTCAGCATCAACAACGTCGAGGTGATCTACGATCACGTCATTCTCGTGCTCAAGGGCGTGTCCCTGCAGGTCGAGAAGGGCAGCATCGTGGCCCTGCTCGGTGCCAACGGCGCGGGCAAGTCGACCACGCTGAAGTCGATCTCGAACCTGCTCGGTGCAGAGCGCGGCGATGTCACCAAGGGCAGCATCGAGTTCAAGGGCCAGCGCGTCGACCAGATGACGCCGAACGATCTGGTCAAGCGTGGCGTGATCCAGGTGATGGAAGGCCGTCACTGTTTCGGCCACCTGACCATCGAGGAGAACCTGCTGACCGGTGCCTACACCCGCAGCATCTCGCGCGCCGAACTCAAGGACAGCCTGGAGAAGGTCTATCACTACTTCCCCCGGCTCAAGACCCGGCGTTCGTCGCAGGCCGGCTACACCTCGGGCGGAGAGCAGCAGATGTGTGCCATCGGTCGCGCACTGATGGCCAAGCCGGAAATGATCCTGCTCGACGAGCCGTCGATGGGCCTGGCGCCGCAGATCGTCGAAGAGATCTTCGAGATCGTGAAGGACCTCAACAGCAAGGAGCAGGTCAGCTTTCTGCTCGCCGAGCAGAACACCATGGTCGCACTGCGGTATGCCGACTTCGGCTACATCATGGAGAACGGCCGCATCGTGATGGAAGGCGCTGCCAGCGAGCTCGCCACCAACGAGGACGTGAAAGAGTTCTATCTCGGCCTCGCAGGCGAGGGGCGCAAGAGTTTCCGTGACGTCAAACACTACCGCCGCCGCAAGCGCTGGCTCAGCTGAACCCATCCAGACCCGACCATACGCCTTCGCCCGCTTGCGGCCGCGCCTTGTCAGGCCGCCGGGTTTACTCATATTCAGGATCCACGCATGAGCCATTACGATGACAGAGAGATTCGCGATCCGGCAGAGCGCGAGCGCGACCTGTTCGCGCGGCTGCCTGCGCAGATCGCTCACGCACAATCCGGTGCTCCCGCTTTCGCGGCGAGCCTCAAGGGGATCGACCCGGCAACGGTGACGAGCCGCGAGGCGCTCGCCCGGCTGCCGGTGATCCGCAAGTCCGAACTGCTCGAGCAGCAGAAGCGCGCCAGGCCCTTCGGCGGTTTTTCCGCGGTGCGCTGGGGTTCGGCCTGCAAGCGCGTGTTTTCGTCTCCCGGGCCGCTGTACGAACCGGAGGGCGCACGCCCCGACTATTACCGGCTGGCACGCGCACTGTATGCGGCAGGCTTTCGCGAAGGCGACCTGGTGCACAACACCTTCGCCTACCACTTCACCCCGGCGGGATCGATGATGGAGACGGCGGCCCATGCGCTTGGCTGCACCGTGTTTCCCGCCGGCGTCGGGCAGACGGAACTGCAGCTTGCTGCAATGGCCGACCTGCAGCCCAATGCCTACGTCGGGACACCGTCTTTCCTGCGCATTCTGCTCGACAAGGCCGATGAGGTCGGGGTCAAGCCCACATTCACCAAGGCCTTCGTCTCGGGTGAAGCCTTTCCGCCGAGCATTCGCGAGGCCTTTGCCGCGCGCGGCGTTCGCGCCAGCCAGGCCTATGCCACCGCCGACATCGGCCTGATCGCGTACGAGACGCCGGGTGGTGAGGGCATGGTGGTCGGTGAGGACATCGTGCTCGAGATCGTTCGACCCGGCACCGGCGATCCGGTGCCTGACGGCGAAGTCGGCGAGGTGGTGGTGACGACCCTGAATCCGGACTATCCGCTGATCCGTTTCGGCACCGGCGACCTTTCGGCCATCATGCCCGGCATGTCCGCCTGTGGCCGCACCAACGTCCGCATCAGGGGCTGGATGGGGCGGGCGGATCAGACCACCAAGGTGAAGGGCATGTTCGTCCATCCGGGGCAGATTGCTGACGTCGTCCGGCGCCATCCCGAGATCGGCCGGGGGCGGCTGGTGGTCGACAACCCGGGGCTCAACGACCGTATGACCCTCCACTGTGAGAGCTCGGTCAGCGGTGATACGCTTGCAGCGAGCATTGCTGCGAGCATTCGCGAACTGACCAAGCTGCGCGGCGAGGTGAGCTTCTGCGCGCCCGGCAGTCTGGCCAACGATGGCAAGCTCATCGACGATATCCGCAAGTACGACTAGTACTGCACCCAGTGTTGTGTGTGGGCAGCTTCGGCCCGGCGATGCCGGGCCGATTTTTTTGACGCCCGGGCGCTTGGTCCGGCCCTTCACGTTTTCGCTTTAGCCGAGTTCCGCCATGCAAACTCAACCGCTCTCAGGCCTGCGCATCCTCGACCTCACCCGGCTTCTGCCCGGTCCGCTGGCAACCCAGCATCTGGCTGACTACGGCGCCGAGGTGATCAAGATCGAGGATACCGGTGCGGGCGACTACGCCCGCACGATGGGGGCGATGGCCGGCGACAGCAGCTATTTCTATCAGGTGGTCAATCGCAACAAGCAGAGCTTGCGTCTCGACCTCAAACAGGAGGCTGGCCGGGCCCTGTTCCGGCGCCTGGTGGAGACGGCCGATGCCGTGGTCGAAGGCTTTCGGCCCGGGGTCATGGACAAGCTCGGACTCGGCTATGCGCAACTGGCCGCAATCAATCCGCGTCTGGTGTTCTGCAGCATCACCGGTTACGGGCAGACCGGACCCTATGCGCTGCGGGCGGGGCACGACATCAACTACATTGGCTACGCCGGCGTGCTCGACCAGACGGGTACGGCCGGGGGCGCGCCGGCGATCTCAAATCTGCAGATCGGCGATCTGCTGGGCGGGACGATGGCGGCCGTGGTCGGCATGCTGGTCGCGCTGCTCGAAGCGCGCAACAGCGGGCGTGGCCGTCACGTCGATGTGGCAATGACCGATGCCGCGCTCGCGCACGCGATCTTTCCGCTGGTCGAGGTGTTGGCGCGGGGCGCAGTCCGACCGCGTGGAGAGGATCTGCTCACCGGGGGTGTGCCGTGCTACGGCGTGTATGAAACCGCAGATGGCCGCCATATGGCGGTCGGTGCGCTGGAGGAAAAGTTCTGGCACTTGCTGTGCGATGCACTCGACAGGCCAGATCTCAAGCCCGCCCATCTCGATACCGGGGCGGCCGGCGCTGCTGCACGCAAGGCGCTGTCGGCGATCTTTCGCAGTCGCAGCCAGCGCGACTGGGCCGCGCTGTTCGACAGGATCGATTGCTGCGTGACCCCGGTGCTGAGGCTTGAGGAGAGCATGTCTGACCCGCAGGTGCAGGCGCGCGGAATGGTGGTGGAGGTTGGTGGCGTGCGCCAGTTCGGCCCGCCGGTGAAGCTGTCCGGCCATGTGCCGCCCACACCGTCGCCCGCACCGGGCGCCGGCGCAGATACCGACGCGCTGCTGTCGGGTCTGGGGCTGGATATCGAGGAAATCCGCCGCCTGCGAGACGCAGGCGTCATCTGAAGCCTGAAACGGCCTGCAGCAAGCAGCTTACTTTTCAGCCGCCTTGCGCCGTGGGCGAGGCTTGCTTTCGGTCGGCTTGTCGTCCTCCGCTTCGGTGCTTTCCGGCGCAGCGGCCTGGGACATCATGCTCCACGGCCACATTGCGGCGGCGGAGGCAAAGGGGTTCTCGCCGCTGGATGCCTGATCGCTGCTTTCGCGCGCCTGCTGGCTCATGGCCTTCACTGCGGCGAGTGTTGCGCGCTGCATGTCCAGACCCTGGATCGAGATCTGCAGCATGTTCAGGTTCATCTTCAGCCAACCCTCGACCGCCCGCATGTCGGCGATGCGTTTGTCGAGCTCATCAACGTCCAGCGTCGGCGTCACCATGCCGGGCAGGTTGAAACCCATGTTGCTCCACATGCCGCGCACGAATTCGAGCGGGTCTTGTGCTGCCTGATCGTTTGACATTTCCTGTTCTCCCGGTTGAGCCACTTTTTCATGGTAACCGATGCGTATGCGTTAGCGCATGGCGCACAGCAGCATCGGTATTAACGCAGCTTAGTTGTTGCCGATGAGCCGGTGAATGAGCGCGCGCAGGCGAGCCGGTCGCACGGGCTTGTGCAGCAGGGGGATGCCGGCCTGCTGCGCGAGCCGCAGGGTTTCGGTGCCAGTGTCGCCGCTGATGAGAATGGCGGGCAGTCCTGGTCCGAGTTTGCCGCGTGCAGCATGGATGACGTCGATGCCGTGGTGCTCGCCGTGCAGGCGGAAATCGCTGATCATCAGGTCGAGGGGAGAGGTGCTGAGCGTCATCATCTTGAGCAGGACGTCGGGTGATTCGGCGGACATCATCCGGCACCCCCAGGAGCGCAGCAGGCTTTCCATGCCGGCGCGTGCGAGGGGGTCGTCGTCGACGAGCGCGACGTGCAGTCCCTTCAGATCCCCCGGCGCGCGGGCGTGAGCGGAAAGTTCAGGTTCATGCTCCGGGGCTGCGGACTGCATTTCGATTGCAAACACCGATCCGCGACCAGGGTCCGACTTCAGTTTGAGGTCGTGACCCAGCAGTGCTGCGAGGCGGCGTACGATTGCCAGTCCCAGCCCGAGTCCCTTGACCCGCGCACGCTCCGCATTGTCGAGTTGAATGAACTCCTGAAAGATGATGTCCTGAGACTCTTTCGGGATACCAACCCCGCTGTCGCGTACCTCGACGCGCACCTTGTCGCCGCGTTTGCGGCAGGCGATCAGAATGCTGCCGCTGGCCGTGTAACGGATGGCATTGCTCACGAGGTTGGTGATGATGCGCTCGAACAGCACCGGGTCGGTGTAGGTCCAGTAACTCGTCGGGCGTGCCTTCAGGCGCAGTTCGCGCTCTTCGGCTGCCGGCCGTTGCTCGGCGGCAATGCGTTCGATGACGGGCTGAAGCGCAAACGGTCGCGGATTGGGATGGAGCACGCCGGCGTCGAGCTTGGATATGTCGAGCAGGCTGTCGAGCAGGTTGTCCATGGCTTCCGCGGACGCGGCAATGCGCTGCACGAGACGGCGGCTCTCGGGCGCATGCGTGTGCTGCGCAAGCTCCGACACGAACAGGCCCAGTGCGTGCATCGGCTGACGCAGGTCGTGACTGGCTGCGGCCAGAAAGCGTGACTTGGCCAGATTGGCGCGTTCCGCTTCGTCCTTGCGTGCGCGCATCTCGGATGTGGCCTCTTCGACCTTGCGCACCAGTTCGTCGTGCGCACCGGCCAGGCGTTCAGCCATCTCGTTGACGCCTTCGGCCAGCGTGGCGAGGCTGCCGCCGCCGAGGACGGGGACGCGTTCATGCAGTTGCCCCTGCCCGATTCGCGCCACGGTCTCGGCCACCTCGCGGATGGGCACGCTGACGCCCCGGCTGAGTCGTGTCGCCAGCAGGATGCTGCCGATCATCACCAGCAGCGCCGAGCCTCCTGTGGTCCAGAGCAGATCGTCGCGCTGACGCTGCAGGCGGCGCAGCGAGATCTCCACCACGACGCTGCCCATGGGCTCTTCGCCCAACTGTGCGGCCACGCCAGGGGTAATGGCCGCAAAGCCGTCGTCGAGCTCAAGGCGGCTGGGACGGATGGGCTCGATCAGACGCAGGGTCGGCCCCTTGACCAGGCGCATGGGGGTGCTCACCGGGCTCGCCGGCAGGGGCGGAAGCTGACCATCGAGTATGCCGCTGCGGGCGAGAGTCTCGCCCGCGTTATTAACGATACTGATGCCGGCGATGTCGTCTTCGGACAGCACGGCACCGGTAATCTGCTGCAGCGCATCGCGGTTGCCTGAGAAAACCGCGTACTCGCTCGCAGCCGCCAACTGACGGGCGACGGCCCGGCCCCGCGCGCTCAGGGCGTCGTCGAGGTCGGACAGACGGGAGCGCGTGGAATACACGGTCAGTACCACCGCCAGTACGAGTACCGGCAGCACGGCTGCCAGCATTACCCGTGCGCGGATGCCCCAGCGCCTGTTCATCTGCCTCCGGCCTCCTGCCGGGCGAGCGCAGCGGTCAGCGACTGGGCACTGTCGAGCGAGATGCCGAGGGAGCGGGCGACGTTGGTGTTGACCGCGACCTCGAACGCCTTCGGCGCCTGCTTCGGAGGCAGCGATTGCCCGTCCAGCAGACGCAGGATCATGTCGGCGGTCTGCTGCCCAATCTGGGCCGGCGTCGAATACAGGCCCAGCAATGCGCCGGCGCGCACGTAGGCTGCGGAAAAGCCAAGGACGGGAGAACGATGGCGGTAGGCGGTCAGGAGCACGTTCTGCACGGTATAGCCGTTGAAAATTCGTGAGTCTGGGGTGACGATCAGCACTGCCGGTTCTCGCAGCACCCTTTGCAGCGCAGGGAAGAGCTCGCGTTCGGTACTGACGGTGGCTTCTCTCACCTCGAAGTGCGCAGCTTTTGCCGCCGTCGTCAGCTGCCGTTGAGCCGGCTCTGTCTCTGGCCCGGCAAGCAGCGCGACACGCCGCCAGTCCGGCAGGGCCAATTCTAGCAGTGCCACCTGACGTGCTGCGGGCTGATCCAGCACGACCGCGGGCGGACGTCCAGCGCGGTCCGGGTGAGTCGGGAGCCCTTGCCACGCACTCTCCGACAACAGGCTGTGAACGACCGGCTGGGTTAGCTGGCTGTCGGCCACGACATGCGCTGCGCTCGAGCCAAGACTGACGACCACGCTGGCCTCGGCGAAGCGGGTCGTTGAGGTGGCTGAAATATCGATCGCATTGATCTGCAGGCCGGGCAGGGAGGTCTGCAAGCCGCTCCTGATCGCTGCAAGGGTCTCGCGATGCGTGTCATCGGTCGTGCGCATGATGACGACGATCTGCCCTCCTGCACGTGCATGGCCACCTGCCAGTAACAGCGCCGCGGCAAGCAGCCAGAGCAGTACGCCAGACGGTCGCATCGGGACTCAGTGCGCCATGAACAGGCTTGCGAGTGAGACGGGCCCGGGTTTCTGGTGTCGCAGATCGCCTGTGTCGTGAGGCCCGGCCACCGGGCAGGCGAACGCAAGCGCATTGCACGCTGGATCCGGCTGGAAGCGGCTGGCGGATCGGAGGCCGGCGGGTATCATGGCGTTGAACGCTACAGGATGGCCGGGTTCGCGAGCCCGCATGCGTTCGGCCTCGGCATCCGGCCCAGGCTCAAAAGTGTAGCGCGGCAAGGTGTTCGTCACCGCTTCGTCGCGGCGCATGTCGACATGGCGCTCGAACGGTAGCAGATTGTGGCAGGGCTTGCCTGTGGCAGCGCACAAGGTCCGGCCGTCACCGAGAGGCTTGGTGGAGCCAACGCTGGGTCGTTCCTGCGCATCATCCGCGCTGCTGCACTCTGCAATTGCACCGATGCTCGCGAGAAGTTCCGGGGTGAGGCGCCATTGGATGTATCCAGAAAGTCGGGTCGAGCGGCACGCCAGTGCCTTTTTGCGGGCAAAGAACGGCGACGATGAGAGCCTTTTCTTCACGGAAAGCCGTCCCACAGGGGATGTCTGTCGTACGTCAGGTCTGCAGGATGCTCGAGCGCCTTGCCATCACGTGCGATATCCGTGTCATAGATGTTATCAGCATGGGCAGAAGCCGGGAATAGCCCGGCAGCTGCACGTCTGCCACAGTTGTTTGCCGCTGTGGCGATGATCGCGAGTGACTGCCTGACTTCGTTGATGGTGCCGCACCGAAGGCCGGGCACGCGACGGACCTGTTCACGGATGGCGCGCCTGCGCGAGGCGTGGACCGTGTCGCGATCGATGAAGACCGCCGCGCACGGTGCGTTCCGCGTCGGGCAGGGCAGGCGGGCGGCGGACCGTCCGATCGGAAGCGCGTCGAGGAAGTTCGAGCCGGAGATCTCGCCTTCAGTCGCGTGAGCAGGCATTATTGACGGGATCGGTGAGTGCGCCCGCGCCACTTTCACAACGTTTTGCACTTTCATTGCCCGGGCCTTATGACGATCGGAATAGTGCACAGCGTATCCGGCATAGCGTCTCGCCGGTTTTTGCTGCAGAGACAGCGGAAAAACCAATGGCAACGCTGCTGTGATATGCTCCGCGCATCCTACGCCTCGATGAAAGTGATTTATGGAGCCCTTTGTGATCAAGATACTCATCGTTGAGGATCACGCGCTTGTGCGTGAGGCCGTAGCGCAGACGCTGTCGCGTCTTCAGGAGGGTGTCGAGTGCGTTGAAGCCAAGGGTGCGGACGATGCGCTGGCGAAGCTGGAAGCTTCGACCGACTGGGATCTGGCGGTCATCGATCTGATGCTGCCCGACATGAACGGCTTTTCCCTGCTGGCCGTTCTCGCCAAGCGCTTCCCCGACGTGCCGGCCATCGTGGTTTCGGCGATGGATGACGAGGCCTCGGTGCGGCGTGCCATCAAGGGCGGCGCTTCCGGCTTCGTGTCCAAGTCCAGTTCCGGCGAAGAGATGCTGCAGGCTGTCAGGGTGGTGCTCGCCGGTGGCGTGCATACGCCGGACACGACCGATCGCGCCCCGGGGCGCCGTTCAGGTGCGCCGGTCAGCGAGCGTTTTGGACTGACCGCCGCGCAGACCCGCGTGCTCGAACTGCTTGCCCAGGGCAAGACCAACCGCGAGATCGCCGATCTCCTCGGTCTTTCGGAAGGCACGGTCAAGGTGCATATGTCGGCGATTTTCCGTGCGTTGGGTGTCTCCAATCGCGCACAGGCGCTGGTCGTCATCTCGCGCCACGGCACCCGGCTCTGAGTCTTCCCGTTCTGATTCTGCTGTAACGCAGATGCGACTTTCCCCCCCGACGCTCTCCCGCGCGGGAAGGGAGCGGAGCATCGCGGGTTTCAGCAGCTCAGACGCGAATTCCGTGCTTCAGTGCGGGCGACGTGATGTCACATTGAGCCGCATCGGCATCTCGGCGAGGGGCAGTCGGTCCGCCGTCCCGGTTTCACCCCGCATTTCGCAGGCGTCGCCAACGTCGATCTCAAGGACTTCAAGTACCTGACGTGCAACCGCGCGACAGGCGTTTGCCAGCGGCGTCGGAAGCTGGTCGGGCACCTGCTTCTGCAGCAGCAGCTTGGATGCGGACAGCGCGCCCACCGGATTCAGGATGCGGTGGCGATAGGTATTCATCAGGTGTGCCACATTGCGGTCGGCGGCGTCGCGTTGCCAGGCGTTGCTCGGCCACTGTGAGGGCACTGCGTAGGCGCGCGGAAACATTTCCAGGTCCCGGATCACGGTACGGATGTCCTCGTGCGATTCGCGAAAGGGCAGCAGCACGATGTCGGAAAGCGCATAGAGCTTGCGGTCCATCTCGGTGCGGTTGCCGCCACCGTCGATGATGCCGATCCAGTCGTCGAGCATGCGCAGTTTGTCGACCACCTTGGTCAGTGCGTCGCGGGTGCGGGCGTCGGCCGTGATGTAGCGCCTCCCTTCGGGGGAGAGCGGTTCGCGGGATGTGTCGGTCAGCACGCAGGCGGAGCGATGCCCCAGCAGTCCGAGTCCCTGACACAGCATGTGTGAGAGCGTCGTCTTGCCGGTGCCGCCCTTGTTGCCGATCACGCAGATGATCTCAGCCATGAATCCATTCCTCAGCTCAAGGCAAGGGGTTGCCGTACGCTTGCATTATTTCGCTTTTGCAAGCAAAGGCAGGCGTGAAAAAGCGGCGATTCGTCAGGCTAATTCCGCGCTTTCGCCGGGTTGATGCGATAGACGAGCAGACGGGTTCCGCGGCGATCGTCTACTTCGATGATGCGTTCGGGTTCCTGGCCTGGAATCGCAAAGCTGTTGCTGACCAGCATGCTGCCCGCAGGCATCTCCCGGCTCGCCTTCTGCCACACCGCGGACATCGGCACCGGGGAGAGGAAAGCATACACCACGTCCTGCCCCTGCCACGAGCGGGCGAAGAAGTCGCCGCGGCACCAGTCGAGATTGGCAATGCCCCGGCCCAGCACCCAGCCGAGCGCCCAGGGCGCGGGCGCGCTCTCGATCCCGGTGAAATGGCAGTCCGGGCGCAGTCGCGCGAGTACCCGCAACAGGGAGCCGGTACCGCTGCCAATGTCCAGCACCTGCAGCGGGTGCTCCGCAGGCAGCAAGGCTGCAAATGCAGTCGCGGTCTTTCTGTTGCTCAGGTATAGCGGCACCTGGGTGCGGAAGCTGCTCCAGTAGATCAGCACCAGCAAGGTGAATGCGGCCAGGTACCAGGCAGGTGCGAGGTCGATGCGCAGCGCGATGACGGCCAGCGGAGTGAACGCGAGATGGATGGGCAGCCACCAGCGCGCACTGCGCAGCAAGGCAGCGCCCAGCGTGGCGCCAAGTGCCTGCGCGATGAGCAGTGGCCACAGGCCCGGTGGCAGGACACCTGCGCGACCCAGCAGGTAGGCGATCAACCCGCCCGCGATCTGGGCGACAAGGGCTTTGAGGGCAGGAGGCATTGGGCGCTGCGCAATGAAGGGTGGCTGGCATCATAGCGAAGAGACCAGGGATGCGCGAAATCCGGCCTGCCGGCGTCCGGTGTGCCCCACTTGCCGGCGTGGCTCGTCCCTCGGGATGAGCCACGCCGGCACAGCCTGTGTTCAGGCCACGCGGGCCTCGCCGGTCGTGCTGCGCCAGCGTGCGAGCAACTGCTCGCGCTTCAGTGCCGCAGCTTCCATGTTGCGCATCTTGACGTGGCCATAGCCGCGGATGCCCTGCGGCAAGGCGGCGATCTCCTGCGCCAGCGCAAGCCGGCTGTAGCTCAGGGTGTCGAGCAGCTCTCCGATGTCCTGCTCGTACTGGGTGATGAGCGCGCGCTCGGCGCGACGTTCTGCGGTGTGGCCGAATACGTCCCAGCGCGTGCCGCGCAGCCCCTTGAGCTTTGTCAGCATGCCGAACACGCGCATCATGCCTGCGCCGAAAGCCTTCTTCGGGATGCGTCCGGTGAGCGGGTCGAGGCGGGACACGAGCGGCGGCGCGAGGTGGAAGCGGACCTCGAAATCACCTTCGAAGCTGGCGTTGACCTTGTCCCAGAATGCCGGCTCGGTGAACAGACGGGCAACCTCGTATTCGTCCTTGTAGGCCAGCAGCTTGAAGTAGTTGTGGGCGACGGTTTCGGCCAGCCGGGTGCTGCCACGGCCTGCGCGTCGCTCCTCGGTTTCGCGCACGCGCTCGACCAGCAGGCGATAGCGCGCTGCGTAGGCTGCGTCCTGATAGGCGGTCAGGAATTCGGTGCGGCGTTCGATCAGCGCATCCAGGCCGAGGGGACGGATCGGGATCGCGGGCTCGGGATGGGCGAAGCGCTGGACTGCGGCAAGGTCGTGGGCGGCGCGGCGGCCCCACAGGAAGGCCTTGCGGTTCATGTCGAGCGCCACGCCGTTGAGTTCGATCGCGCTCATCAGGGCCGCATGCGACACCGGCACCATGCCTTTCTGCCAGGCAAAGCCGAGCAGGAAGAGGTTGGTGGCGATGGCGTCGCCCATCAGGGCAGTGGCCAGGCCTTGTGCGTCGAGGAAGTCGACGTTTGCGTCGCCGACGGCTTCGCGTATCGCCGTCTGCATTTTCCCGAGCGGGAACTGCCAGTCCGGGTTGTGGGTGAAATCCGATGTCGGGGTCTCGGACACGTTGACCACCGCACGGGTGCGCTGGTCCGACATCTTGGCCAGCGCCTCGACGCTGGCGCTGACCACCATGTCGCCGCCAATCACGGCATTCGCCTCACCCGCTGCAATCCGCACCGCATGCAGGTCGTCAGGATGATCGGCAAGGCGGATGTGACTGAAGACCGAGCCGCCTTTCTGCGCCAGCCCGGTCATGTCGAGCACGGTCACACCCTTGCCGTCGAGATGGGCGGCCATGCCGATCAGGGCGCCGATGGTGACCACGCCGGTGCCGCCCACGCCGGTCACCATGATGCCGAAGGGGCGGGCAGCGTCCGGCAGGGCCGGCTCGGGCAGCGTGGCGAAGTGCGATTCATCGGCCTGCAGGGCGCTGCCCTTGCGCACCTTGCCGCCTTCGATGGTGATGAAGCTCGGACAGAAGCCGTTGAGACAGGAGTAGTCCTTGTTGCACGAGGACTGATCGATCGCGCGCTTGCGCCCGAACTCGGTCTCGACCGGGACGATGGACATGCAGTTCGATTGCTCGCCGCAGTCGCCGCAGCCCTCGCACACCGCCTCGTTGATGAACACCCTGCGCGCGGGGTCGGGGAAGGTGCCGCGCTTTCTGCGCCGGCGCTTCTCGGCGGCGCAGGTCTGGTCGTAGATCAGCGCGGTGACCCCGCCGGATG
Source organism: Parazoarcus sp. PS-13 R2A (assembly GCF_057621855.1). Lineage (NCBI taxonomy): Bacteria > Pseudomonadati > Pseudomonadota > Betaproteobacteria > Rhodocyclales > Zoogloeaceae > Parazoarcus > Parazoarcus sp. PS-13 R2A. The sequence continues at coordinate 98,622 of NZ_JBYEXN010000011.1, forward strand.
CGCGCAGCTCGCGCTGGATGGCGTCGAGCTCGTCGCGGTGGCGAATCGGCACATGCGGGATGTCGGACGGACCGTATGCGCGCGCCGTGCCGTCGGTAACGACGACGATGTTGTGCACCCCTTCGGCCTGCAGCTGGCTGACGATTCTCGGCACCGACAGTTCGCCGTCGTGCGGCTGGCCGCCGGTCATGGCGACCGCGTCGTTGTAAAGGATCTTGTAGGTGATGTTCACCTTCGCCGCGACCGCCTGGCGGATGGCGAGCAGGCCGGAGTGGAAATAGGTGCCGTCGCCCAGATTGGCAAAGATGTGCTGCTCGCTGGTGAAGGGCGCCTGGCCCACCCAGGGCACGCCTTCGCCACCCATCTGGGTGAAGGTCCCGGTGCGACGCTCGGGCATCCAGGTCACCATGTAGTGACAGCCGATGCCGGCCAGCGCGCGGCTGCCTTCCGGCACATGGGTCGAGGTGTTGTGGGGGCAGCCGGAACAGAAGGTCGGCACGCGGTCGATCGAGAACAGCCGCTCGGACAGGGACTTTTCCTTGGCCTGGAGAAAGGCGAGCCGGGCCTGAATCCGGTCAGAGGTGAAGAAGCGCTCGATGCGGCCTGCAATGACGCGCGCGATCATCGCCGGCGTCAGCTCGCCAGCGGCGGGCAGCAGCCAGTCGCCGTGATCGACCGTGCCGTCGCTGCGGCCGATATGCGCCCATTCGCCCTTTTCGTCGAACTTGCCGATCACGCGCGGGCGGACGTCTTCGCGCCAGTTGTAGAGCTCTTCCTTGAGCTGGTACTCGAGCAGCTGGCGCTTCTCCTCGATCACCAGAATCTCTTCCAGGCCGGCCGCGAACTGACGCACTCCATCGGCTTCGAGCGGCCACACCATGCCCACCTTGTACAGGCGAATGCCAATTTCCGCCGCCAGCGCTTCGTCGATGCCGAGGTCGTCGAAGGCCTGGCGCACATCAAGATAGCTCTTGCCACTGGTGATGATGCCGAGCCGTGCGTCGGGGCTGTCGATGATGACCCGGTTCAGGTGGTTGGCTCTGGCGTAGGCCAGTGCAGCGTAGAGCTTCTGGTTGAGCAGGCGTTTTTCCTGCACCAGCGGCGGGTCGGGCCAGCGGATGTTGAGCCCGTCGGCCGGAAGGGCGAAATCCTCCGGGATCACCACCTGCACCCGGCCCGGATCAACGTCGACCGAGGCCGAGGTTTCAACCGTGTCGGCGAGGGCCTTGAACGCCACCCAGCAACCCGAGTAGCGCGACAGCGCATAGCCATGCACGCCGAAGTCGATGTATTCCTGCACGCCGGCCGGCGCGAGCACCGGCATCATCATCGACTTGAAGAAGTGGTCGGTCTGATGCGGCAGCGTAGACGACTTGGCCGCATGGTCGTCGCCGGCAATGGCCAGCACGCCACCGTGCCTGGACGAACCTGCCGCATTGCCATGGCGGAACACGTCGCCGCTGCGATCCACGCCTGGCCCCTTGCCGTACCACATCGCGAACACGCCTTCGTACTTCGCCTGCGGCGACAGGTTGACCTGCTGCGAGCCCCACACTGCGGTGGCTGCAAGGTCTTCGTTCACGCCGGGCTGGAACACGATGTCGTGGCTGGCGAGGTGCTTCTTCGCTTTCCACAGGGTCTGGTCGAGGCCGCCCAGCGGCGATCCGCGGTAGCCGGACACGAAGCCGGCGGTGTTGAGTCCGGCGGCGCGGTCGCGTTCCTTCTGGATCATCAGCAGGCGCACCAGCGCCTGGTAGCCGGTCAGATAGACGCGACCGGAAACGAGGGTGTATTTGTCTTCCAGGCTGGGTTTGTGCGTACTGCCCAGCGGATCTGCTTCGGCCATGAGGGACTCCCGCCAAAAATCGTATTCCTGGAGTACTGCACCTCACTTCGCCCGTCCGACTTGTGGGCGGATGGGGGGGAGGAGACTTCAGGTTAGTCGCCCGCAATGGGCGACTCAATCCTTGGATACCCTAACCGGCCGGGCAGTTCAGGCCGGCGGCAGGATCTTGCCCGGGTTGAGCAGGTTGTCGGGGTCGAGCGCCTGCTTGACCAGGCGCATGGCGTCGATGGCGGCGCTTCCGTGCTCTTCGAGCAGAAAGGCCTGCTTGCCGATGCCGATGCCGTGCTCGCCGGTGCAGGTGCCACCGAGCGCAAGGGCGCGCTGCACGATCTTGTTGTTGAGCGCCTCTGCACGCGCGATCTCGACCTCGTCAGCCGGGTCGACAAGGATGATGGTGTGGAAATTGCCGTCGCCGACGTGACCGACGATGGGGGCGATGAAGCCCGAGGCTTCGATGTCGTCGCGGGTGCCGGCGATGCATTCGGCCAGCTTCGAGATCGGCACGCACACGTCGGTGGTCACGCCGCGACTGCCGGGGCGCAGGTTCAGGCTGGCGAAATACACGTCGTGGCGGGCGGCCCACAGGCGGGTACGGTCTTCCGGACGGCTGGCCCAGTCGAAGGCAAGGCCGCCGTTGTCATTGGCGATTTCCTGCACCGTCTGTGCCTGCTCCTCCACGCTTGCCGGTGAGCCGTGGAATTCGAAGAACAGCATCGGCGATTCGTGCAGCGTGGTCTTGCTGTAGCGGTTGATCGCCTGCACGGTGAGGGCATCCACCAGTTCGATACGCGCCACCGGCACCCCGAGCTGAATGGTCTGGATCACGGTGTTGACCGCGCTGACGATGTCGGGGAAGGCGCAGGTGGCCGCCGACACCGCTTCCGGCAGCGGATGCAGGCGCACGGTGAGTTCGGTGGTGATTGCCAGCGTGCCCTCGGAGCCAACCAGCAGATGGGTAAGGTCGTAGCCGGCGGACGACTTGCGTGCGCGGCTGCCGGTGCGGATCACGCGACCGTCGGCCATGATCGCGGTCATGCCGAGCACGTTTTCGCGCATGGTGCCGTAGCGCACGGCATTGGTGCCCGAGGCGCGGGTGGCGGCCATGCCGCCGATGCTGGCGTCGGCGCCCGGATCGATGGGGAAGAACAGGCCCGTGCCGTGAAGCTCGGCATTGAGCTGCTTGCGGGTGACGCCGGGCTGGACGACAACATCCATGTCGTCGGTGTTGATGGCGAGGACCCGGTTCATTTCCGAGAAGTCGATGCAGATGCCGCCGTGGATGGCGAGGATATGGCCTTCGAGCGAACTGCCGACGCCAAAGGGAATGATCGGCACCGCATGTTCGCGGCAGGCCTCGACGATGGCAACGACGTCTTCGGTGCTGTGCGCAAACACCACTGCGTCGGGCAGGGCGTCGGGGAAATGCGATTCGTCGTGGCCGTGATGGGCGCGCACGCCTTCGGAGGTGCTGAAGCGGGTGCCGAAGCGCTCGGTCAGGGTGTCGATGAAGGCTTGCGGAAGCGGCTTGCGAAAGGTGTGGGGCGCGTTCATGTTCGTCTCGCTGACAGTCAGCCCCTGATTATCGGCTTTTGTGCGCCTCAATCAAATCCTCACGGCCGATCTGAAGCTGCCGGATCTGGCTTTGCGTGCTGTGCTGTGACCGAATCGATGCTTAAATAACGGCCCCATTCAGGCGACTCTGATGATGAACTCCCAAAGTGCGAGCGTACCGGCTGCTGGTCCTGGTGACACTGGCGACCGCCGGATACCGGTGACCGTGCTCACCGGCTTTCTCGGTGCAGGCAAGACTACCTTGCTCAACCACCTGCTGCGCCAGCCCGAGATGGACGGTGCCGCGGTGCTGATCAACGAGTTTGGCGAGATCGGCGTCGATCATCATCTGGTGGAGAAGGTCGACGAATCCATCGTGCTGCTCGACTCGGGCTGCATCTGCTGCAGCGTGCAGGGCGATCTGGTGAAGGCGCTCAAGGGCATCTTCATGCGTGCCCTGCGCAAGGAGATCCCGCCAGTGCGGCGGGTGCTGATCGAAACCACCGGCTTGGCCGATCCGGTGCCGGTTGTGCACACCCTCATGGAAGAGCCCTTCATCGCCGAGCGTTATCGCTGTGACGGCGTGATCACCGCGGTCGACGTCACGCATGCGCTGGCGCAGCTGGGTGCGCACCGCGAGGCCGTGCGTCAGGTGGCGATGGCAGACCGTCTGCTGCTGACCAAGACGGATCTGGCAGACGAGGCTGTGCGGGCAGAGGTGGCGGCCCGATTGTCGGTGCTCAACCCGGGGGCGCAGCAGGTTTCCGTGTCGGGCGGGGTTATCGCGCCCGACGCGGTGTTCGGCTGTGGTCTGTATGACGCCAGTGGCAAGGCGCCGGATGTCGCCGCATGGCTGGGCGAAGAGCGGGTGCAGCGCCAGCGCGCCCTTGCGCCCGCTGCTTCGGGGCCCGCTGCATGGCGCAAACCGGGGCGCGTCGCCACGGCGCCTGCGGTACCGCGCCACGATGCGGGTGTAAGCAGTTTCGTGCTGTGCTTTGCCGAGCCACTCAGCTGGTTCAGTTTTTCCGATGCGCTCGGCTTGCTGCTGCAGGTGTATGGCGAGCGCATTCTGCGTATCAAGGGCATGCTCAACGTCGTCGGCGATCCGCAACCCCGCATCCTGCAGTGCGTGCAACATTCGGTTTATCCACCCACCAGCCTGGCGGCCTGGCCGGATACGCCGCCCTGCAACGACCGCAAGAGCCGGCTGGTGTTCATCGTGCGCGACCTTGGGCGGGACGACGTGGCCGACATGCTGTTCAGCATCGGCGGCATTGCCGCCGAGCCGGAGCCTGGCACTGCGGCGTGAGTCGCCGGCGAGCGCCCGGCAGCGTTGGCGAAGGCCTCAGCGCAGCGCTTTCGCGGCCTTTCGGCGCTGACGCTGTAAGCAAACGGGGCTGTGTGCCGACCAAAGGGCTCGAAGAACCGCCCGCGAACGCCGCGCCGCTGCAGCGCATTCCGGGCACCTGGAGGACGTTCCCGATGTACGCGTGTCTGATGCCGCAATCCCGCTTTCGTGCCGTGCTGCTTGTGCTCGGCCTTGGTCTCGCTGCTGGCGCGTCGGGGGCAGAGCCTCGTCCGCCGCAGCAGGTTTCGCCTTTTTCGGGCGCAACGCCGGCCGCGCCGGTGCCCACGCCCTGGCTGCGGCAGTCCCTGCCTGGTGTGGAACGCCAGAACACCTTCGAACTCGTGGCCGATGCCGGACGCACCGTGCTTGAGGTGCGCTCGGATGCCGCAGCATCCACGCTGACGCATGCGCTGGCGATCGATCCCGCGCAGTCGCCACGGCTGCAGTGGCGCTGGAAGGTGTCGCGGGCGCTTACCGGGTCTGATTTCTCACGCAAATCGGGTGATGACTATGCTGCGCGCGTCTATGTGCTGTTCGACTACCCGGTGGAGAAGCTGTCGCTGGGCGACCGCGTCAAGATGTCGCTCGGGCGCACCCTGTATGGCGCCGAGCTGCCGACCGCTGCGATCGCCTATGTCTGGGGTACGGCCCAGAAACCCGGTGAAACAGGTCCGAACCCCTACACCGACCGGGTACAGATGATCGTGGTCGACAGCGGTGGCGGGCAGGTCGGGCAGTGGCGAGAGGTCGAGCGCGATCTGGCCGCCGACTTCCGAGCGGTCTTCGGGGACGAGGCGCCGCGCGTTGTCGGTATCGCCGTCAGCGCCGATACCGACAACACCGGCGAGGCGGTGGTGACGCGCTTCGGGGATCTGCGCTTTCTGCCGCGCTGAGTGGGCGCAGCCACGCCGTTCAACGTGGGATAATGTGCCCGGCAGGACGCTCGGCGACTGCCGGACATCTCAGCGCGATCAATGACGAGATCGCTCCCACATGCAAACGCGAACGGAGCACTGATGCCAGCACAGACCGACCTTCCGCCCGAATGGCCTGTTGTTCCCGCCTGCTACGACTGGCTGTCACTCGATCGTCGCGGGGTGTGGCGACTGCGCGGTGAGCCGGTCGTCCATCCCGGGCTGAGCGGCTTCATCAGTGCAAACTACGAAGCGGACGAGCACGGCAACTGGCTGGTCAACAACGGTCCGCAGAAGGTCTTCGTCACGCTCGACTACGCGCCCTGGGTCATGCGGCTGGATACGGATGGCTCGCTGCACACGCATACCGGCCGCCTTGCCGGTGAAGTCGAGGCGGTCCATCTCGACGATGAGGGCAATGTCCTGCTGGCAACTGCAGTCGGTCTTGGCTTGCTGAGTGATCGCGATCTCCCCGCTTTTCTTGCGGACTGTCGTCTGGCGAATGGCGGCGTGGCAGACGACGAAGCCTTGCTGGGCGTGATGGCCGGAAAAGGAGGGGTGTTCTGGCGCGGCATGCCGCTCACCCGTGTTGCGGGCAATGAACTCGCAGCGCGGTATCACTTCAACGCCACGCCCGCGCAGTGATCGGCACGGGCGCCGGATACTGCTGCAACGATGTTGAGCGCCCTGACTGAAACGACCGTAATTGGCAGGCGGGGAGGGTGAGATCAGGAGGCGTTATTGGTGGATAAACACATTCATCTCAACGTTTGTTGCGGCGCAGCATATTTTTGGCTATTCTGCAGCTGTCTCCTCCACTCTCCTCCAAGATGTGGATTTCAGCCCGGGCCCGAAAGCGCCCGGGCTTTTTCTTTTTACGGGACGCCTTTTCCGTTGTCGCTGTCGCCAGCGGTCGGATCCTCCGCATCCTCGATGCCCCAGTCGCCGTACTCGAACCAGTCGTCACCGAGCATTTCGGACGGGTGAAGCGTTCTTCCCGCGCCGTTTCCGCAGCGCAGCTCATTCGCAGCGCAATACTTGTCGCAGCCCCAGCAGATGCGCTCGGGGTGCTTAGGGTGCAATGGGAATCGCTTGGCCATCTCGTGTCCAAATTGCAGGGCGGTCGGGTGACTCATGTTAATCGGCGGCGGAAAAGCTGCCTTGATACCCGACAAGACCGCACCGATGGCGCGCCGCGTTTGCGTGCGGTCCCGCAGCTTCAGTCGAAGCGCACTCCCGGAATCGAGCCACCCCATAAATATCGCTTGACACGCCATCAGTGAAACGTATGATTAAAACAACTGTTTTAATCGGATGTTTCAAGTGACTACAGCGAACAGCCGCTCACCCGCTCCGGAAACCCGCGACCGCATTCTCGATGCGGCCGAGGCCCTGTTTGTCGAGCATGGCCTCGAGGCGACATCGATGCGCATGATCACCAGCCAGGCGGGGGCCAACCTTGCTGCGGTCAATTATCACTTCGGTACCAAGGATGCGCTGATCCAGGAGGTGTTCCGTCGCCGCCTCACGGAGCTCAATCGCCAGCGCCTCGCTGCACTCGATCGGGTCGAGGCGGCTGCACAGGGGCAGCCCAAGCCAAGTCAGATCGTCGAGGCCTTCTTCGGCACCTCGCTCGAGCTTGCGGCCGATACCGTGCATGGCGGAAACACCTTCATGCGCCTGCTCGGGCGAACCTATGCAGAGCCGAATGCGTTTGTGCGCCAGTTCCTCGCCGAAGAGTACGCGGAAGTGCTTGAGCGCTTCCTCGCTGCGCTGTATCGCTCGCTGCCCGGCGTGCCACGGGAGGAAATCCTGTGGCGATTCCATTTCATGATGGGGGCGATGTCGTACGCGATTGCCGGCACCGATGCGCTGCAACTTTTTGCTGGCACCTTCGACGATGCCGACCCGCAGCGGCTGATGCCGCGGCTGATGTCTTTCCTGCTGGGCGGCCTGCGTGCACCGCTGCCGGAGTTTGCTCAGCCCGATGAACGACCCGGGCCGGACGTTGCCTGACGAATGACTGAACCCCAAGGCGAAACGCAGCAGCAAGACTGCTATCGCCGGTGAAAGGAGACCTTGATGATCTGGCTGATTCTGTTTTCCCTCCCTCCCTTGGCTGGTGCGCTCGCCTACGGGCGAGCGCCACTTTTTGCCTGGCTGGGGGTTGGTCTGGCGTGGATCGCAGGCTTTGCCGCGGTGGCGGGCTGGTCGTTCTGGACGGCCCTGATCGTGATGCTGGCGTTCGCGGCAGTCATGGGTGTTTTCCTCAGTCGCGCGTTGCGGCGCGACTTCGTGACAGCGCCGATCTTCAAGGCCTTTCGCCGCGCACTGCCGTCGATGTCGCAGACCGAGCGCGATGCGCTTGAGGCCGGCACGGTATGGTGGGAGGGCGATCTGTTTGCCGGCGACCCGGACTGGAAGAAACTTGCAGCCTATCCGTGGCCCAGGCTCAGCGACGAGGAGCAGGCCTTCCTCGACAACGAAACCGAGGAGCTGTGCCGGCTGATCAAGGACTGGGATGTGACGCAGCAGCAGGACATGCCCGCCGAGGCCTGGGCGTACATCCGGTCCGCGGGCTTCCTCGGCATGATCATTCCCAAGGAATTCGGCGGCAAGGGCTTCTCCGCCTTTGCGCACTCTCAGGTGGTCACCAAACTGTCGACGCGCTCGTCGACGCCGGCGGTGACGGTGATGGTGCCCAACTCGCTCGGCCCCGCCGAACTGCTGCTGCACTACGGCACCGAAGAACAGAAGGCCCATTATCTGCCGCGTCTGGCGCAGGGCAAGGAGATCCCCGCGTTTGCACTGACCAGCCCGTGGGCGGGTTCGGACGCAGCGTCCATCCCCGATGCCGGCGTGGTGTGCAAGGGGATGTGGGAAGGCGAGGAAGTGCTCGGCATGCGGGTGTCCTTCGACAAGCGCTACATCACGCTGGCCCCGGTATGCACCGTGTTCGGCCTGGCCTTCCGCCTGTACGACCCCGAACACCTGCTGGGCGAGGAGGCCGATCTCGGCATCACCTGCGCGCTGGTGCCGCATGATCATCCGGGGGTGGAGATCGGCCGCCGTCACTTCCCGCTCAACGCGGTGTGGATGAACGGGCCGATTCGCGGCAAGGATGTGTTCATGCCGCTGGAATTCATCATCGGCGGCCCGGCGATGGCAGGGCAGGGCTGGCGCATGCTGATGGAGTGCCTGGCCGCCGGCCGCAGCATCTCGCTGCCGGGCTCGAACACCGGGATGCAGAAGCTCACCGCGCGTGCCGTCGGCGCCTATGCCCGGGTGCGTTATCAGTTCAAGACCGCGATCGGCCGCTTCGAGGGGGTGGAGGAAGCGCTCACCCGGATTGGCGCCAACACCTATCTGAGTGACGCGACCCGCATCATGACCGCAGGGGCGATCGATCTCGGCGAGAAGCCCTCGGTGGTGTCGGCCATCGTCAAGTATCACGTGACCGAGCGTGCACGGCAGACGGTCAATGACGGCATGGATGTGATCGGCGGCAAGGGCATCTGTCTCGGGCCGCAGAACTTCCTCGGGCGCGCCTATCAGCAGATTCCGGTCGGCATCACGGTGGAAGGGGCGAACATCCTGACCCGCAGCCTGATCCTGTTCGGCCAGGGCGCGGTGCGCTGCCATCCGCATGTGATGGACGAGATGAAGGCGGCGCAGAAGGGCGATCTCGATGCCTTCGACAAGGCCTTGTGGTCGCACGTTGCCTACACGGTCACCAATGGCGCACGGGCGCTGGTGATGGGGCTCACCGGGTCGCATTTCGTCAGGATCGATGCAGACGTCGCACCCGAGACGCGTCGCTACTATCAGCAGCTCACGCGCTTCTCGGCCGCTTTCGCCTTCATCTCCGATCTGTCCATGGGTACCATGGGCGGCGCGCTCAAGCGCAAGGAAAAACTGTCCGCGCGGCTGGGCGACATCCTGTCGCTGATGTACCTGGCGTCGGCCACGCTCAAGCGCTTCGAGGCCGAAGGCCGGCAGCAGGCCGATGCACCGCTGATGCACTGGGCGATCTGGGACTGCATGTTCCGCGCGCAGAATGCCTTCGAAGGCGTGATCGCGAACTTCCCCAACCGTATTGCTGCGACGCTGCTGCGCAGGCTGGTGGTGTTCCCGCTCGGCCGTCCCTACGTGGTGCCGTCCGACCGCCTGGGCCATGAAGTGGCGCAGGCGATGATCGAGCCGTCTGCCACCCGCGACCGCCTGACCGCTGACGTCTATCTGCCGACCGATCTCGAGGAGCCGGTGGGCGCGCTCGAAGCCGCTCTGCTGGCGACGGTTCAGGCCGAGCCGGTCGACGCCAAGGTGAAGCAGGCGCTGCGCTCGGGCAGCTTCAAGCCCGGACTGCTGGTGGGTGGCGGCGTGGATGCCTTGTGGTGGCGCGCGCATGAAGCTGGCGTGATCAGTGCGGAGGAATATGCCCTGCTGCAGCGCCGTGGCGAGCTGCGCGACAAGGTGATCCGGGTCGATGACTTTCCCTTTGATTTCGGACTGCGTGCCGCCTTGTGTGACACGCCAGTGCTCAAGGAGGCCGCGTGAGTCGAGAGGTATTCATCATTGACGGGGCGCGCACGCCCTTTCTCAAGTCGCGCAACACGCCGGGGCCGTTCGCCGCGTCCGACCTGGCAACGGCCGCCGGCAGCGCCTTGCTGGCGCGCCAGCGCTTTGCTCCTGACCAGCTGAACGAGGTCATCCTGGGTTGTGCCAGTCCGGCGCCGGACGAGGTCAACATCGGCCGGGTCGTGGCGCTGCGCATGGGTTGCGGGCTGAAGGTGCCGGGATGGACGGTGATGCGCAACTGCGCCAGCGGCATGCAGGCGATCGATTCTGCGATGGTCAATATCCAGGCCGGGCGTTCGCATCTGGTGCTCGCCGGTGGCGTGGATGCGCTGTCGCGTGCGCCGCTGCTGCTGTCGGATGCGATGGTGCGCTGGCTGTCGTCCTGGTATGCGGCAAAGTCGGTCAGCGAGCGCTTTGCGGTCGCACGGAAGTTCCGCCTTGGCAATCTCGCCCCGGTGATCGGCATCATGAAAGGCCTGACCGATCCGGTGGTAGGCCAGCTGATGGGGCAGACTGCCGAGAATCTGGCGTGGAAGTTCGGCATCACGCGTGAAGAGATGGACGCGTTTGCGGTGGAGAGCCACCAGCGCGTCGCGCTGGCGCAGGATGCCGGCCATTTCGATGCCGAAATCGTGCCGCTGATCGATCGTGACGGCACGGTGTACAAGGCCGATGACGGCCTGCGCCGGGATGCGTCGATGGCCGCGCTGGCAAAGCTCAAGCCGTTCTTTGACAAGCGCTACGGTCAGGTGACTGCCGGCAACAGCTCGCAGATCACCGATGGCGCGGCCTGGCTGGTGCTGGCCTCGGCCGAGGCGGTCGAGCGCTTCGGGCTGCAGCCGATGGGGCGCATCATCGACAGCGAATGGGCCGCGCTGGCCCCTGAGCAGATGGGCCTGGGGCCGGTGCATGCAGCTCAGCCCATCCTCGACCGTCATGGTTTGCGTCCGGCCCATCTCGACGCGTGGGAGCTCAACGAGGCTTTCGCTGCGCAGGTCATTGCCTGTCTGCGTGCGTTCGGTGACGACGCCTATTTCAACGAGCACTTCGGCATCGAGGCAGCGCCGGGCGCGCCCGATCTGGCGCGGCTCAACATCGATGGCGGGGCGGTTGCGCAGGGCCATCCGGTGGGGGCGAGCGGCGCGCGCATTGTGCTGCATCTGCTGCAGGTGCTGCGTCGCACCGGGGGGCGCCGGGGCATGGCAAGCATCTGCATCGGTGGCGGACAGGGTGGCGCGATGCTGGTGGAGGCGATGCAATGAATCAGTCCGGGAACAACTGGCTGCACTGGACACTGCGCCGCGAGGCGGACGGCCTTGCCTGGCTCGAACTCGACAAGGCCGACAGCACGACCAACGCGCTCTCGGCCGCGGTGATGGAAGAGCTTGGCAGCGTGCTGGATGTGCTCGACGCCGAGCCGCCTGCCGCACTGGTGATCGCGTCGGCCAAACCGGCGGGTTTCATCGCCGGCGCCGACATTGAAGAATTCTCGCAACTCGCCTCGGCTGCAGATGCGCGCGTACTGGTCGCACGCGGATGGACCCTGTTCGAGCGCCTCGCGGACGTCGACTACCCGACGCTGGCGTTGATTCGCGGCCACTGTCTGGGTGGCGGGCTTGAGCTTGCACTGGCCTGTCGTTACCGGATTGTGGTCGACGAGCCGGGTACAAAGCTTGCGCTCCCCGAAGTGATGCTCGGCATCGTGCCGGGTTGGGGCGGGATGAAGCGTCTGCCGGACCGTATCGGCCCGGCACTGGCGCTCGATCTGATGCTCACCGGCAAGTCTGTCGATGCGAAGAAGGCGAAGCGTATCGGCCTCGCCGATGACTGCGTACCGCCGCGGGTGATGGAGAACGCAGCGCGCATGCGGGTGCGTTCCGGCAGTGCCAATCCGCCTCTGCCGTGGATGGCGCGTCTGATGAACGGGCCGCTGAGGTCAAAGGTGGCCGACAAGGCGCGCAGCCAGGTGGCGGGTCGCGCGCGCCGCGAACACTATCCCGCGCCCTACGCAATCATCGGCATGTGGTCGCGCTTCGAGGGCAATGCGCTGGCGGTGCCGGCAGGCGACCCTTCTTCGCTGGAGACGATTTTCGCCTCGCCGACCACGCGCAACCTGCTGCGGGTGTATCACCTGCAGGAGCGCCTCAAGGGTTTTGGCAAGGGTGTCGATTTTGCGCCGCGGCATGTGCATGTGATCGGTGCTGGCGTGATGGGCGGCGACATCGCCGCCGTGTGCGCACAGCGCGGCCTGACGGTGACCCTGCAGGATCAGACCGTTGAGCGCATCGCGCCTGCGATTGCGCGGGCGGCAAAGCTGTTCGAGCGCCGCTTCAAGGGCGACCGCCGCCAGGTGCGCTTTGCGCTCGACCGCATGATCCCCGACCCTCAGGGCCACGGCGCGGTGCGGGCCGATGTCATCATCGAGGCCATCTTCGAGAACCTTGAGGCGAAGCGTGCGCTGTTCTCAGATCTTGAGCGCAAGGCGCGGCCGGATGCGATTCTGGCCAGCAATACCTCCAGTCTGAGGCTGGAAGACATCGCCGGCTGCCTGACCGATCCCGGTCGTCTCATTGGCATTCACTTCTTCAACCCGGTGGCGATGATGCCGCTGGTCGAGGTGGTGGCGGGTGAGCACTCGGATGCGCTTGCCTTGCAGCGCGCGGCGGCCTTTGTGCGCAGGATCGACAAGCTGCCGCTGCCGGTGAAAAGCGCGCCCGGCTTCCTCGTCAATGCGGTGCTCGGGCCCTACATGCTCGAGGCCTTGCGTTGTGTCGAAGAGGGCATTGCGCCCGAGGCCGTCGACGCCGCGCTGGTCGAGTTCGGCATGCCGATGGGGCCGGTCGAACTGGTGGATACGGTCGGTCTCGACATTGCTGTAGCGGCAGGCAAGGCACTGGCCGGTGACGGTGCAGCGCCGCCGCAGAAGCTCCTCGCGCTGGTGTCCGCCGGCAAGCTCGGCAAGAAGACCGGGGAAGGCTACTACCGCTGGAGCGACGGCAAGCCAAAGCGCAGCAAGACCAGTGCTGCGCCAGCAGGCCTCGCCGATCGCATTCTTGCGCCGCTGCTTGCCGCTACCCGGCGCTGCGTGGAAGAGGGGGTGGTCGATGATGCCGACCTGGCAGACGCAGGTGTGATCTTCGGCACCGGCTTCGCACCTTGGAGCGGCGGCCCGATGAATCACCAGCACACCCGCGGGAATCTCCCGATCGGCGCCGATTCCACCGTCGTCGATCGTAATGCACCGGCTATTCAACAGGACGCTACATGAGTTCAAACGATATCTACACTGCCTTGCCCGATGGTCGCCAGCCCGCCCTGCGGGTGATGCCCATGCCCGCCGACCTCAACCCGGCTGGCGATGTCTTCGGGGGCTGGATCATGGCCATGGTCGACATTGCCGGCGCCATTCCCGCTCGCCGCCGTGCCAAATCGCGCGTCGCGACCGTGGCGGTGAACTCCTTCATCTTCAAGCAGCCGGTTTCAGTGGGCGATCTGGTCAGCTTTTACGCCGAGGTGGTGTCTACCGGCCGGACCTCGGTCACCGTCGATGTAGAAGTGTTCGCCGAGCGCGACCCCGAGAATCCGGTGGTCGTAAAAGTGACCGAAGCGCGGCTGACGTACGTTGCGCTCGATGACAAGGGCAGGAAGCGGCCGATGCCGACCGAATGAGTCTGAAGTGCCCCTCGCGCAGCCGACGCCAGGGTGGAAGTGCAAAGGCATATATAAATAGTCATACATGACTGGAGGAGACTCTCATGAGAAAAAACCGAATTGCGTTGCTGTTGTCCGTCGGGACGTTTGCGCTGGCATCTGGTGTGGTATCGGCTGCGGGGTTCCAGCTGCAGAACCAGAACGGTGCGGGAACGGGCTACGCCTATGCAGGTGCTGCTGCCGTGGCTGAGGACGCATCGACCATCTTTTTCAACCCGGCCGGTCTGACCTACCTGTCGGAGGGGCATCACCTTTCGGGCGCTGTCACCTTGCTGTCGCGCTCGCTTGAGTTCAAGAACGAGGGCAGTAACAGCCTTGTCACGCTGCCGGGCCCTGTTGTGTGGCCTCTGGGTGGGGATGGCGGGCAGGCAGGCGGTCTGTCCGTCGTGCCCGCTGCTTACTGGGCGATGTCGATCAACGACAGGTTGCGCGTGGGGCTTGGCATTTCACCCACGTTTGGCAACGCAACCGAATGGGACGACGATTTCATCGGTCGCTACCAGGGATCGTATTCCGAGATCAAGGCCATCAACTTCAACCCCAGCGCGGCATACCGGGTGAGTGATGCGGTTTCACTGGGTTTTGGCCTGAACATCGTTCATTTCGAGGCCGATCTGCGAGGCAAGGTGCCGACCGCGCTGGGTGATCGCGAAAGCAAGCTGACCGGCGAAGATACCGGGTATGGCTACAACCTGGGCGCGATGTTCCAGCTGTCGCCAGCAACGCGGCTTGGGCTGACCTACAGGTCGTCTATCGAGCTGACTGTCACCGGCAAATCGGAAACGCCGCTCGGCAGTACGCCAGCGAAGGTCAAGATCGAACTGCCCGACAGTGCATCGATCGCGCTCTCCCACCGCATCGGGCCGAAGCTTGAGCTGCTGGCCGATTACACGTGGACGGGGTGGAGCAAGATTCAATCCTTGCGTGTGACCAACCGCAATACTGGCGCATTGCTGACCGATGAGTTGCTGGGATTCAAGGACAGCTACCGGATCGGTATTGGTGCGCAGTACCAGTATTCGGACAGTCTGCGCTTGCGTGCGGGCGTTGCGTACGACCAGTCACCTGTGCGCAGTGCCAGTGACCGCACGGTGCGATTGCCGGATGCCGATCGCACGTGGCTTGCGCTTGGCTTCAACTACAAGTTCAGCCCGAGTACATCCGTCGACGTCGGCTACTCACATCTGTTCTTCGATGACTCAGACATCGACCGGAGAACGACGATTGGCACGATCGATACAACGCAGTTCGTTCGTGGTTCGTTCGATACTGCCGTCGATATTTTCTCCGTGCAGTTGAATCATCATTTCTGAGTCCTGAGTGATGCCGGCCGGCGAGCTGCCGGTCGCGCACGTGTTGAAGGGAGATCCACGTGAGCAAATTCATCATCCGCAAGGTCGCCGTGCTGGGTGCAGGCGTGATGGGGGCGCAGATTGCGGCCCACTGCGCCAATGCCGATGTGCCGGTGATTCTGTTTGATCTGGCGGCAAAGGAAGGCGATGCCAATGCGGTCATCAACAAGGCGCTGGCAGGCCTGAAGAAGCTTGATCCGGCCCCGCTGGCGGCAAAGGACCGGGCGCAGCATATTGAAGCCGCCAACTACGGCAGCGATCTCGCCCGTCTCGGCGAGTGCGATCTGGTGATCGAGGCGATTGCCGAGAAGATGGAGTGGAAGCTCGACCTGTATGCCAAGGTTGCACCGCACCTTAAGGCCGGTGCGGTGTTTGCATCGAACACGTCCGGCCTGCCCATCAACGCGCTGGCCGCGGGCATGCCGGATGCGCAGCGCAGCCGTTTCTGCGGCATCCATTTTTTCAATCCACCACGCTACATGCCGCTGGTGGAGCTGATCGCCACCGCGGATACCGACCCGGCGACGCTGGACAATCTCGAAACGTGGCTGACGTCCCGGCTGGGCAAGAGCATTGTCCGCGCCAAGGACACCCCGAACTTCGTCGCCAACCGCGTCGGCGTGTTCTCGATTCTGGCGGTGATGCATCACACCGCGCGGCTCGGGCTGACATTTGACGAGGTCGATCTGCTCACCGGTCCGCGCATCGGCCGCCCCAGGAGTGCGACCTTCCGCACTGCTGACGTGGTCGGGCTGGATACGCTGGCCCATGTCGTCGGCACCATGCAGGCGACGCTGGCGGACGATCCCTGGCATGCGCACTTCAAAGTACCTGAATGGCTGCAGGCGCTCATTGCCAAGGGGGCGTTGGGGCAGAAGACGCGCGCCGGGATCTACCGCAAGGAAGGGCGGAAGATCATGGTGCTCGATTTGGCCCATCAGGACTATCGCGAGAGCGGTGCAGAGATGTTCCCCGATGTGGACGACATCCTCAGCCTCAGGAATCCGGCCGAGAAGTTTGCCCGTCTGGCCGCACACCCCCACCCGCAGGCGCAGTTCCTGTGGTCGATCTTCCGTGATGTCTTCCATTACTGCGCGGTGCATCTGGGCGCCATCGCCGACAACGCACGCGATGTCGATCTGGCCATGCGCTGGGGATTCGGCTGGGCCCAGGGGCCGTTCGAAACCTGGCAGGCCGCTGGATGGGCCGATATTGCCACGATGGTGAAGGAGGACATCGAGCACGGCCGTGCGATGTCGGATGCGCCCCTGCCTGCCTGGGTGTTCGAGCGCGAGGGTGTGCATGCGGCGGAGGGCTCGTTCAGCGCCGAAGCGTCGGCGCTCAAGCCGCGTTCGACGCTCGGAGTGTACCAGCGTCAGCTCTACCCCGACCGTGTGCTGGGTGAGGCGCCCCATGACAGGGGAGAGACCCTGTGGGAGAACGCGGGCTTGCGGCTGTGGCGGCGTCCGGATCAGGACGGGCGCATCGGCATCGTGTCGCTGACATCGAAGAAGCATGCGATCGGCGACGAGGTGCTGGACGGCATGCTGGAGGCGATCGGGCGTGCCGAGGCCGATCTCGACGGTCTGGTGCTGTGGAACGATGCGCCGTTCGCGGTGGGGGCAAACCTGCAGCAGGTCGGCGAGGCCTGCCGCGCGGGACAGTTCGACATGCTGGAGCAGGTGGTGGCGAAGTTTCAGCGCACTTCGATGGCGATCAAGCACGCTCAGGTGCCGGTCGTGGCTGCGGTGCAGGGCATGGCGCTGGGCGGCGGTTGCGAGTTCGTGATGCATGCTGCCCATCGGGTGCTGGCGCTGGAGAGCTATGTCGGCCTGGTCGAGGCGGGCGTGGGGCTGATTCCGGCCGGCGGCGGCAGCAAGGAGTTTGCGCTGCAGGCGCATGTGATGGCGCAGCGGGCGGCGGGCGGCGACGTGTTTCCCTACATCCAGAATGCGTTCCAGACCATTGCCATGGCGACGGTCGCCAAGAGCGGCATCGAGGCGGTGCAGCTGGGCTTCGGTCGCGCAGGTGACGACATCGTGTTCAACGCCCACGAACTGCTTTACGTGGCGATCCGGCGTGCGCGGGCGATGGCAGAGGCGGGCTGGCGGTCGTCCTTGCCCGGTTCTGCGGTGAAGGTGGCAGGCCGCAACGGTATTGCGACCTGCGAGCTGATGCTGGTGAACATGGCTGAGGGGGGCTTCATCTCGGAGCATGACTACAAGGTGGCGAAGGCGGCTGCGACGGCACTGTGCGGTGGGGAGGTGGATACCAATGCACGGGTGAGCGAGCAGTGGATTCTGGATGTCGAGCGCGCTCAGTTTGTTGAGTTGCTGAAGACGGAGAAAACGCAGAAGCGGATTCAGTACATGCTGGAGACGGGGAAGCCGTTGCGGAATTGAGGTTGTTGTTTGATTGCGGGGCACTGCGGTTCGGGGGCGCTGCGCGGGGCATCGGTCATTTGCTCAAGGGGCTGCGGAACTCGCCCTGCGGGCTCGGACAGTCCTCGCCCCTTGCTCAAATGACCGACACCCCACTGCGGTTGATTGGGGTTGTTATTTAAGGGAAAGGCGGGGGGGTGAGTCGGGTTTCGATGCTTTGAGGCCAGTTCTTGCAGGCGTCAGGGCCCTGGGCTGCAAGTTTGAGGTTCGCGCGCGCAGAGCGTAGTTCTTATTTTTCGGCTCAGTCTTTGCCTTCGTCTTTGCTTTTACCTGCCCTAGAGCAACCGTGATGTGCCGTGACGGGGGTGAGTGTTTGTGGCGCGGGCGAGGACTGTTTGAGCCCGAAGGGCGAGTTCCGCAGCCCGCAGAACAAACACTCACTTCCGGCGCGGAGATCTGCCACGAACACAAACGCGCAGACCCGCCACGACAACCGACCACGAGTCCGACAACCACGAAATGTTTTGAAGAAACGCTGACAAGCAGTTCTTTTGGAGACAGAACAGATGAACAAACAGATTCGGGACGCCTACATCGTTGCCGCCGTGCGTACCCCGGTGGCGCGACGCAACGGTGCTTTCCGCCATGTACGCCCGGACGACATGCTGGCTAAGGTGCTGCGCGAGGTCGTCGCCAGGGTGCCCGGGCTTGATCCGGCCGAGATCGGTGACGTGATCACCGGATGTGCCATGCCGGAAGCCGAGCAGGGCATGAACGTGTCGCGCATCGGACTGCTGCTCGCAGGGCTTCCGGACACGGTGCCGGGCATCACCATCAACCGATTCTGTGCTTCAGGGCTGCAGGCGGTGGCCGATGCCGCCAACCGCATCCGCCTCGGTGAAGCCGATGTGATGATCGCGGCTGGCACCGAGAGCATGAGCGCGATGCCGCAGATCATGGGCAACAAGGTCAGTCTCAACCCGGAAATCTTCAGCAAGGCCGAGAATATCGGGATCGCCTACGGCATGGGGCTGACCGCGGAGAAAGTGGCCGAGCAGTGGAAAGTCAGCCGTGAGGATCAGGACGCCTTTGCCGTCGAATCGCACCGCCGTGCCTGCGCTGCGATTGCGGCCGGGCAGTTCGCCGACGAGATCTCCCCCTATGCGGTGCAGTCCTATCTGCCAGGCGAAGGTGGCAGCGTGCGTATCGCCGAACGCGTGCTCGAGAACGACGAAGGCCCGCGACCCGATGCTGCGATGGAACGCCTTGCCAAGCTGAAGCCCGTGTTTGCCGCGCGCGGCTCGGTCACCGCGGGCAACAGTTCGCAGATGTCGGACGGGGCTGGCGCGGTCCTGCTGATGAGCGAAGCGGCACTGAAACGCTTCAACGCGACCCCGATTGCACGGTTTCGCAGCTACGCGGTGGCCGGGGTGCCGCCGCAGGTGATGGGTATCGGCCCGGTCGAAGCCATCCCGCGCGCGCTGAAGATGGCCGATGTGGCACATGACAGCGTGGGCTGGATCGAGCTCAACGAGGCTTTTGCGGCGCAGGCGCTGGCGGTGACGCGCCAGCTCGGACTCGATCCGGAAAAGGTCAATCCGCTTGGCGGCGCGATTGCGCTTGGTCATCCGCTTGGCGCCACCGGTGCGATCCGTACGGCCACCCTGATGGCAGCGATGCAGCGCGACCCGAAGTTGCGCTTCGGCCTGATCAGCATGTGTATCGGAACCGGCATGGGGGCGGCGGGCGTTTTCGAGCGGATGTAGCCGCGAGGGCACGTATCGCATCCGCTGCGGCAAACCCTTGATGGATCGGGCAGTTCCCGCTTCGGGCTGCCCGATTTGCATTTCAACGAAAGCTTATATTGAAGAAATGTGTCTTATATCGGATCATCCTAAGTGATTGGTGGGTAACAATCTCTTATAATTCTCGGGTTTGTTTACGCGGGGTCATTGCCCGTGAGCCGGAAAACGCGGCTCTACGGCGTGCAGGACTCCACCATTCTCATGAGTGATTGGGCGATAGACGCATGATACAAATCAAACGCGGACTTGACCTTCCTGTCACCGGCGCGCCGGCGCAGCGCATTGAAGCCGGACGGCCGGTGCGCAGTGTGGCCGTCATCGGCTTCGACTATCACGGCATGAAGCCGACGATGGCGGTGCAGGTGGGCGACCGGGTGAAGCTGGGGCAAGTGTTGTTCTCCGACAAGAAGACGGAAGGGGTGCATTTCACTGCGCCCGCCGCAGGGGTGGTCAGCGCCATCCATCGCGGCGAGCAGCGTGTGCTGCAATCCGTGGCCATCGATGTCGAAGGTGATGAGGCCATCGACTTTGCGCGCTACAGCGACACCGAGATCGACGCTCTCGCACCCGAAGCCGTGCGCGAGAACCTGCAGCAGTCCGGGCTCTGGACTGCGCTGCGTACCCGGCCCCTGAGCAAGGTACCTGCGATCGACGCCACGCCGAGCTCGATCTTCGTCACCGCGATCGACACGCACCCGCTGGCAGCCGACCCCGCCGTGGTCATCGGCGAGTACGCCGAAGACTTCAGTCGCGGGCTCAAGCTGCTTGGCCGGCTGGCGCGGGTATTTCTGTGCCATGCCGAGAATGCGAAGCTGCCCGGTTCCGATTTGAACAACGTGACCGCAGAGTCATTCTCCGGTCCGCATCCGGCCGGTCTGCCCGGTACGCACATTCACTTCCTCGACCCGGTCGATGCGCACAAGTCCGTGTGGTATCTGAACTACCAGGACGTGATCGCGATGGGCAAGCTGTTTGCCACCGGTCGTCTGTGGGAAGAGCGCGTCGTGGCGCTGGCGGGTCCGGTGGTGGAAAAGCCGCGTCTGGTGCGCACCCGTCTGGGCGCCAACCTTGACGAGCTGACCGCGGGCGAGATGGCCGTCGGGCGCAATCGCGTGATTTCGGGCTCGGTGTTCGGCGGGCGCACGGCGCGCGGCGCCTGTGCCTACCTCGGCCGCTATCACCTGCAGGTGTCCTGCCTCAAGGAAGGGACCGAACGCGAGTTCATGCACTACCTGCGTGCCGGCACCAACAAGCACTCGGTGCTCAACATCTTCGCCTCGAAGCTGTTCGGCGATCGCAAGCTCGACTTCACCACCACCACCAATGGCAGCCCGCGCGCCATGGTGCCGGTTGGCAACTACGAAGCCGTGATGCCGCTCGACATTCTGCCGACGCAGCTGCTGCGTTACCTGATTGTCGGCGACACTGACATGGCGCAGAAGCTCGGCGCGCTCGAGCTCGACGAGGAAGACCTCGCGCTGTGTACCTACGTGTGTGCCGGCAAGTACGAGTACGGCCCAATCCTGCGGGATAATCTGACACGCATCGAAAAGGAAGGCTGAGCATGGGTCTGCGTTCATATCTCGACAGTATCGAGCACCACTTCGAAAAGGGTGGCAAGCACGAGAAGTGGTATGCCCTTTACGAGGCAGTGGATACCGCGCTCTACCGCCCGTCCAGCGTCACCCGCACCACCGCTCACGTGCGCGACGGTCTCGACCTCAAGCGCATGATGATCACGGTGTGGATGTGCACCTTCCCGGCGCTGTTCTTCGGCATGTGGAATATCGGCTTCCAGGCCAATACCATCTACGCCGCCAACCCCGATCTGCTCGCAGCTCAGGACGGCTGGCGGATGGCGCTGATCGCCGCTTTTGCCAGTTTTGACCCGGGCAGCGTTTGGGACAACATGGTGCATGGCGCAGCGTATTTCCTGCCCATCTACCTGGTGACCTTCGTTGTCGGCGGTTTCTGGGAAGTGCTGTTCGCTTCGATCCGCCGCCATGAGGTGAACGAAGGCTTCTTCGTCACCTCGGTGCTGTTCGCGCTGATCTGCCCGCCGACCGTGCCGCTGTGGCAGGTTGCGCTCGGCATCAGCTTCGGCGTCGTGATCGGCAAGGAAGTGTTCGGCGGTACGGGTAAGAACTTCCTCAACCCCGCGCTGACCGGCCGTGCCTTCCTGTACTTTGCCTACCCGGCACAACTGTCCGGCGATGCGGTATGGACGGCCGTCGATGGCTACACCGGCGCGACTCCGCTGTCGCTCGGCGCTGCAGGCGGGCTGGACCAGATCGTGGCCGGCGGCATTACCTGGATGGACGCCTTCCTCGGGCTGATCCACGGTTCGGTGGGCGAAACCAGCACGCTGGCCATCCTTATTGGCGGTGCGGTGCTGCTGATCATGAAGATCGCCTCGTGGCGCATCGTCGCCGGAGTGATGATCGGCATGATCGGCATGAGCCTGCTGTTCAACGGCATCGGGTCCACAAGCAACCCGATGTTCGGCCTGCCGTGGTACTGGCATCTGGTGGTTGGCGGCTTCGCCTTCGGCATGATCTTCATGGCGACCGACCCGGTGTCGGCGTCGATGACCAACACCGGGAAGTGGATCTTCGGTGCCTTCATCGGAATCATGACCGTGCTCATCCGGGTGGTTAACCCGGCCTTCCCCGAGGGCATCATGCTGGCGATCCTGTTCGCCAACCTGTGTGCCCCGCTGATCGACCACTTTGTGGTCTCGGCCAATATCAAGCGGAGGTTGGCGCGCAATGTCCAGTAAGAAAGAATCGACAAGCCGCACGCTGTTCGTGGCGCTGGCGGTCAGTCTGGTGAGTTCGGTGTTCGTCGCCGGCGCGGCGGTGTCGCTGAAGCCGGTGCAGATCGAGAACCGTCAGCTCGACAAGCAGCGCAGCATTCTGTCAATCGCGGGACTGGGTGATACAGGTCTGTCCGGGCGTGAGGTCAAAGAGCTGTTCTCCAGCCGCATCAGTGCGAAGGTGGTGGATCTGGAAACCGGCGAGTATTCCACCGAGTTCAATCCGGACAATTTCGATCCGCTGAAGGCCGCGCGCGACCCGAAGATATCGGATGCGCTGTCGGGTGAAGAGGATCTTGCACTGATCAAGCGCCGCGAGCGTTACACCACGGTGTATATGGTGGAACAGGACGGCAAGCTCGAGTCGCTGATTCTGCCAGTGCGTGGATACGGCCTGTGGTCGACGCTGCACGGTTTCATGGCGGTAAAGGCCGATCTGAACACCGTTGTCGGTTTCGGTTTCTATCAGCATGCCGAAACGCCGGGTCTGGGTGGTGAGGTCGACAATCCTAAGTGGAAGGCGATGTGGCCGGGCAAGACCCTGTTCGACGACGCCGGCAAGCCGGTGATCGAGATCGTCAAGGGTGGCGTGGATCCCGCCAGTCCGGCCGCCGCCCATCAGGTTGACGCGCTGGCAGGGGCGACCCTCACCAGCAAGGGCGTCGACCGTCTTCTCCAGTTCTGGCTCGGCGAACAGGGTTTCGGTCCCTATCTCGCCAAACTGCGTTCCCAGGGGGTCTGATCATGTCGCAACCCACGATAAAAGAAGTCCTGCTCAACCCGATCTTTCATAACAACCCGATCGGATTGCAGATCCTTGGTATCTGTTCGGCTCTCGCCGTCACCTCCAACCTCAAGACGGCGGTGGTGATGTCGATCGCATTGACGCTGGTGACCGCGTTCTCGAGCATGTTCATCTCCATGATCCGTGCGCAGATCCCGGGCTCGATCCGCATGATCGTACAGATGGTCATCATCGCCTCGCTGGTGATCGTGGTCGACCAGATCCTGCGCGCCTATGCCTTCACCCTTGCCAAGCAGCTCTCTGTGTTCGTCGGCCTGATCATCACCAACTGCATCGTGATGGGGCGTGCCGAAGCGTTCGCGATGCAGAACCCGCCGCTGCTCTCGTTCATGGACGGTATCGGTAATGGTCTCGGCTACAGCGCGATGCTGCTGACGCTGGGCGTGATCCGCGAACTGTTCGGTGCAGGCAAACTGTTCGGTTTCGAGATCCTGAGCCTGGCCAAGGATGGTGGCTGGTATGTGCCCAACGGCATGCTGCTGCTGCCGCCTTCGGCGTTCTTCCTGATCGGCCTGATCATCTGGGGGCTGCGTACTTGGAAGACGGAGCAGGTCGAGGAAGCGTCGTTCAAAATGGCGCCCCAGGTGATCAACAAGGAGGCCTACTGATATGGAACATTACATCAGCCTCTTCGTGCGTGCAGTGTTCATTGAGAACATGGCGCTGTCTTTCTTCCTCGGCATGTGTACCTTCATTGCCATCTCGAAGAAGGTCGAAACCGCCATCGGTCTCGGCATTGCGGTGGTCGTGGTGCAGACCATCACCGTGCCGGCCAACAATCTGATCTACACTTGGCTGCTGCGTGACGGTGCCCTGT
Source organism: Parazoarcus sp. PS-13 R2A (assembly GCF_057621855.1). Taxonomy (NCBI): domain Bacteria; kingdom Pseudomonadati; phylum Pseudomonadota; class Betaproteobacteria; order Rhodocyclales; family Zoogloeaceae; genus Parazoarcus; species Parazoarcus sp. PS-13 R2A. Next base: position 122,545 of record NZ_JBYEXN010000011.1, read on the forward strand.
CGTGGGCGGGCATGCCGGACGTCGATCTGTCCTTCCTCGGACTGCTGTCGTATATCGGGGTGATCGCTGCCATTGTGCAGATCCTCGAGATGCTGCTCGACAAGTACGTTCCCAGTCTTTACAACGCGCTCGGAGTCTTCTTGCCGCTGATCACGGTGAACTGCGCAATCATGGGCGGTACCCTGTTCATGGTCGAGCGCGACTACAACTTCGGCGAAAGCGTCGTCTATGGTGTCGGCTCCGGGTTCTCTTGGGCGCTTGCCATTGCACTGCTTGCCGGCATTCGCGAGAAGCTGAAGTACAGCGATGTGCCTGACGGCCTGCAGGGCCTGGGCATCACCTTCATCACCATCGGGCTGATGTCGCTGGGTTTCATGTCGTTCTCCGGCGTACAGCTGTAAGGGCGGGGGAGGATATATGAACAGCCAGGAAATCTTCATCGCCATTGGCATGTTTACGGCCATCGTGCTCGCACTGGTCATGATCATCCTCATGGCGCGTGCGCGTCTCGTATCGAGCGGCGACGTTACCATCAATATCAACAACGAACGCACCATCACGGTGCCGGCGGGCGGAAAGTTGCTGCAGACGCTTGCCGCGAACGACATCTTCCTGTCGTCGGCCTGCGGTGGCGGCGGTACCTGTGCACAATGCAAGTGCGTGGTCGAGTCGGGCGGCGGCGAAATGCTGCCTACCGAAGAGTCGCACTTCAACAAGCGTCAGGCAAAGGAAGGCTGGCGCCTGTCGTGCCAGACCCCGGTCAAGCAGGACATGAAGGTCGAGGTGCCCGAGGAAGTGTTCGGGGTGAAGAAGTGGGAATGCACGGTGGAGTCCAACCCCAACGTTGCCACCTTCATCAAGGAGCTCACCCTGCGTCTGCCCGAAGGCGAGAACGTCGAGTTCCGTGCCGGCGGCTATGTGCAGCTCGAGTGCCCGCCCCACGTGGTGAAGTACGCCGACTTCGACATCCAGCCCGAGTACCGTGGTGACTGGGACAAGTTCAACATGTGGCGCTTCGTGTCCAAGGTCGACGAGACCGTGATCCGTGCCTACTCGATGGCGAACTACCCGGAAGAGAAGGGCGTGGTGAAGTTCAACATCCGTGTTGCGTCGCCTCCGCCGGGTCGCGACGATATTCCGCCGGGCAAGATGTCGTCCTGGGTGTTCAACCTCAAAGAGGGCGACAAGGTCACCGTTTACGGCCCGTTTGGCGAGTTCTTTGCGCGTGAAACGGACAACGAGATGGTGTTCGTGGGTGGTGGCGCAGGCATGGCGCCGATGCGCTCGCACATCTTCGACCAGCTCAAGCGGTTGTCGAGCCAGCGCAAGATCAGTTTCTGGTACGGCGCGCGTTCGATGCGCGAGGCGTTCTACGTTGAGGAATTCGACAAGCTCGCGGAAGACAATCCCAACTTCACGTGGCATCTGGCGCTGTCCGATCCCTTGCCGGAAGACAACTGGACCGGATACACCGGCTTCATTCACAACGTGTTGTTCGAGAACTACCTCAAGGATCATCCGGCGCCCGAGGATTGCGAGTTCTACATGTGCGGACCTCCGATGATGAACGCAGCGGTGATCAAGACCCTGCTCGATCTCGGTGTCGAGCGCGAGAACATCATGCTTGACGATTTCGGCGGCTGATCGCTGCGCGTATCCGGGCCCGCAGTGGCCCGGCGCATCTGCAGAGCCCCCGTCTCCGGCCAGGTCCGGACGCGGGGGTTTTTCTATTTCGGCATTCCGCGCTAACCTGTCGGTTCCAACATACGGTGCAGAATGGTTGCCCGAAATACAAGAGGAAGACAGCATGGCCGGAACCGTATTGCTCGACGTCGCTGATGGCGTCGCTACCCTGACCCTTAACCGTCCTGCAGCCCTGAATGCGCTGTCGGTGGAAATGATGCAGGATCTGGCGGCCGCAGCCCATGATCTGGCAGGACGCAAGGATGTTGCTGTCGTCGTGATTACGGGTGCGGGCGACCACTTCATGGCAGGCGGCGACCTGAAGGACTTCGCCAGCCACCTGCACCTGTCTCCGGAAGCGCGGCGCGCCACGTTCCGGGCCATGATCGAGCAGTACATCAACCCCACGGTAGAGGTGCTGCAAGGACTCGACCAGCCGGTGATAGCCAAGGTGCGTGGTGCCTGCGCCGGCTTTGGCCTCACCCTGATGATGGGGTGCGACCTCGTCGTGAGTGCAGACAGCGCCGTGTTTACGACCGCCTATGCCGCGATTGGCTTGTCCGGCGACGGTGGCGCGTCGTACTTCCTGCCGCGCATCGTCGGCAGGCGCAAGGCGGCCGAACTGCTGTTGCTGGGGGATCGCTTCGACGCCGCCGAGGCGCTCCGCCTTGGCCTGGTGACGCGCAGCGTGCCGGCCGACAGTCTCGATGCCGAAACCGCCAAGCTGTGTGCGCGTCTCAGGTCAGGTCCGCTGCAGACCTATGGCGAGATCAAGCGCCTGCTGGCGATGTCCCACGACAGCCAGCTCGAGTCCCAGCTGCATAGTGAGGCGCTGGCGTTCGGCCGGTGTGGTGGCAGCGATGACTTTGCCGAGGGTGTGACGGCCTTCCTCGAAAAGCGCAAGCCGGTGTTCAAGGGCGCCTGAGCGCCTCTGGCAGGGACGGCTGCAGCCAGCGGACCCGCCGCCCCCGCCGGCGGTGTTTCAGCGTGACAGGCGATAGGCCAGCAGTCCCACCCACTCGTGCACCGCAAACCAGGCGGCGTAAGCCGAGCCGGCACTGGGCAGGTTCGGCAGGACTTCTTCGTCGACAGGCTTGCCGATGGGGCGTGGTCCCAGCCATGCCGTCGGAGCCATGCTGACCTGCATCCCGGCCGCTTCGAATTCGGCGCGCGCACGGCGCATGTGCGCGGCGTGCGTGACCAGCACGATGCGGGTCACGCCCGAAGCCTTGAGCTGCCCGGCCGAGTAACGGGCATTCTGCCGGGTGTCGAGCGAGGAGGGTTCGGTCCACCGGACCCGAATGCCGAAGTCCTCCTCGAGGCTGCTTTCCATCAGGATTGCTTCGGGAGTCTCACCGCTCGGTGCGCCCCCGCTCACCAGAATCGGCAAACCGGTCTGACGTGAAAGCCTGGCGCCGTAACGCAGACGTTCGAGGGTAATGCGATTGACGGTGTCGCCACCGTATTCCGGCGCATTGCTCATGCGCCCGCCACCCAGAATGACGATCGCCTGCGCGTCGGTGGCTGCTGACAGCGACAGGGGCTGCCGCGGCTCGAGTGGTTCAAGCAGCAGGCCGACCGGCGCCGGCGTGATCAGCAACAGACCGCTGACCAGTCCTGTCCATACCAGTGTTCGTCCGCTGCGCGGTCGCCGGCGGCCCATCAGCAGCCCGATCAGGATCAGTGCAAAGGGCATCAGCGGGGGCAGAATCAGTACCGAGATCAGCTTCTTGAGCCAGAACAGGGCAATCGCGGTGTCGAAATCCATTCGGGTTTGTCCTCTGGTGTCGTGCCCAGTATTATCAGGGCAATTCCATTCCCGCGGTTTCAAGCTCATGCCCATGCAGTGCCGGCTGGCGGTCTCCGTCCTTCCTGTCTCCGTTCTCCTGTTTCCCTGAATCATCATGGGATTTCGCCAACTCGTCTGGGCGCTGATCGCCGCACTGCTGCTCTACGGCGCCTGGCAACTGCTGCGCGCCCTGCTCGCCGGACGCGGCCGCCCTGAAGCTGCGTCGCCGCCGGCGGCCGCTGCCTTGAAGACCGATTCGACGGTTGCGGACGATGCAGACGACGATGCGGACTTCAACTACGCGCCCTTGCCGTCAGACGTCGTGGCGCCTGCTGCACCTGCAGCGCCGCCGGCCCCCGAGGCGCCCGCCGCAGAGCGGCCCGATACCTTTGCGCTGGAACTCGAGTTGCAGCGCCTGCGGCGCGAAGTTGGCGCCTTGCGCGCGGCGCTTGACGTGCAGCAGGGCGAGATCGGCGCGCTGCACGAAACTGTGCAGCGCCTCGTCGATGCGCCGCCGGCGGATTCAAGCTCCTTCGAAGACAGTTCCGGCCAGAATGCCTCGCCGGAGTACAGCGAGGCGCTGGTGCTGGCGCGCCGGGGCTTGTCGGTCGAGGAGGTGGCTGCGCGCTGCGGCATCACCCGGGCGGAGGCGGAACTGGTCGTGTCGCTGGCTGCGCGCGGTGAGACTGAGGGGGGCACATGAGCACAATGACTGCAGATCAGATCCGCGTGCAGCGTAACCGTGCATTGAAGCGCGCCGGGCTGGCGAGCGGGGTCGCTGTAGCGCTGCTGCTTGTCGTGCTGATGTTCGAGGATGGTCGCACGCCTGAGTCCGCCGCGCCCACGATGGCGGTGCAGCCTCCGCCGGTCGCGCAGGCCATCGAGCCTGTCGCGCCGGTCGAAAATACATCCGTCGTGCCGGACGCCGGAGCGGCAGATCCCGTAGTCGCGGACGTCAAGCCGGAAAGCGAGCCATTGCCGCCGACGCAGGTCGAGGCAGCGTCAGCGCCGCCACCTGCCGAGAAGAAGGCATCCGTTCCGCTGGCAAATGGCTACCTGGTGCAGCTGGGCGTCTTCGGCTCCATGGACAATGCTGACGGACTCCGCGCCGATGTGGCGGCAAGAGGGCTGCCAGCGCACGTCGAGGGCCGGGTTGTGGTCGGACCGTTTCCCGACAAGGCGGCTGCGGAAGCGGCGCGCGCGCGGCTGAAACGTGAGGGGCTGGCAAGCGGCATCGTGGTGCCCCCGCGCAAGAGCAAGTGAAGCCGGCAACAGCGCTGATTGCGGCCGGCAAATATATCGAAACAAGGGAGGAGAGACACATGAAGATCGAGAGCCCGGTGTTGGGCGTGTTCGAAGTATCCGACGACAAACTGATCGAGTTTCCGCAGGGCTTGCCCGGTTTCGAGGGGTGTCACCGTTTCGTGCTCGTGCATGAGGAGGGCGCCGAGGCAACCGTGTTCATGCTGCAAAGTGCGGACGACCCCGAAGTGGCGTTTTCCCTGACCGGGCCGGAGCAGTTCGGTATCAATTACGAATTCCCCCTGTCTGACGAAGAACTGGCCATCCTGAAGCTCGACCGGCCGGAGGACGCCCTTGTTGCCATCATCGTGCGCAAGGACGGGGACAACCCCGCGACGGCCGGCTTGCGCGCAAACTTCATGGCGCCGCTGGTGATCAACGTCGGCGCGCGCCGCGGCATGCAGAAGGTCATCAACAAGCTGGGTTGCGATATTCTGCTGCGCGCACAGGCGTAAGTGTCGAACGGCAGGCAGCGCCCACCCTCGGGAGCGTTGTCACCGTTAAGGCCCAGGCACTGGCCGTCGCGTGAGCGCGGGCTTTGCGTTGCGATGCCCGCTGCCGCCAGCGCCCACGCCGAACCGGGGCTTCACCTGCGCTGCACAGGTTAGAATCCGCCTACACTCATCTTTTCAGGGATTCAGTCATGAGCCGTTCCATCGTTTCCACGCCCAGCGCACCCGCTGCCATCGGTACCTACTCGCAAGCGGTCAAGACCGGCAGCACCGTTTACTGCTCCGGTCAGATCGGGCTGGACCCGACGACGATGCAGATGGTCGAGGGCTTCGAGGCTCAAACCGTGCGTGTGTTCGAGAACCTCAAGGCGGTTGCCGAGGCTGCGGGCGGTTCGCTCGCCGACGCGGTCAAGCTCACGATCTATCTGACCGATCTGTCCAACTTCGCCACCGTAAACGAAGTGATGTCGCGCTACTTTGCCGAGCCCTATCCGGCGCGCGCAGCCGTCGGCGTCAAGGAATTGCCGCGCGGTGCGGTGGTCGAGGCCGACGCCATCCTCGTGCTGGGCTGAGCGACAGCAGCGCACGTGGGTTCGCGAGAACCGGGCGGGCGCTCGCCCGCGCAGGGTTGGCCGGGCGTTGGCGGGCAGTTGGCGGGGCGTCTCGCGAAGCTCGACCTCTATCGGCAGGAAGATCTCATCCTGCATCTGCCCTTGCGTTATGAAGACGAGACCCGGCTGACACCCATTGCCGACGCGCGTCACGGCTTCCCGGCCCAGATCGAGGGCGAGGTCATCTCCTGCGAAGTCACGCTCCGTCCGCGCCGGCAACTGGTTGCCCGCGTGCGCGATGCGTCCGGCACGCTGGTGGCGCGCTGGCTCAATTTCTACCCATCGCAGCAAAAGCAGCTGTCTGTCGGGCGCAGCGTGCGCCTGTTCGGAGAAGTGCGCGGCGGCTTCTTCGGCGACGAGATGGTGCATCCGCGCCTGCGTCCGGTGGAGCGGGGGGAGTCCTTGCCTGAGGCACTGACGCCGGTCTATCCCACCACGGCCGGCGTCGGGCAGGCGACACTGCGCAAGCTGATCGATCTGGCGCTCCGCACCGTTGCGCTGGACGATCCGATTCCGCCGGCGGTGTGCAGCCGCCTCGGGTTGCCGGGTTTTGCAGAGGCGGTGCGTGCCCTGCATCACCCCGCGCCCGATGCCGACCCCTCTGCACTGGAAAACCGCGAGCACCCGGCCTGGCGGCGGATCAAGTTCGAGGAGTTGCTGGTTCAGCAGTTGTCGCTGCGCCGGGCCTATAACGCTCGCCGGGCGCTGGGCGCCGCAAGTCTGCCGCCACGCCGGCAGCTGACGCAGGCCTTGCTCGGCCAGCTCGCATTCAGCCTGACAGGTGCGCAGCAGCGTGCAGTTGCCGAGATCTCCGCCGATCTTGCCGCAGCGCATCCGATGCAGCGGCTGCTGCAGGGCGACGTCGGCAGCGGGAAGACGGTCGTTGCCGCCCTGGCGATGCTGCAGGCAGCCGAAAATGGCTGGCAGGCCGCGCTGATGGCGCCCACCGAGATCCTTGCCGAGCAACACTACCGCAAACTGCACGACTGGCTGGCGCCGCTGGGCATCGAAGTGGCCTGGTTGTCGGGCAGTCGCAAGAAGCGCGAGCGCGAGGCGGAGCTTGCGCGTCTGCACAGCGGCGAGTTGCTGCTTGCAGTCGGCACGCATGCGCTGATCGAAGACCCGGTGGCAATGCCCAAACTGGCGCTGGCCGTGGTGGACGAACAGCACCGCTTTGGTGTGCGCCAGCGTCTGGCCTTGCGCGAGAAGGGGCTGGCCGGGCAGCGTCCGCACATGCTGATGATGTCCGCCACGCCGATCCCGCGCACCCTGGCGATGACCCACTATGCCGACCTCGACGTGTCTGTGCTCGATGAACTGCCGCCGGGGCGCACGCCGATTCGCACGCGTCTGGTGTCCGACGGCAGGCGTGACGAAGTGGTGGGCCGTGTCCGCGATGCCTGTCTCGAGGGGCGTCAGGCCTACTGGGTGTGCCCGCTGATCGAGGAGTCCGAGGCGCTGCAGTTGCAGACCGCGGTGGACACCTTCGAGATGCTGTCCGCCGACCTGCCCGAACTGAAGGTCGGTCTCATTCACGGGCGTCTGAAGGCCGACGAGAAAGCGGCCACGATGGCCGCCTTTGCCGCCGGCGATCTGCAGGTGCTGGTGGCGACCACGGTGATCGAGGTCGGTGTCGATGTGCCCAATGCGAGCCTGATGGTGATCGAGCATGCGGAGCGTTTCGGCCTTGCGCAGTTGCACCAGTTGCGCGGCCGCGTTGGGCGCGGGACGGCGGAGTCGGTGTGCGTCCTGATCTACGCCCAGCCGCTGTCTGAAACCGCGCGGGCGCGGCTGAAGGTGATCTACGAGCAGACGGACGGCTTCGCGATCGCCAGTGAGGACCTGCACATTCGCGGCCCGGGCGAGTTCGTCGGCGCGCGCCAGAGCGGCGTGCCCCTGTTGCGCTTCGCCAGTCTCGAAGAGGACGACGACCTGATCGAGCCGGCACGTGCGCTGGCCGAAAGCATGCTGGCACGCGAACCGAAGCTCGCCGAGCGTCTGCTCACGCGCTGGGTGGGCGGACGCGAAGGCCTGCTGCGGGCCTGATCCGGGTAAAATGCGCGCTGCGCGAACCCGCTTTCAACCGATGACGCTAGCCGACCGACTCCCCCACTACGTTCGCCTGATGCGGCTCGACAAGCCCATCGGCACCCTGCTGCTGCTGTGGCCCACGCTGTGGGCCCTGTGGCTCGCAGCCGACGGCGTGCCGCCGCTGCACATCCTGCTGATATTCGCGCTCGGCACCTTGCTGATGCGCTCGGCCGGTTGCGTGATCAACGATTACGCCGACCGCGATTTCGATGGCCATGTCGAGCGCACCCGCATGCGACCGCTCGCCACCGGTGCGGTCAGCACCCGCGAAGCGCTGCTGCTTGCCGGCGGGCTGGCGCTCCTCGCCTTCATGCTGGTCCTGCCCCTGCAGCCACTGGTGATCTGGTTGTCCGTCCCGGCACTGTTTCTTGCCGGCAGTTACCCCTATACCAAGCGCTTTCTCGCCATTCCGCAGGCTTACCTCGGGATTGCCTTCGGCTTCGGTATCCCGATGGGGTTCGCTGCGGTGCTTGGCGAAGTGCCGGTGGTGGCCTGGGTGATGCTGCTGGCCAACATTTTCTGGGCCGTGGCCTACGACACCGAATATGCAATGGTCGACCGCCCGGACGACCTCAAGATCGGTATCAAGACCTCCGCCATCACCTTTGGTCGCTTCGATGTGGTCGCGGTGATGCTGTGCTACGCCATCGCCCTGTGCCTGCTGGCCTGGGTGGGCGTGGCGATGGCGCGCGGGCCGGCGTTCTACCTTGGGCTGCTGGCTGCGGCTGGCATTGCGCTCTACCACTTCACCCTCATCCGCCATCGCGAACGTGCCGACTGCTTCAAGGCCTTTCGCCACAACAACTGGCTGGGCGCCGCGATCTTTTGCGGAGTCCTTGTCGACGACCTGCTGCGCCGGCTCTGACCCGGCAGCCCTGACCCGGAATTCACCATGCACTTCATGACCGCCCTCAAGGGCGCCTGGCAGCAGCGCAACAGCCTGCTGTGCGTCGGCCTTGACCCCGATCCCGCCCGGTTTCCCGCGCACCTGCAGGACAAGCCGGACGCGATCTTCGAGTTCTGCAAGCAGATCGTCGATGCCACCGCCGACCTCGCGTGCTGCTTCAAGCCGCAGATCGCCTACTTCGCTGCGCGCCGTGCCGAGGATCAGCTCGAAGCGCTGATCGACCACATTCACGCGCGCCACCCGGACACGCCCGTGGTGCTCGACGCCAAGCGCGGCGACATCGGCAGCACCGCCGAGCAATATGCAGTCGAGGCCTTCGAGCGCTTCCGTGCGGATGCGATCACGGTCAATCCCTACATGGGGCGCGATTCGGTCGATCCCTACCTTGCCTACCCGGACAAGGGCGTGATCCTGCTGTGCCGCACCTCGAATCCGGGTGGCTCCGACCTGCAGTTTCTCGATGTCGGCGGTGAAAAGCTATACGAACGCGTGGCGCGTCTGGTGGCAGAAGACTGGAACGCGAGCGGCAACTGCGGTCTGGTGGTCGGTGCGACCTTCCCGGCCGAGATCGCACGTGTGCGCGAACTGACGGGCGACATGCCACTGCTGGTGCCGGGCATCGGTGCCCAGGGTGGCGACATTGCTGCCACCATGCAGGCCGGGCGCACTGCAGATGGTTGCGGACTGATGATCAACTCCTCGCGCGCGATCCTGTATGCGGGCAAGGGCGAGGACTTCGCTGCCGAAGCACGCAGGGTGGCGCTCGAGACACGCGACGCCATCAACGCGCAGCGCTGATACGGACATGGCATGAAATACCACGACTTGCGCGACTTCATCACCCAGCTCGAGGCGCGCGGAGAGCTCAAGCGCATCAGCGTCCCGGTCGACACCCATCTCGAAATGACCGAGATCGCCGACCGTGTGCTGCGTGCCGGCGGGCCGGCGCTGCTGTTCGAGAAACCGGTGACCCGCGGCGTACCCCAGGACATGCCGGTACTCGCCAACCTGTTCGGCACGCCCGAGCGGGTGGCTTACGGCATGGGTGAAGACCTCGACGCCGGGGACTGGCAGACGCCCTTGCGTGAAGTTGGCAAGCTGCTGGCCTTCCTCAAGGAACCGGAGCCACCGAAGGGCCTGAAGGACGCGTGGGAGAAGTGGCCGGTGCTCAAGCAGGTCATGAACATGTCGCCCAAGGAAGTGCGTTCCGCGCCGTGCCAGGAGGTGGTGTGGGAGGGCAAGGACGTCGACCTCGGTCGGCTGCCGATTCAGCACTGCTGGCCGGGCGACGCCGCACCGCTGATCACCTGGGGACTGGTGGTGACCCGCGGTCCACACAAGAAGCGTCAGAATCTCGGCATTTACCGGCAGCAGGTGCTGGGGCCGAACCGCGTCATCATGCGCTGGCTGGCGCATCGTGGCGGGGCGCTCGATTTTCGCGAGCACAAACTGGCGCACCCGGGGGAGCCCTTTCCCGTTGCAGTGGTGCTTGGCTGCGATCCGGCCACCATCCTCGGCGCGGTGACGCCGGTGCCGGATGCGATTTCCGAGTACCAGTTTGCCGGTCTGCTGCGCGGCTCGAAAACCGAACTGGTGCGCTGCGTCGGCTCCGACCTGCAGGTGCCGGCCTCGGCCGAGATCGTGCTCGAGGGCGTGATCCACCCGGACGACATGGCGCCGGAGGGGCCGTACGGCGACCACACCGGCTACTACAACGAGGTCTCCGACTTCCCGGTGTTTACTGTCGAACGCATCACCATGCGGCGCAAGCCGATTTATCACTCGACCTACACCGGCAAGCCGCCCGACGAGCCGGCCATGCTCGGGCTTGCGCTGAACGAGGTCTTCGTCCCCCTGCTGCAGAAGCAGTATCCGGAGATCACCGATTTCTACCTGCCGCCCGAGGGCTGTTCCTATCGCCTCGCAGTGGTGTCGATCCGCAAACAGTATCCGGGGCACGCCAAGCGCGTGATGTTCGGGATCTGGAGCTTTCTGCGCCAGTTCATGTACACCAAGTTCATCATCGTGGTGGACGATGACGTCAATATCCGCGAGTGGAAGGAAGTCATCTGGGCGCTGACCACCCGGATGGATGCCACCCGTGACACCACGCTGGTGGACAACACCCCGATCGACTACCTCGACTTCGCTTCACCGGTTGCCGGACTGGGCAGCAAGATGGGGCTGGATGCAACGAACAAGTGGGAAGGTGAAACGAATCGCGAATGGGGGCGTCCGATTGTCATGGACGACGCGGTCAAGCAACGCGTCGACGCGATGTGGCCCGAACTTGGCCTGTGATGCCCTGAAAACTGACGCATGACGCAAGGATGACCTGATGGCGCAATCCGATTACACCGCAGCACCGCTTCAGCCCGGGCAGCCGACTGAAAACCTGGTCACGCTCACGCACCTGATCTACGCCCTGCACGCCTTTGCGGTCTTCACCGGGGTGGTCGGGTCGGCCACGATTCTTGGCAGCTTCATTGCCAGCGTGCCGTCGATCGCGGCCGTGATCATCAACTACGTGAAGCAGAGCGCCGTGCGCGATACCTGGCTCGAAAGCCATTTCCGCTGGCAGATCCGCACTTTCTGGTTTGCCGTGCTGTGGGTGATGGTGGCGGTCGTGATGATCATGACCATCATTGGCCTGCCCTTCGGCCTGCTGGCCCTTGGGGTCACCAGTCTGTGGGTGCTGTACCGCGTGGTGCGGGGCTGGTGGGCGCTTTCACAGCGGGAATCCCTGCCGATGGACTGAAGCCTTGCGCCGGGTTGCGGCGCAACGGTCTGCTCCATCAATTCAACGACCACCGGCCCAGACCCATTCGAGCAGGGCGTCCTGTGCTGCACGCGTGCTGGCCGCTTCCGCATGATTGACCAGCATCACGACGACATGGCGCCGTCCGTCGTGGTCGAGCACATAGCCCGCAATGGCACGCACACCGTTGATGGTGCCGGTCTTGATGTGCGCCTGGCCGCGGGCAGGGCTGCCGACAAGTCTCTTGCGTGCCGTACCGTCCTCGCCGGCAATCGGCAGTGCGGCGATGAACTCGGCCATCCAGGGGCGCTGCCAGGCGGCGATCAGCAACTGACCCAGCGTATCCGCGCGAACGCGTTCGATTCGCGACAGGCCGGCTCCGTTCTCGATCACCAGGCCGGCAGTCTGCACGCCCGCAGCCGCCAGTTGCGCAGTGGCGACCTGCGCACCCGCTGCAACCATGTCCGGAGCGCCGTCCGCGTTGGTGCTGCCGAGGTTTGCAAGGAGCTGGCGGGCGATGACGTTGCTCGACCACTTGTTCATGTCACGCACGATTTCGGCGAGCGCGGCCGAGTCGTCGACGAGCTGTGTGCGGGCCTCGCGCGGTGTCGAGCCGGTGCGCACCTGTCCCTGCAGCTGCCCGCCGACTTCCTTCCACAGGCCGGCAATCGTTGCAGTGCTGAAGTCCTCGGGCGGGAGCGGGGCGGCGCTCCAGTTGCGTGGTCCGCAGCTGGCCGGAAGGCTGCCGCTCAGGATCAGACGCGGGCCGGGCTCGATACGAGCCTCGAGGTCGCGGTACCACACGCCGCAGCTGGCCCCCGATGTCTGCAGGCGGTTTTCGATGACGACGCCGTTGAGTGGCGGCTCGCTGGCCACCGTGACTGCATCGTTGGGGCCATTGCCCGGGAACAGCGCGAGCTGAAGGGTGTTGAAGTGCAGCAACAGGCCGTAGGGGCCGCTGTTGTACGGGCGAAGCCCGCGCCCGTCGAATGCATCCGGATCGTGCGCCGGGAGCCTGAGCACGGAGCCGTCGAGCACGATGTCGCCGGTGATCGTGTCGACGCCGAGCGCGCGCAGCCGCCTCAGCAGCTTCCAGGCCCGTTCATAGCTCAGCACCGGATCGCCGCCGCCAACGATGTAGAGGTCGCCCTGCAACACGCCATTGCGCACCGCGCCAGTGCTTGAGATCCGGGTTTGCCAGGTGTGGGAGGGGCCGAAGTACTCAAGACTGGTGAAAGCCGTCACCAGCTTCATGACCGAGGCCGGGTTCATCGGCTGATCGGCATTGATCGCAAGTGCTGGCGTGCCTGAATCCACGGCCTGTACCCAGATGCCGACCGCGTCCGCCGGTACTCGTGCCTGATCGAGCGCCTGCCGGACACTGGACGGGAGCGTCTCTTCACCTGCCGCTCGCGCATCGACTGCGCTCAGCAGGCAGGCAAGAACAAGGCTCAGGATGACAAAAGGGCGTGGTCTCGAAGCGGTGCTTGCTGACATTGGGTAGAGGCGTGCTGCGGTGCAGGGTAATTCGGAGTTAGAATGATCGTTCGATTAATTTGTGGCTACAGGACATCATTCTAGTAGCCCGCTTCGGACTGGGTGTGGATCAATGAGCGGATTTGGGCATTTCGCCCGGACAGCACTGGAGCTTGAGCGCGAGATATTCAAGCGCGGGTTGTTGATTGGCCTTGACTGGCAGGACCCGGCGACAATGCGCGCGCTGGCGCATGAGGCTCTGACGTGCACCACAGACTGCCGTCTGGGCTTGCTGCGTAACCATGATGCGAAAGCGCGGGGCAGGGGGGAGCTGTTTGCGCTCTCGGAAATGATGCTCGACACGATGCGTCAGAGCGCTCAGGTCGGTGTGCACACCCAAGGCGGCCCGGCCTGGAAGGCGTTCGGGCGTGCCTTGTACGAAGAGTCGGCACGCCTGGGAGCCGGCTCTTCGAAATGAGCGTTCGCGTGGCGAACGCCCAGCCAGCATGCTTCAGCTCAGGACCTGTTCCAGGGCGAAGAGCGATTCGATCGTTTCGCGCTGGCGCACAAGGTGCAGCTTGTCGCCATCGACGATGACTTCCGCTGCCCTGCCGCGCGTGTTGTAGTTCGAGCTCATGGTCATGCCATAGGCACCAGCTGACAACAGCGCGATCAGGTCACCCTCTTCGATCGCAAGCTCGCGCTGGCGGGCAAGGAAGTCGCCGCTTTCGCAGATCGGGCCGACAACGTCGTAACTTTGGGCTGACTGGTCGCGTTCGATCACTGCAACCGTCTCGTGATAGGCGTCGTATAGCGCCGGGCGCGCGAGGTCGTTCATTGCGGCATCGACGATGGCGAAGTTCTTTTCCTCTCCGGGCTTCAGGTACTCGACCCGGGTGAGCAGCAGTCCTGCGTTACCCACCAGGGAGCGGCCCGGTTCGAAGCACAGTTCCTCTGCGCGGCCTTCGAAAACCTTCAGCAGCGGGGCGAGGTAGTCTGCGACCGCTGGCGGTGTCTCGTCGTCATAGCGGATGCCGAGGCCGCCGCCAAGATCGATATGATCGAGGCGGATGCCTTCAGCAGCGAGCTGATCGACAAGTCCGAGCACCTTTGCCGCCGCTTCCGCCATCGGTGCGGGGTCAAGCAGTTGCGAGCCGATATGGCAGGCAATGCCGCTGACCTCAAGATTTGGCAGGGAGGCCGCACGACGATAGAGGTCGAGTGCTTCGTCGAAGGCGACACCAAACTTGTTGCTCTTCAGCCCGGTGGAGATGTAGGGGTGAGTCTTGGGGTCGACATCGGGATTCACCCGCAGGGCGATCGGTGCGAACATGCCGAGCTGCGCTGCAACGCCGTTGAGCCGGTCAAGTTCGGTTGCCGACTCGACGTTGAAGCAACGGATGCCGGCTTCGAGTGCCTGGCGCATCTCTGCACGTGTCTTGCCGACGCCGGAGAACACCACCTTGGCCGGATCGCCACCGGCGGCGATGACGCGGGCAAGCTCTCCACCGGAGACGATGTCGAAACCGGCGCCCAGTGCGGCAAACACCGACAGCACGCCGAGGTTGGAGTTGGCCTTGACGGCGTAGCACACCAGCGCGGGACGCCCCTGCAGGGCATTGCGATAGGCTTCGAAGGCGCTAACCAGTGCAGCGCGTGAATAGACGTAGACCGGCGTGCCGAAGCGCTCGGCGACGGTCGTCAGGGCCACGTCCTCGAGGATCAGCTCGCCTTGCTCGCGGTGCAGGGTCGGGATGGGGAAGGTCTTGCTCATCTGCTTGTGGTCGGAATCGAGGCGGGATTGAAATCGGGTTTGCTATTATTGCCAGCCGCCTTTTCGGTGTTGCCGGACTGTTCTGCCTGAGGCTTTTCGGGCAAAAAGAGCGGCCCTTTGATGCCGCAGGCGGACAGGAGCAGTGCGCTGATCAGCGCTACCGCGGGAATCATCGCTCGCATGGCCGTTCTTCGATAAAAAACGGAATGCTAACAGAAGGAGTCGGCATGGAAGAATCCGCATTCAATGCTCTGGCAGAAGCCGAGCTGGCAAAAATCGAGTCTGCACTTGAAGCGTGCGGGGTGGACATGGATATCGAGCTCAAGCCGGGAGGCATTCTTGAGCTGGAGTTCGACAACGGCAGCAAAGTCATCATCAACCGGCACACCGCTGCACGGGAGATTTGGGTGGCAGCGAAATCCGGCGGCTTTCACTTTCGTCCGGAGAGCGGAGGCTGGATCGCCGGGCGCGACGGGGCGGAGCTGTATGCGCTGCTCTCCCGCGTTGTCAGCGAACAGTCGGGAGAGCAGGTGGTGCTGAGCGCCAGCGCCTGATCAGCGTCGTATCGGCGTCGGCATGCGATCGACGACCGGGGCCGGCGGCTGCATTTGTGGCACCGGCCGGGGGGCGGGCTTGGGTGCTGGCGCCACAGGCGGAATTGCTTCTTCGGGGGCTTCGAGAACTGGGGTGTGGCTTGAGAAGAGTTGCTCCAGCCAGTCGGGTTCGGGCTTCAGCGCCGGGGGCTCGTTCTCGGCATAGTAGAAGTCCTCCACGCTGCCGTCGGCCACGGGCGCGCTCAGCAGGCCCTCGGGGCGCGGGAGCGACTTTTCCGGTGCGCCCTTGAGTGCTGCGCGCATGTAGTTGATCCAGATCGGCAGTGCGGCTGCGCCGCCGGTTTCTCCACGTCCCATGTTCTTTGGCTGCGAGAAACCCATCCAGGAGATGGCAACAAGATCCGGGCTGTAGCCGCAGAACCAGGCGTCGAGGTAGTCGTTGGTCGTGCCCGTCTTGCCGGCAATGTCGCCACGATTGAGGCTGCGTGCGCGTGCGCCCGTTCCGCGCCGAACGACGTCCTGCAGCATCGAATCCATCAGCCACGCATTGCGGGGGTCGATGACACGCGGCGCACTCTCACCGGCCACCGGTGGGTCGATCTTTGCGATCAGTTTGCCATTGCCATCGTGGATCTCCTTCACGATGTAAGGATCGATCCTGTAGCCGCCGTTGGCAAACACGGAGTACGCGGTTGCCATCTCCCACGGGGTCGCCGATCCGGCGCCCAGCGCCATCGTCAGATAGGGCGGGTTGCGCGCGGGATCGAAGCCGAACCGGCCAATGTAGTCCTGCGCGTAGTCCGGTGTGATGTTCTGCAGCAGCCGGATCGACGCCATGTTCTTTGAACGTGCGAGCGCTTCGCGCAGCGTCATCAGTCCGGCGAACTTGCCGTCATAGTTCTTTGGTTCCCACGCCTGGCTGCCGGTGACGCCGGCGGGGAAATAGAGTGGTTCGTCCTCGATCAGCGTGCCCGGGGAGTATCCGCGTTCCAGGCCCGCCGAATAGATGAAGGGCTTGAAGCTTGAGCCCGGCTGGCGCTGCGCCTGGGTGACGTGGTTGTACTTGTTGCTGTTGAAGTCGAAGCCGCCAACAAGCGCACGTACAGCCCCGGTGTGCGGGTCTACAGAGACCAGTGCGGCCTCTACCTCAGGCAGTTGCACGATTTCCCAGCCCTGCTTTTCCGTGCTGCGGATGCGGATCACTGCGCCGCGACGGACGCGCCGGCTTTGTGGGGACTTCTCACTGAGCATCGGCGCCGCAAAGCGCAGCCCGTCGCCCGTAATGTCATAGGTTTCGCCCCGGCGGAACACTTTGACGCCCGAAGGCGACGCTTCGAGAACGACTGCGGCAAGCAGGTCGTCGTGATCGCTGGAGTCGGCAAGGATGTCGTCCAGCGCTTCACCATCAGCGCCCTGAGGAAGATCAACGAAGCGCTCGGGGCCACGATAGCCGTGGCGGCGATCGTAATCCATCACCCCCTTGCGCAGCGCGGCGTAAGCCGCTTCCTGATCGTCGCGGGTGATGGTCGTGACGATCTTGATGCCGAGCTGGTAGGCCTCCTCGCCAAACTGTTCGACCGCAATCTGGCGTGCCATCTCGGCAACGTAGTCGCCATGCATCGGGGTGCTGTTGCCGCCGTTGCGCGCCACGCTGCCGGTCTGAGTGCGCAGTGGCTCCTTGAGCGCCTTCTGATAGCTCGCGTTGTCGCTGAATCCGGCTTCGACCATCCGGCGCAGTACATAGTGCTGACGCAGGGTTGCACGAGAAGGGTTGGCGATCGGATTGTATGCGGAAGGGGCTTTGGGAAGACCGGCAAGCATTGCGGCCTCGGCAAGGCTGATCTCGCTCAGCGGCTTGCCGAAATAGGCGCGGGCGGCAGCGGAAAAGCCGTAGGCACGCTGCCCGAGGTAGATCTGGTTGATGTACAGCTCCAGAATCTGGTCCTTGCTCAGATTGCGTTCAATCTTCAGCGCCAGCAGGATCTCGTAGAGCTTGCGGTTGTAGGTTTTTTCGCGAGACAGGAAAAAGTTACGCGCGACCTGCATCGTGATGGTTGACGCACCTTGGCCACGTCCGCCTGAGGTAAGGTTTGCCAGCGCCGCACGGGCGATGCCAATCGGGTCGATGCCGGGATGCTCATAGAAGCGTTCATCCTCAGCGGCAAGAATTGCGTGCTTCAGAATGGCGGGAACGTCTTCGATCTTCACTACCGAGCGGCGTTCCTCGCCGAATTCGCTGATAAGATGGCCGTCGGCAGTGTAGATGCGGAGCGGGACCCGGGGGCGGTAGTCGGTCAGCACTTCCAGTGAAGGCAGGTTGGGCCAGGCCAGGATGGAAATTGCTGCCAGCGTCGCGAGCCCGAGTGTCACCAGGGCCGTGAGTGCGGCGACGGGGTAGAGAACCCAGCGCATTTATTTGTCCGGGAAAGTGGAATAGGCGCGCATTATATAAGGCGAAAACTGCGGACGCCTCCTTGCGGGGCCGTTGATGCAAATTGATGCAAATTGCTTTACACCTCGTGCGCTTGTTGCTAGGATTTGAGAGCCTTATTCAGCATTGGCGCCTAACATAAAGAAATTTAAGGGTTTTCTTTGTGATTGACTTCTCAATATTCGGTTCGAAGGCGCGACAGCTCGCAGGGCTGGATATCTCTTCTTCATCCGTGAAGATGGTGGAGCTCGTCGAGAGTGAGAAAGGCGGTTTTCGCGTTGAACGCTACGCGATCGAGCCCTTGCCCCGCGAAGCTGTGGTTGATGGCAATATCGCCAATCTCGATGCTGTCACTGAAGGTGTCAAGCGCCTCGTTAGGCGTTTTGGCCCGGGCGTGAAGAACGTGGCCATGGCCTTGCCGGCTTCGTCAGTCATCACCAAGAAAATCATTCTCCCGGACGGTCTGCGCGAGCAGGAGATGGAGCTCCAGGTCGAATCCGAGGCCAATCAGTACATTCCGTTTGCGCTCGACGAGGTCAATCTCGACTTTCAGGTGGTTGGACCGGCCGGAGGTAGCCCCGGCGAAGTAGAGGTGCTGATTGCCGCGTCGCGCAAGGAAAAGGTCGAAGACCGTGTTGCTGTCGCGCAGGCTTGTGGCCTGAAGGCGGTAGTGCTCGACGTCGAGTCGCTCGCGACTGAGTCCTCTTTTGAGCTGGTTAGTCGTCAATTGCCAGGCGGTGGCGCAGGGAAGGTTGTCGCCCTGATTGATATTGGCGCAACAGCCATGAACGTGTCTGTACTTCGTGATGGTCATCAGGTCTACTCAAGAGAGCAGGCGTTTGGCGGCGTCCAGCTGACCCAGGATATTGCGCGCCAGTATGGGATGAGCATTGAAGAGGCCGAGGCCGCCAAGCGCTCTGGCAGTCTCCCGGATGATTATGCGCGAGATCTTCTACGCCCGTTCATGGACAGTCTTGCGCTTGAGGTTTCGCGCGCATTGCAGTTCTTCTTCACTTCGACTCAGTACAACCAGGTCGACCATCTAGTCCTTGCTGGCGGTTGCGCGGTCATGCCGGGTCTCGCCGAAGTCGTGGGTGGCCGGACTCAGGTCGAGACCATTGTGGCCAACCCCTTTGCGGGGATGGCGCTGTCCTCGAAGGTCCGTCCCAAGAATCTGCTGGCTGATGCGCCGTCGTTGATGGTCGCATGTGGGCTGGCTTTGCGGAGATTCGACGCATGATCCGGATCAATCTGCTGCCCCATCGCGAAGAAAAGCGAAAGGAGCGGCGTCAGCAGTTTTACACGCTCTCGGGTGCCATGGTGTTGCTCGGTGCAGCGATTGCTCTGCTGGTGCATACAGTGTACGCCGGATACATCGAGCGCCAGGAGACCAAGAACGCGTTCATCAAGGCGGAAATCGTGAAGCTCGACGAAGAGATCGTTGAGATTCGACGTCTTCGCGAGCAGATTGACTCGCTCTTGGCGCGCAAGCAGGTTATTGAGTCTCTGCAGAGCAGTCGGGCCGAAACCGTGCATCTGTTCAACGAACTGGCGCGCAAGATGCCAAACGGGGTGTATCTCAAGTCGGTGAAGCAGGCCGCGCAGCAAGTTACGCTTGTTGGTTACGCGCAGTCGAACGCGCGGGTTTCAACGCTGATGCGCAGCCTTGACGAATCTCCTTTCCTGCAGAACCCGGGGTTGGTTGAAGTCAAATCGGCCACCGTGAATAATCGCAGGGTCAGCGAGTTCATCTTGAACATCGGGATTGCGCCCCCGTCGGCAGAAAATGCGCAGGCCGCGCAGGGAGGCGCTCAATGACGTCCAAAGATGTGCTTTCCGGACTGCGCAGCATTGATCTTCAGCGCCTGCAGCAAGATTTTCAGAATCTGGATCCGAACGATCCGGGGGTATGGCCGCTTGCGCCACGTGTCGCGGTCTTTGTCTTCCTGTTCGTGGCAACCATTGCCGCTGCCTGGTGGTTCGACTGGAGTGATCAAGGCATTCTGCTGGAGCAGCGCGAGGCCGAAGAGCAGCAATTGCGCCAGGATTGGCTGGGCAAGAAGCGGCTTGCCGTCAACCTCGACGAGCACAAGCGTCAACTTGCCGAGATCGATCGGCAGTTCGGCGCGCTGCTGAAGCAGTTGCCCAATCGCGCGGAAATGGATTCGCTTTTGTCCGACATCAACCAGGCTGGGCTGGGACGTGGTCTGCTGTTCGAGCTTTTCAAGCCGGGCAGCGATCAGGTGAAGGAGTTCTACGCCGAGATGCCGATTGAAATCAGGGTGACTGGCGGGTATCACGATCTCGGCGAGTTTGCGAGTGATGTTGCCCGCATGCCGCGGATCGTCACGCTGAACAACATCTCGCTCGATGCTGCTGCGGAGGGGCGCCTGAAGCTGGATGCCAGGGCCACCACCTATCGATATCTGGACGAAGAAGAGGTGGCTCAGAAGCGACAGGCGGCCAAGGCTGCGCAGGGGAAGAAATGATGAGGAAATTTTTGCTTCTCATCAGCTGCATTGCACTTACTGGCTGTGCGGACGACCAGGAAGACATTCAGTCGTGGATGACAGAGCAGTCTGCAGGTATGCGGGGGGTGGTCAAGCCGCTGCCTGAAATCAAGGTGTTTTCAGTTGTCGATTACGCAGGCGCTGCGCTCATTGAGCCTTTCAAGGCGTCGCGGATTGAGCCTGAGCGCAAGAATGGCGGTGGTGGGTTGCGTCCGGATCCCGATCGCCGGCGTGAGCCGCTCGAAGCGTATCCGCTGGAAAGTCTGCGCATGGTGGGTATTCTGACTCAGGACAACGTGTCGCAGGCCCTGATACAGGCTGACAAGTCGCTCTATCGTGTCAAGGCAGGAAATTATCTCGGGCAGGATTATGGCGTGATTACTGCAGTGACCGATTCGTCGGTCGAATTGCGTGAGCTGGTAGAGGATGTGAATGGTGACTGGGTTGAGCGCGCCAGTTCGCTGCAGTTGCAGGAGCGGCAGGAGGCCGGAAAATGAAGATTAGAATCGGAACGGTGCTGCTCGCAGCGATGGTCGCAGTACTGATGCCCATGGGTGCGGCCTTTGCACAGGAATCGGGCGCGTCCCAAGTGGCGTCCAACCGCATCGAAGCGCTGGAGGTTGCCGAGCAGGGCGGGGCGATCTATGTCAGGCTCGTGATGAAGGAGCCGCTTGCTGCGCCACCTGCAAGTTTCAGTGTCGCAAATCCGGCGCGGATTGCCTTTGATTTTCCGGCAACGGCGAATGCGCTCGGGCGCAACGTTCAGGCGATCGAGCGCGGGGATCTTCGCAGCGCGAATATTGTCCAGGCCGGTGAGCGCACCCGCCTGGTGCTCAATCTGGTGAAGATGTCGCCCTATGAGACCCGGATCGAAGGACGCGACGTCATCATCGCGCTTACGCCGGTCAATGTTCAATCCACCCAAACTGTTGGCGAGCAGGCGTATGCGAACTTCGCGACGGCAAATCCGGCAATCAGTGGCGGAAAGAGCGTCCGCGACATCAACTTCCGGCGCGGCAAGGATGGGGAGGGGCGTGTTCTTGTTCAGCTCTCCAGTGCAGACACTGGGATCGACATCCGCCAGCAGGGCGGCAACCTCGTCGTCGAGTTTCTCAAGACGACGCTGCCTGAGCATCTGCGCCGCAAATCGGATGTGACCGATTTTGCAACACCGATTACGGGGATGGTTGCGCAACAGCAGGGCGACAACGTCCGCCTCGTGGTGACTCCGAACGGGTTGTGGGAGCACAACGCGTATCAAAGTGACGATCAGTTCGTGCTTGAGGTGAAGCGCGTTATCGAAGATCCGAACAAGCTGGTGCAGGGGACGCGGGGGCAGTATCAGGGCGAGAAGCTGTCGCTCAACTTCCAGAACATCGATGTGCGCTCGGTGCTGCAGGTCATTGCCGATTTCACGAACTTCAACATCATCACCTCGGACTCGGTTCAGGGCAACCTGACCCTGCGGCTCAAGGATGTTCCGTGGGATCAGGCGCTGGACATCATTCTTCAGGCCAAGGGCCTGGACATGCGTAAGAGTGGCAACGTGATCTGGATTGCACCGGGTGACGAGCTCGCCGCGCGAGAAAAGCTCCAGCTCGAAGCCAAGGCACAGATCAGTGATCTTGAGCCGTTGCAGACGGAGAGCTTCCAGATCAACTACCACAAGGCAAAGGAAATCTTCGATTTCCTGAAGAGCAAGGATCAGACGATGCTCTCCAAGCGTGGCAGCGTCGTCGTTGATGAGCGCAGCAACAAGGTCTTCGTGACGGATGTAGGCTCGAAGCTCGCCACATTGCGCAAGCTGGTGGGAGAGATCGATGTAGCGCCCAAGCAGGTCTTGATCGAGGCGCGGATTGTAGAGGCGTCCAAAACGTTCTCGAGAGATATTGGCGTGCGGCTGGGTCTTGGCAGCAACACGGCGGTGAATCTGGGGGGCGGAGCAAAGCTTGGGTTCGGGTCCTCGTCTGTGGGTACGACAACGAACACCTTTACGCCAGGGTTGGCCCAGAGTGGAACTGGGTATCTGCCGTCAGGTTACGGCTCAGTCAATCTCAGTCTTTTCAATAGTTCGCTTACCCGATTCCTGAACCTCGAACTGCAGGCGCTGGAGTCCGACGGTCGCGGGCGTGTGATCTCCAGTCCCCGGATCCTGACTGCAAATCAGGTTGAGGCGTCGATCGAGCAGGGTACCGAGATTCCCTACCTTGAGGCGAGCAGCTCTGGTTCAACGAGTGTGTCGTTCAAGAAGGCTGTGCTTTCACTCAAGGTTAAGCCGCAGATCACGCCCGACGGGCGCCTGCAGCTGGCAATTCAGGTCAACAAGGACCGTCCGGCTTACGAGGATGCGCTCCTCAATGTGCCGCCGATCGAGACCAAGAACATCAAGAGTGAGGTTCTGGTCGAGAATGGCGGAACGGTCGTGATCGGCGGAATCTATCTGGAAGAGGAAACCAAGGGTGTCGATCGCGTGCCCTTCCTCGGCGAGCTCCCTGTCGTGGGCGGATTGTTCAGAAGCACCAGCACGGTGTCTGAGCGAAGCGAGCTGCTGATCTTCGTGACGCCGCGAATCGTGTCGGATTCGCTGACGCTCAGATAAGCCGGTTCGGCTGCTGCTACAATTCGGGGGCGGTGACTCCATCGGGGTTGCCGCCCTTTCGTACATTTGAAGCCGGCGATATTCGTGTGACTTGTCTGATACTGATCGGCATGATGGGTGCCGGAAAAACGACTGTTGGGCGCGAACTCGCAAAGCGCAGACGGATGCGCTTTGCCGATTGCGACCATGAGATCGTTGCGCGTACCGGGGTCACCATACCCACCATTTTCGAAATTGAGGGCGAGGACGGCTTCCGCCGGCGCGAGGCGCAGGCGCTGGATGAGCTCACGCTTGAGTCCGATCTCGTTCTGGCGACAGGCGGCGGCGTCGTGCTCGACGCGGGAAACCGCGCGCTGCTCACGCAGCGGGGCATTGTGATCTATCTGAACGTCCCCCCGCAGATTCTCTGGGAGCGTACGCGCCATGATCGGAACCGGCCGTTGCTGCGGGTTGAGAATCCGCGTCAGCGGATCGAGGAGCTTCACCGCGTGCGCGATCCGCTCTACCGGGAAGTTGCAGACCTGGTGGTCGACGGTGGTCGCGGAAACCCTGGCGCCATGGTGCGCCAGATCGAGAAAGCGCTGGCCACTTTGGACAAAACTTCATGCGAACACTGAACGTGGCGCTCGGTGCTCGGGCGTATCCAATCCACATCGGCGGCAGTCTTCTCGATCGTCCCGAATTGATTCTTCCTCACCTCAAGACCCGCCGCGTGGTGATCGTCACCAACGACGTGGTTGGGCCGCTCTACCTCGAGCGACTGCAGTCCGGGCTCGAAGCGCTTGACGTTGGGGTGAGTGCGGTCGTCCTGCCCGATGGTGAGTGCCACAAGGACTGGCAGACGCTCAACCTCATATTCGATGCGCTTCTTGGTGATCGCTGCGAGCGTTCCACGACGCTGATCGCGCTTGGCGGGGGCGTCGTGGGCGACATGGGTGGGTTTGCCGCTGCCTGTTATCAGCGTGGCATGCCATTCATCCAGGTTCCCACTACCCTGCTTGCACAGGTGGATTCGTCGGTAGGTGGCAAGACTGCGATCAATCATCCGCTCGGCAAGAACATGATTGGTGCCTTCTATCAGCCACGACTGGTGCTTGCTGACACCTCCGTGCTCAATACGCTCCCTCCGCGCGAACTGGCCGCTGGCCTCGCCGAAGTGATCAAGTACGGATTGATTCGGGATCCCGAGTTTCTGGAGTGGCTGGAGATCAACCTCGACCGCTTGCTTGAGCGTGAACCTGAGGCCCTCGCCTTTGCGATCGAGCGCTCCTGCAGCAACAAGGCCGAGGTGGTCGCGGCGGACGAGACCGAGCAGGGTGAGCGCGCTCTGCTCAATCTGGGGCATACATTCGGCCATGCGATCGAAGCTGGCCTCGGTTATGGGGTGTGCCTGCATGGCGAGGCCGTGGCGATCGGTACCATGATGGCAGCGGAGCTCTCGCTGCGCCTCGGCTGGCTGAGTGCCACTGAGCTCGCACGCATCGAAAGTCTGTTTCGCCGCGCGGGATTGCCGGTGACCGGGCCGAAGCTTGGCGTGGAGCGCTATCTCGACTTGATGTCGCATGACAAGAAGGTCGAGGCCGGGCGCTTGCGCCTGGTTCTGCTGCGAGGCCTTGGCAAGGCGGTCATGCATGCGGATTCACCAGCGGCGGACCTCGCTGCTGCCATCGAGGTCCGCTGCGCGTGAGTCACGAGAACGGGCTGGCGAGCTACGCCGTGTCGGTTGCCAACAGTCGCGGACGCCAGCACGATGAGCCGCCGCCCAGCGGGCGCTCGGACTTTCAGCGTGACCGTGACCGCGTGATTCACTCCACGGCTTTTCGGCGTCTTGAGTACAAGACCCAGGTTTTCGTCAATCATGAGGGCGACCTGTTCCGGACGCGGCTCACCCACAGCATCGAGGTTGCCCAACTCACGCGCAGCATCTCGCGCGCACTTGGCTTGAACGAAGACCTGGCCGAAGCGATTGCGCTTGCGCACGACCTGGGGCACACGCCCTTCGGTCACGCCGGCCAGGATGCCCTGAACGCCTGCATGAAGGCTTATGGCGGCTTCGAGCACAACCTGCAGTCGCTACGGACGGTTGACCTGCTCGAAGAGCACTACGCGGCCTTTGACGGGCTGAACCTGATGTACGAAACACGCGAAGGCGTGCTGAAGCACTGCTCGCGTCCGAATGCCGAGCAATTGGGCGAAATCGGAAAGCGCTTTCTCGATGGCACCCAGCCTTCACTTGAGGCGCAGTTGTCAAACCTG
Organism: Parazoarcus sp. PS-13 R2A; assembly: GCF_057621855.1. Classification (NCBI taxonomy): domain Bacteria; kingdom Pseudomonadati; phylum Pseudomonadota; class Betaproteobacteria; order Rhodocyclales; family Zoogloeaceae; genus Parazoarcus; species Parazoarcus sp. PS-13 R2A. The sequence continues at coordinate 147,738 of NZ_JBYEXN010000011.1, forward strand.
GCCGACGAAATTGCCTACAACAACCACGATGTTGATGACGGCTTGCGATCGGGCCTGATTACCTTGGAGCAACTCGATGGAGTGCCTGTGTTTGCCGATCACCGGCGGGCTGTCGAAGCGCGCTGGCCCGGCCTGAGCGGACGCAAGCTCATTCATGAGACGATCCGGCGCATGGTGGACAGCATGGCGCTCGACCTGATTGCACAAACACGCCGCAACATTCTGGATGCCGGGGTGATCACGCTCGACGAAGTAAGGCTTGCACCGCGCCTGGTGGCGTACTCTGACGAGCAGTGGCCACGACTGCAGGCGCTGAAGGTGTTCTTGCGCGAAAACCTGTACTGGCATTACCAGGTGCTGCGCATGACCGACAAGGCGCGTCGCATCATTGGCGACCTGTTCTCGGCCTTCATGGCCGATCCGCGCCTGCTCCCACCTCAGTATCAAACCAAGGCGCAGACCGACAAGCCAAGGGCGATTGCCGACTACATCGCCGGGATGACGGATCGCTACGCGATGAAAGAGCACCGCCGGCTCTTCGCTGTTGGTGAAATACACTGATTTGTCATAGCTTTACCGCACTGCAAAAAACGCTTGAGTCGAGCGTTTTGCGAGGGTATATTCGAGCATCCGTTTGATGTGTTCGTAGCGATTGACTATCGGATAGTCGATCGTGCAAGCCGGGGTGCCCGCGCGCCCGGCTTTTTTGTGTCCGCATGGTTTACGTGTGCGGGTTTGAGCAGCGGCGAGAGCCGCCCGAACTTCGTCGGCAATTACCCGGCGAGCGTGTTGTTTCGAGGACAAACGAGATGGATCTCCCCCAGAAGCAGGGTCTGTACGATCCCGCGAACGAACATGATGCCTGCGGCGTGGGTTTCATTGCCCACATCAAGGGTAAGAAGTCTCACGACATCATTCTGCAGGGCCTTGAGATCCTGAAGAATCTGGATCACCGGGGCGCCGTTGGTGCAGACCCCCTGCAGGGCGATGGTGCCGGCATCCTGATCCAGATTCCCGATCAGCTTTACCGCGAAGACATGGCGGCCAAGGGTGTCACCCTGCCGGCGCCCGGTGAGTACGGCGTTGCCATGGTGTTCATGCCCAAGGAAGCGGCTTCGCGTCTTGCCTGTGAGGAAGAAATCGAGCGCGCCGTGCGCGCCGAAGGTCAGGTTCTGCTCGGCTGGCGTGATGTGCCGACCAACGCCGACATGCCGATGTCGCCAACGGTCAAGGCTAAGGAGCCGGTGATTCGCCAGGTCTTCGTCGGCCGTGGCCCCGATGTCATGGTGACCGAAGCACTTGAGCGCAAGCTCTACGTCACCCGTCGTCGTGCCGCCAACGCGATCAACGCGCTCAACCTCAAGCACGGTCAGGAGTTCTACATGGTTTCCATGTCGGCCCGCACCGTGAACTACAAGGGTCTGCTGCTTGCGACCCAGGTTGGCGAATACTTCCTCGATCTCGTCGACCCGCGTGCCACCTCGGCGCTGTCGCTGGTGCATCAGCGCTTCTCCACCAACACCTTCCCCAAGTGGAACCTGGCGCACCCGTTCCGCTACATCGCGCACAACGGCGAAATCAACACCGTTCGCGGCAACTACAACTGGATGCGCGCCCGCGAGAAGGGCGTGTCGTCGCCGCTGCTGGGTGCCGACCTGGAAAAGATCTGGCCGCTGATCTACCCCGGCCAGTCCGACTCTGCTGCCTTCGACAACGCACTCGAGCTGCTCGTGATGAGCGGCTACTCGATGGCGCACGCGGTGATGATGATGATTCCGGAAGCCTGGGAGTCGCACACCCAGATGGACGAGAAGCGTCGTGCCTTCTACGAATACCACGCTGCAATGATGGAGCCGTGGGACGGCCCCGCTGCGGTCGCGTTTACCGACGGCCGCCAGATCGGCGCGACCCTCGACCGTAACGGCTTGCGTCCCGCGCGTTATCTCGTCACCGATGACGACCTCGTGGTGATGGCGTCCGAGTCCGGCGTGCTGCCGATCCCCGACAGCAAGATCGTCAAGAAGTGGCGTCTGCAGCCGGGCAAGATGTTCCTGATCGACATGGAGCAGGGGCGCATCATCGACGACAAGGAACTCAAGGACAGCCTGGCCTCGGTTCGTCCCTACACCGACTGGCTGTCGCGTATCAACATCAAGCTCGACGGCCTCGACGTACCTGCCGGTGCCGCAGCTCCCGACTGCGTTGCCAGTCTGCTCGATCGTCAGCAGGCATTTGGCTACAGCCAGGAAGACATCAAGTTCATTCTCGAGCCGATGGGCAAGACGGGCGAGGAAGGCACGGGCTCGATGGGTAACGACTCGCCGCTGGCGGTGCTGTCGTCCCGTGAGAAAGTGCTCTACAGCTACTTCCGTCAGCTCTTCGCACAGGTCACCAACCCGCCGATCGACCCGATCCGCGAGCAGCTGGTGATGTCGCTGGTGTCCTTCATCGGACCCAAGCCGAACCTGCTCGAGATCAACGAGATCAACCCGCCGTTCCGCCTCGAAGTGACGCAGCCGGTGCTGGATTTCGGCGACATGGCCAAGATCCGCAACATCGCGCGCTTCACCAACAACAAGTTCCGTTCCGCAGAGCTGGATATCTGCTATCCGGTCAGCTGGGGCAAGGAAGGCGTGGAGGCACGTCTGGCTTCGCTGTGCGCCGAGGCAGAGAACGCGGTGCTGCAGGGCAGCAACATCCTGATCGTCTCCGACCGCAAGGTCACGGTCGATCAGGTCGCGATCCCTGCACTGCTGGCGCTGTCGGCCATCCATCAGCACCTGGTCACCAAGGGGCTGCGTACCCGTGCGGGTCTGGTGGTCGAAACCGGTTCGGCGCGCGAGACGCATCACTTCGCAGTACTGGCAGGTTACGGTGCGGAAGCGGTGCACCCCTACATCGCCCTCGAAACGCTCCAGCAACTGGCGGGTGACGAGGAAACCGGCGCGAAGTACATCAAGCACTTCGTCAAGGGTGTGGGCAAGGGCCTGATGAAGGTCATGTCCAAGATGGGCATCTCGACCTACATGTCCTACACCGGTGCTCAGATCTTCGAAGCCGTCGGCCTGCAGAGCGCGATGGTGGACAAGTATTTCACCGGCACCACCACGCAGATCGAAGGGATCAGCGTGTTCGAAGTCATGGAAGAGGCGATCCGCCTGCACCAGAAGGCGTTCAGTCCCGACCCTGTGCTGGCGAACATGCTCGACGCCGGTGGCGAGTACGCTTACCGCATCCGCGGCGAAGAACACATGTGGACGCCGGACGCGATTGCCAAGCTGCAGCACTCAACGCGCTCGAACAAGTACGACACCTACAAGGAATACGCCAAGATCATCAACGACCAGAGCCGTCGTCACATGACGTTGCGCGGTCTGTTCGAGATCAAGCCTGCAGGTGCCCCGGTTGCGCTCGACGAAGTCGAGTCGGCCAAGGAGATCGTCAAGCGCTTTGCAACGGGTGCGATGTCGCTCGGTTCGATCTCGACCGAAGCGCACACCACGCTGGCTGTGGCGATGAACCGCATTGGCGGCAAGTCGAACACCGGCGAGGGTGGTGAAGACCCGATGCGCTTCAAGCCGATCACGCAGACGACGAAGCTGTCGCAGATCATCGGCGAAGGCCGGATCGAGCGCGACCTCGAACTGGGCGCCGGCGACTCGCTGCGTTCGTCCATCAAGCAGGTCGCCTCGGGACGCTTCGGTGTCACCACCGAGTACCTGGTCAACGCCGACCAGATCCAGATCAAGATGGCCCAGGGCGCCAAGCCCGGCGAAGGCGGCCAGCTGCCCGGTCACAAGGTGTCCGAGTACATCGGCTTCCTGCGTCACTCGGTGCCGGGCGTCGGCCTGATTTCGCCCCCGCCGCACCATGACATTTACTCGATCGAAGATCTGGCGCAGCTGATCCATGACCTCAAGAACGCCAACTCGCGCGCCGATATCTCGGTGAAGCTGGTGTCCGAGATCGGTGTGGGTACCGTTGCCGCAGGCGTGGCCAAGGCCAAGGCCGATCACATCGTGATCGCCGGTCATGACGGTGGCACCGGTGCGTCGCCGTGGTCGTCGATCAAGTACGCGGGTTCGCCGTGGGAGCTCGGTCTTGCCGAAACCCAGCAGACCCTCGTGCTGAACCGTCTGCGCAGCCGTATCCGCCTGCAGGTTGACGGTCAGATCAAGACCGGTCGCGACGTCGTCGTCGGCGCCCTGCTGGGTGCAGACGAGTTTGGCTTTGCCACTGCGCCGCTGGTCGTCGAAGGCTGCATCATGATGCGCAAGTGCCACCTCAACACCTGTCCGGTGGGTGTGGCGACGCAGGACCCGGAGCTGCGCAAGCGCTTCTCCGGTCAGCCCGAGCATGTGGTCAACTTCTTCTTCTTCATCGCCGAGGAAGTGCGCGAACTGATGGCCCAGCTAGGCATCCGCAAGTTCGACGACCTCATCGGCCGTGCCGACCTGCTCGACATGAAGAAGGGCATCCAGCACTGGAAGGCGCGCGGTCTCGATTACTCGCGCATCTTCTATCGCCCGAACGTGCCGGCCAGCGTGCCGCGTCTGCATACCGAGATCCAGGATCACGGTCTGGAGAAGGCGCTCGACAACGAGCTCATCGCTCTCGCCGCACCTGCGCTCGACAAGGGTGAGCGCGTGTCCATCGACCTGCCGGTGCGCAACGTCAACCGTACGGTGGGCACCATGCTCTCCGGTCGTGTTGCGCAGAAGTACGGTCATGCCGGTTTGCCGGACGACACCATTCACGTCCGTCTGACGGGGACTGCAGGCCAGGCCTTCGGTGCCTTCCTTGCGCGTGGCGTCACGCTTGAGCTGATCGGCGAGGGTAACGACTACGTGGGCAAGGGCCTGTCGGGTGGTCGCATCATCGTGCGTCCGCAAGCCGAGTTCCGTGGCACCACGGCGGACAACATCATCATCGGCAATACCGTGCTCTACGGTGCGACCGAAGGTGAGGTCTATCTGGCGGGTGTCGGTGGCGAGCGCTTCGCGGTCCGTAACTCCGGCGCAACTGCGGTGGTGGAAGGTGTGGGCGACCATGGTTGCGAGTACATGACAGGCGGCACCGTCGTCGTGCTCGGCGAGACCGGCCGCAACTTCGCTGCCGGCATGTCGGGTGGCGTGGCTTACGTGCTTGACCAAGACGGCAGCTTCGAACAGCGCTGCAACATGGCGCAGGTGGCACTTGAGCCGCTGCCCGAGGAAGTCGAGGCGCGCAAGGGTACGGAAGCGGGTGACGACCTCGAGTCGCATGGACGCGTCGCGATCGACCACCTGAGCATGGGCGACGAGCTCATTCTCAAGGGGCTGATCGAGCGTCATGCGCGCTTTACCAGCAGCCCGCGTGCGCGAGAGATTCTCGACAACTGGACGGCGTGGCGGACCAAGTTCGTCAAGGTAATGCCGAATGAATATCGTCGTGCGCTCGCCGAAATGGCCGAGCAGCGTCAGAAGCAACTGGAGGCGGCGTAAAAATGGGCAAGCCAACCGGATTTCTGGAGTATCAGCGTCTGTCGGAGGGCTACGAGCCCGTTCCGGAGCGACTGAAAGGGTACAAGGAGTTCGTGCTTCGTCTTTCCGACGAGGATGCGGCGATTCAGGGTGCGCGCTGCATGGACTGCGGCATCCCGTTCTGCAACAACGGTTGCCCGGTAAACAACATCATTCCGGACTGGAATGATCTGGTTTATCGCGGCGACTGGAAGCAGGCGATCGACGTGCTGCATTCCACCAACAACTTCCCCGAGTTCACCGGCCGTATCTGCCCGGCACCATGTGAGGCGGCCTGTACGCTGAACATCAACAACGAAGCGGTAGGTATCAAGTCGATCGAGCACGCGATCATCGACAAGGCCTGGGATGAGGGCTGGGTGCTGCCGCAACCGGCTGCGGTCAAGACCGGCAAGAAGGTTGCTGTGGTTGGCTCCGGCCCCGCCGGCCTGGCCAACGCCCAGCAACTGGCGCGCGCAGGTCACGACGTGACGGTGTTCGAAAAGAACGACCGCGCGGGCGGTCTGCTGCGCTACGGCATTCCCGACTTCAAGATGGAGAAGGGCCTGATCGATCGTCGTATCGAACAGATGGAGGCCGAAGGGGTCACCTTCCGCACCGGCGTGGTGGTCGGTACCAAGGACATGCCGTCCCGCATCATCTGTGATGCGAAGGAAGTCGTCACCGCCGAGTCGCTGATGGCCGAGTTCGACGCCGTGGTGCTCGCGGGTGGTTCGGAAGTGCCGCGCGACTTGCCGGTTCCGGGGCGTGAGCTCGACGGCGTGCATTTCGCGCTTGAGTTTCTGATCCCGCAGAACAAGCAGGTTGCAGGCGACAGGCCGAATCCGATCTCCGCCGAAGGCTGCAATGTGGTGGTGATTGGTGGCGGCGATACCGGTTCCGACTGCGTCGGCACCAGCTATCGTCATGGTGCCAAATCGGTGACCCAGTTCGAAGTGATGCCGCAGCCGCCCGAGCAGGAGAACAAGGCGCTGACCTGGCCGTACTGGCCGATCAAGCTGCGCACTTCTTCCTCGCACGTCGAAGGTGATACCAAGCGTGAATACGCGATCGGCACCAAGGAGTTCGTCGGCGAGAACGGCAAGCTGACCGGTGTGCGCACTGTTCATCTCGAGTGGAAGGACGGCCGCATGGCGGAAGTCGCTGGCACCGAGAAGGTCTATCCGGCCGAGCGTGTATTCCTTGCCATGGGCTTCACCAATCCGGTGGGCGGTGTGCTCGAAGCGTTCGGTGTGGAGAAGGATGGCCGGGGCAACGCCAAGGCATCGACCGACGGTGAAGGCTGCTACGCAACCAACGTCGCCAAGGTGTTTGCGGCGGGCGATGTCCGTCGCGGCCAGTCGCTGGTGGTGTGGGCGATCCGTGAAGGCCGTCAGTGCGCGCGCGCGGTTGACGAGTTCCTGATGGGTACGAGCGTTCTGCCCCGCTAATCGGCAACACGTTGGACAGGCTCGGACGAGCGCTGTCCGGCGTAGCAACTGATCACGAAGGCGACCCTGCGGGGTCGCCTTCGTTTTTTCCCGGACAATGCAGGGGCTGAGGGAGCGGCAGGAATGGAGATGGATGCAAGCGGCTGGATTGTCACGGCAGTGGCGATTCTCCTGACCGGCATTTCAAAGTCGGGGCTGGGCGGTGCGCTGGGCGGACTCGCCGTGCCTTTCATGTCGATGTGGATCTCGCCGCGTGACGCGGTGGCGGTCGTGCTGCCGATCCTGATTGCGATGGATCTGGTCGGGATTCGTGCCTGGCGTGGCAAGGCTGACATTGGCGACCTCAAACTGCTGATCCCTTCTGCGCTGGTCGGTATTGCGCTCGGTACGCTGGCGTTCGGGGCGATGTCGGATGCGGTGGTGAAAGTGGTGCTGGGCGTGATCTCGATCGCGTTTGCGCTTGATCGGCTGCTGCGCAGGGCAGGGCATGCGGTGTCGGCGACATCGCATGCAGGACGCTGGTTCGGCTGGCTCTGTGGCACTGGGGCGGGATTTACCAGCACGCTCGCGCATGCCGGTGGGCCGCCGTTGATGGCCTACCTGTTGAGCCGCCGGTTGCCGAAGCAGACCTATGTGGCGACCTCGGTGTTCTTCTTCGCGGCCATCAATCTCGCCAAGCTACCCTTCTATATCGGACTGGACCTGTTTTCGCGCGATACCTTGGTGATGTCGGCCACGCTGCTGCCGCTCGTGCCCCTGGGCGTATGGCTTGGCGTGCGTCTGCTGGCAAAGATCCCCGAGCGCCCGTTCTACTTCTTTGCGGTTGCGGCCCTGGGGCTGTCGGGGGTGAAGCTGTTGTGGGACGGACTGCTCGGCTGAGCAGCCCGCCCCGGCGCCGAGTCACAGGCCCAGTACGTCGACCGTGTAGCGGGCAATCATGCCTTCTTCGTTGGTCGGCACCACGGCGACGGCCACCTTGCTGGTCGGGCTGTCGATCCGGCTCGCGTGAGCAGCATTGGCCTCGGGGTCGATGTCGACGCCGATCCAGCCCGACATCTTCGCCACCTTCTCACGCACCTGGGCTGCGTGCTCACCAATGCCGCCGGTGAAGACCAGCGCATCCAGACCACCCGCTGCGGCCGCGAGCGAACCGAGCTCACGTGCGATCCGGTAGCAGTACAGATCGACAGCCTCCATGGCTTCCGGCGCAGCGGACGCGAGCAGGGTACGCATGTCCTGACTGATGCCGGACACCCCGAGCAGCCCCGATTCCTTGTACAGCAGATTGGTCAGGTCCTTGGAGCTCATCCCTTTCTGATCCATCAGGTAGAGCAGTACGCCGGGGTCCAGGCTGCCGGTGCGCGTGCCCATCATCAGCCCCTCGACCGCGGTGAATCCCATTGTCGACGCGACGCTGCGCCCGTCGCGCAGTGCGCACATCGACGAGCCGTTGCCCAGGTGGGCAATCACGACGGCGCCCGAGGCCTTGTCGCCGATCACCGATGGCAGCTGGCGCGCAACGTAGTCGTAGGAAAGACCGTGAAAACCGTAGCGCTTGACGCCCTCGGCGCTGATCTTGCGCGGCAGCGCATAGGCCTGTGCGACCGCCGGCTGCGTGCGATGAAAAGCCGTGTCGAAACACCCCACCTGCGGAATGTCGGGTGCCATGGCTGAAATCGCCTGCACTGCATTCAGGTTGTGGGGCTGGTGCAGCGGCGCCAGCGGCACGAACTTCTTGAGCTTGAGCATGATGTGGCCGTACAGGCGCACAGGCTCGCTGAACAGGTCGCCGCCATGCACGATGCGGTGGCCTGCGGCGGCAATCTCGAGCGCGGGGTTGTGCGCTGCCAGCCAGTCGAGCAAATGGGTAAGCGCGTCGCGGTGCTGCTCGCGCTGGCTCGAAGAGGTGGTCGGGACCGCCTCCTCGAAGCGCTCGCCTGCAGCGCTTTTCGCATTGAATTGCGGCGTGGCGCCGATGCCGTCGATCTGGCCCGACAGGGCGGGGTGTTCGGCCAGCTCGGGTTCGATGGCAAACAGTGCAAACTTCAGGCTGCTCGAGCCTGCATTGAGAACAAGTACGGCTTTCATAGCATGGCCTCGCGCTTGCGGTGGGCCATCAGCTGCGCAATTGCGCACGATGCAGCCCGTGTTTCTGCCGTGTCGGCACGACTGGTGAGCACGATGGGCACGCGTGCGCCGAGCACAACGCCGGCCATCAGCGCATCGGCCAGGTACTCAAGCTGCTTCGCCACCATGTTGCCGGATTCGAGGTCGGGCACCACGAGGATGTCCGCGTTGCCGGCCACTGCCGAGCGGATGCCCTTGGTCTTGGCTGCGACCAGCGACACCGCGTTGTCGAACGCGAGCGGGCCGTCGAGCAGGCCGCCGGTGATCTGCCGGCGATCCGCCATTTTGCACAACGCCGCGGCTTCGATGGTGGAGCGCATCTTCGGATTGACGGTTTCAACTGCGGCCAGAATCGCGACCTTGGGTTCGGGCAGGCCGAGCATGTGGCCGAGCTCGATCGCGTTCTGGATGATGTGAACCTTGTCCTCGAGCGTTGGCTCGATGTTGATCGCCGCGTCGGTGATCATCAGCGGATGCGGGTAGGTCGGCACGTCCGCGAGGAACACATGGCTGATGCGGCGTGCGGTGCGCAGGCCGGTGGCCCTCGATACGACTGCAGCCATCAGCTCGTCGGTGTGCAGCGAGCCCTTCATCAGGGCCTCGATGCCGCCGTCGCGGCACAGGGCGACAGCGGTTTCGGCCGATGCATGGCTGTGCGGTACGTCAACGATCCGGAAACCCTTCAGGTCCAGCCCTTCTTCCTCGGCAACAGCGCGGATCTTCGCCTCGGGGCCAATTAGAATGGGGTCGACCAGGCCGGCCTGTGCCGCCTGAATGGGGCCGCGCAGCGATTCTGCGTCGCACGGGTGCGCAACCGCGATCGGAATCGGCGACATCCCCGCCGTGACCGACAGCAGGTGACGGTAACGCAGTTCGCGATCGGAAATCGTGACTTGCGGCAGCACGACCCGCGCACGCGAGATCTTCTCGGTTGGCGCGGCGACTTCGGCCGTACCGTCGATGACCTTGAGTCCGTCCTGGTTGACCGCGAGGCAATCGAAGATGATGTGGTGATTGTGTTCGAACTTCTCGCGGCAGGTCACCGAAATGGTGAGCGTGTCCCCAATGGTGATGGGGCGCCAGAAGTTGAGCCCCTGCGACACATACACGGTGCCGGGGCCGGGGAATTCGGTGCCGAGCACGGTGGAGATCAGGGTGCTACCCCACATGCTGTGGCCCACGACCTCGCGGAACTGGCTTGAGCGCGCGAACTCGGTGTCGACATGCGTCGGATTGACGTCACCCGACATGGCGGCGAACAGATGGATGTCCTCCGGGCGGAGCGTCCGTACCAGCTGTGCAAAGTCACCGACCTGTATCTCGTCGAAGATGCGGTTCTGGATGAGCGATTGAGCTGCGTGTTCCATATCTGACCCTTTTTGCGTGCATTGCAACAAGCCCATTCTACTTTCAGTATTATTACGGCGGTTGGAATCCGATTGTTTTTAGTGCACTGCAGCACGAACTTCGTATCACTTCGACAACAGGGCACGCGTCACAGGGCGGGGGCATGCCACATGCTAAAATCCGCGTCGATAAATCTCACGGGATGCTCCATGGAAGTCGTGATTCTCGCTGCGGGTCAGGGCAAGCGCATGCGTTCGGTTCTGCCCAAGGTGCTGCAGCCGATTGCAGGCAAGCCGATGCTGGCCCATGTGCTGGGCGCAGCCCGTGAACTTGATGCGAAACGGATTTGCGTGGTGTATGGCCATGGTGGCGAAGTCGTGCGCGAGCGCCTCGACGCCCCTGATCTGTCCTGGGCACTGCAGTCCCCGCAACTGGGCACCGGGCATGCAGTGCAACAGGCCTTGCCGCATCTGACGGACGGCTCGCTTGCGCTCGTGCTGTATGGCGATGTGCCGCTGATCGGCGTGCCGACGCTGCGTCGCCTGGCGCAGGCGGCGGGCAAGAGCCGGCTCGCGCTGCTTACCGTCGAACTCGAACAGCCCACCGGATACGGCCGCATCCTGCGCGATGGCGCGGGTCGAGTGCAGCGCATCGTCGAAGAAAAGGACGCCTCTGATGCCGAACGTCAGGTGCGCGAAGTCAACACCGGCATCCTCGTCGCACCGGTTGCCCGCCTGCGCGACTGGCTGGGGCGTATCGGCAACGACAATGCCCAGGGCGAGTATTACCTGACCGACATCATCGGCATGGCCGTGGCCGAGGATGTCGAAGTGGTCACGGTGCAACCTGACGCCGTGTCCGAAACCCTTGGCGTCAACAGCAAGTCCCAGCTCGCGCAGCTCGAACGCCTGCATCAGGCTGCGATTGCAGGGCGTCTGCTCGATGAGGGCGTGACCCTGATCGATCCCGCCCGCATCGATGTACGTGGCGAACTGATCTGCGGGCGCGACGTCGAGATCGATATCAACTGCGTGTTCGAGGGGCGCGTCGAACTCGGCGATGGCGTGGTCATCGGCGCCAACTGCGTGGTGCGCGACAGCCGTATCGGTGCAGGCACCCGCGTCGCACCGTTTTCGCATCTCGACAGCACCACCATGGGCGAAGCCTGCGTCATTGGCCCCTATGCGCGCACCCGTCCGGGCACGGTGCTTGGTCAGGATGTGCACGTCGGCAACTTCGTCGAGATCAAGAACAGCGTGGTCGCCGATCACTCCAAGGCCAATCATCTGGCCTACGTGGGTGATGCGGATGTCGGTCAGCGCGTGAATATCGGCGCCGGCACCATTACCTGCAATTACGATGGCGCATTCAAGCACCGCACCGTCATCGAGGATGACGTTTTCATCGGCTCGGACACCCAGCTTGTGGCGCCGGTCAGAGTCGGGCGCGGTGCCACGCTAGGTGCGGGCACCACCCTCACCAAGGATGCGCCGCCCGAGCAGCTCACCGTTTCGCGTGCCAAACAGCTCAGCATCAGCAGCTGGAAGAAACCGGTCAAAACCAAGTAACCCTCGTCTGCAGCCGGTCTGCAGCGTCCGGATCAAAGGATCAGCGTCATGTGCGGTATCGTCACAGCAATCGCCACCAACAACGTCGTGCCCGTGCTCCTCGAGGGCCTGCGCAAGCTCGAATATCGTGGCTATGATTCCGCCGGGCTGGCGGTGTTGTCCGGCGAGCTGACCCGCCTGCGCTCGGCCGGCCGCGTTGCAGAGCTTGCGGCGCTCGCGGATCAGGCTGGGCTGTCGGCCAACATCGGCATTGCCCACACGCGCTGGGCAACCCACGGCGTGCCCTCGGAGCGCAACGCCCACCCGCACATCTCGGCGGGGCTTGCAGTGGTGCATAACGGCATCATCGAGAACTTCGAGTCGATCAAGCTCAGCCTGCAGGCGCGTGGCTATGTGTTCGAGTCCGAGACCGACACCGAAGCCATCGCCCACCTCATCCACAGCAAGCTCGCGACTACGCCCGATCTCTTCGATGCGGTGCGTCTGGCAACCAACGAACTGATCGGCGCCTACGCCATCGGCGTGCTGTCCGAGGCCGACCCCTTCCGCGCCATCGTCGCGCGCCGTGGTTCGCCACTGCTGCTCGGTATTGGCGAGGATGGCATGTATGCCGCATCCGATACCGCAGCGCTGCTGCAGGTCACGCGCAAGGTGGTGTATCTCGAAGACGGCGATCTGGCTGAACTGCGTCGCGACAGCTACCGCGTCATGCTGCCCGACGGCTCACCGGTCGAGCGCGAGGTACATATTTCCAGCCTGTCGGCCGATGCGGTCGAGCTGGGTCAGTTCCGCCATTACATGCAGAAGGAAATCTTCGAGCAGCCGCAGGCGCTGGGCAATACGCTGGAGATGATTGCCGGTGGCGGCTCGATCTCGCCGCTGCATTTCGGCGCGCGCGCCCCTGAGGTTTTCGACGGTGTGCGTCGCGTACTCGTACTCGCCTGCGGCACCAGCTACCACGCCGGTCTGGTCGCGCGCTACTGGCTGGAGTCGGTCGCAGGCATCCCGTGCACGGTCGAGATCGCCAGCGAATACCGCTACCGCAAGTCAGTGCCCGAAACCGATACCCTGGTGGTGGTAATTTCCCAGTCGGGCGAAACCGCCGATACCCTGGCTGCGCTCAAGCATGCCAGTGCGCTGGGCATGACCCGCACCCTCGCGGTGTGCAACGTGCCCGAATCGGCCATCGTGCGCGAAGCCGCCCTGCGCTTCATCACCCGCGCGGGCCCCGAAATCGGTGTCGCATCGACCAAGGCCTTCACCACCCAGCTTGCCGCGCTGGCCCTGCTCACCCTGTCGCTGGCCAAGATCAATGGTCGTCTCTCCGAGACCGACGAGGCCGACTACCTCACCGCCTTGCGTCACCTGCCGGTTGCCATCCAGAAAGTGCTTGAGCTTGAACCGCAGATCGAAGCCTGGGCGCAGCGCTTCGCCAGCAAGGAGCACGCACTCTTCCTCGGTCGTGGCCGCCATTGGCCGATTGCGATGGAAGGTGCGCTCAAGCTCAAGGAAATTTCCTACATCCACGCCGAAGCCTATGCCGCCGGCGAACTCAAGCACGGCCCGCTCGCGCTGGTGGACAAGGACATGCCGGTGATCGCAGTTGCCCCGGCCGACGAACTGCTCGAAAAGCTCAAGTCCAACCTGCAGGAAGTCCGCGCCCGTGGCGGAGAACTCTATGTGTTCGCCGACGCCGGCAGCGAGATCCCCGAGTCCGAAGGCGTGCACATCCTGCACATGCCGGAGCACTACGGCATGCTGTCGCCGGTGCTGCACGTGATCGCACTGCAGTTGCTGTCCTATCACGCTGCGCTGGTGAAGGGTACGGACGTAGATAAGCCACGGAACCTGGCGAAGAGCGTCACGGTGGAGTGATCTGGTTGCGATCGGCGCGAGCTTGTTCCTTGCCAATAAAGTCGAAAACGTGGCAATAAAGTTGAAAACGCCCCGGCATCTTGTCGGGGCGTTTTCGTTTGCCTGGATTTACAGGTACCTGACTCCGGATCTGCGCATGGATCGCCGTTCGGGGGGTTCGGCTTTGGGCGACATCCGAGGCTGGCTGGTGATCGGC